>JAEWOP010000238.1 GCA_023399635.1 Pseudomonadota bacterium
GGGCTGCTTCCTTCCGGACCTGACCCGGTTGGCGAGTGGCTCGTCCACCACCAACCTCCCGATGGGACATATCGGCAATTACGCTGGCAAATGCAAGCGAAGCCTGTCAAAAAAAGACGGAGCTTCATGAGAGGGAGGAGCGGCCTTTGGTACAATTTGCGCTGGACGAGAGGCTTGAGCGGGATTCCGAACTGGTGACGGTTCTGGGCCTCTGCCAGCTTCGGCTGATGAAGGACCGCCGTTGGCCGTGGCTCATGCTTGTGCCCCAGCGTAATGGAGTGACAGAGATTTTCGAGCTCACTCCTCTGGACCAAACGCTGCTGACCTTCGAAACGAATGCCGTGGCTGCAGCATTGAAGGGCGCCACCGGTGCCCGCAAGATCAATGTTGGATCTCTGGGCAATATCGTCAGCCAGTTGCACGTCCATGTCATTGCTCGCAGCGAAGGGGATCCCAATTGGCCGGGGCCCATCTGGGGTCACGGGAGTGCCGAACCCTACAAAGCAGGCGCACAACAGGAACTCCTCACGAAGCTGATCGAAGCCCTCTGATATGAAGAATTCCCTTTTCGATATCGATGCCCCGCATCCCGAAGCGAGCAGTCTTACGGCGTTTTCCGGCAACACCCTCGACCGGCAGTCGGAGTATCGGGACGATGACTGCCTTGAGCAGGCATTGAAGGTAGAGGGCACTCACATCCTCGCCTTTACCGGCAGCCGGCTTATCCTGAAACATGATGGCCAGGTTCTAGATCCTCTCTTTGCAGCCTACGAGTTGGCTGACCTTCAGCCTGATTACGACAACGCGGTGCTCCTAGGATATCGTGAAACGGGGGAGCCTCGGATTGCCGTGCCGGTTGGCGTTGCAGCGGAGGATCTGGATGCAAACTTCAAGCCGACGGAAGCACGTGCACTTTACCGCGACGGACTGCTCGATGAGGAACTGCTCGGAGAAGCGGCGCAGGGTGCGGCGCTGATCCACTGGAACCTCAACAACCGATACTGCGGCAAGTGTGGCGGGCTGACAGAGAGCCGCGCGGGCGGCTACCGGCGCGTCTGCACACAATGCCAGAACATGACCTTTCCGCGCACCGATCCGGTGGCCATCATGCTCGTTGTGGACGAAGAGCGGGATTGCTGCTTGCTTGGCCGCAGCCACCATTTTCAGGAGGGGTTGTTCTCCTGCCTGGCGGGCTTCGTTGAACCCGGTGAAACGATCGAACATGCTGTGCGTCGGGAAATATTCGAGGAGTCGGGCATCCGGACTGGGAGAGTCCGCTACCATGCTTCTCAGCCCTGGCCGATGCCGCATTCACTGATGATCGGCTGCTATGCGCAAGCGACCTCGACCGAGATCACGATCGACCAGCAGGAAATAGCCGACTGCCGCTGGTTTTCGCGCGACGAAGTCAGGCACCTTCTCGAAGGCAGGCCGGGTGAGGGACTTTTCGCCCCGCCGGCCGGCGCCATTGCCTATCGCTTGATTCGCGACTGGATCGATTGGCCGTGAGGCGCTTCAGGCAGTCTGCAAGGCGCCACGCATCGGGTGGCCCTTGTAGACGCCCAGAATGCGGACCTTTTCGGAGAAGAAACGCAGCTCCTCCAATGCCCGTCGAACAGGCGCGTCGTCGGGATGGCCTTCGATATCGGCATAAAACTGCGTCGCGACGAACTTGCCGCCGAGCTGGTAGCTCTCAAGCTTCGTCATGTTCACGCCGTTCGTCGCAAAGCCACCCATGGCCTTGTAGAGCGCTGCCGGGATGTTGCGCACGTTGAAGACAAAGGTGGTGACGATGATTTCCGCATCGTCCTCGCGCTTTGCCCAGACCTCATCGCGAGACAGGACCACGAAACGGGTGACGTTGTTTTCCGTGTCCTCGACATTCTCGGCAAGGATGTCCAAGCCGTAAAGTTCCGCGGCAAGGCGTGGCGCCAGAGCGGCCATCGAGCGATCGGCTTTCTCGGCCACCAGCTTGGCGGCGCCGGCCGTGTCGCCCGCGACGAACGCTTTCCACCCGTTGGAGCGTATGATCTTGCGGCACTGGCCGAGCGCGTGGATGTGGCTGTGCACCGTCCGCACTTCTTCCCGCGTGACACCCGGCAGCACCATGAGCTGGAAGCGGATCGGCATGAAGTATTCGCCGATGATGTGCAGCCGCGATTCCGGCAGCAGGTAATGGATGTCTGCGACACGTCCGGCGATGGTATTCTCGATCGGGATCATCGCCAAATCGGCGTCGCCGTTATCCAAGGCCACGAATGCGTCCTCGAAGGTCGGGCAAGGCAGCGGGTCCATGGAAGGGAACATGTCTCGGCAGGCCATGTCCGAATTGGCCCCGAAATCGCCCTGGAAGGCGATCTTGTTGGTTGTCTTGTTCATGGAGGAGCGCCTCAGGAGGAGCGGCTGGCCAGAATTGCCCGAGCCTTTTCAAGATCGGCGGGAGTATCGACACCAAGGGGAACCGAGTCAACGATCTCCACATCGATGCGCATACCGGCTTCAAGCGCCCGCAACTGCTCCAGCGACTCCCGCTTCTCAAGCACAGATTGGCCGAGTGAAACGAAGCGCTCGAGCGCCGCCCGTCGATAGGCGTACAATCCGATGTGATGGTAGAGCGGCCCGTCACCATAGGGGGCTGTGGCACGCGTAAAATAGAGCGCCCGCAGCCGTGTTGGTGAAAGCGGCGACCCCACGACCTTCACCACGTTTGGGTTGGTTTTTTCATGCTCGTCGGTGATCGCCACCGTGAGCGTGGCGATGTCGACGTCCGCGTTCTGCAGCGGCCTGAGGGCCGCCCGCACGACATCCGGCTCGATCGTCGGAAGGTCACCCTGAACGTTTACGACCGTCTCGATCCTGCCTTCTGGATCGGCCTTTTGAATTGCCTCGTAGATGCGGTCGGAACCTGATTGATGATCCGGGCTCGTCATCACCACCTCGAATCCCGCAGATGCGACGACATCATAGGTATCCTGATGGTCGACTGCGACGATGATTCGCCCAACATTTGCTTCCCGAGCACGCTGCGCCACCTGCACGATCATCGGCAGTCCGGCGATGTCTGCGAGCGGTTTTCCCGGCAGCCGTGTTGATGCCATCCGGGCAGGGATAAGCACGAGGGTCCGGTTGTGAGCATTTTCAGTCATGAAGAGCCTTCAAAAGCGCATTGATCAGTGTCAAAAAGTCTCACGCGCCGCCGTATAATCGTGTTGCAACCGCAATGCAAAAGACATAGGTTCCGCGCGATTTCAAGATGGCCCGCCTGTACCTTGGCGGTTGCAAAGGAGCGTTTGCAAATGAACTCGTACGTGAACATGGCGGTAGGAGCCTTTCTTGCCACCGTTTTCGTGATGATGACGGTTTCGATTGCTTCCGAAGGCATCTGGCATGCAGCAGCGCCGGAGCAGGAAGGCTTCGCCATTGTCGCCGCGGAAACGAGCGGTGAAGCAGGCGCCGCGGAAGAAGAGGCTGCGGTTCCGATCGCCACGCTCCTTGCCAGCGCCGATCCGGCAGCCGGCGAGTCCTCCTTCAGGAAGTGTGCGAGCTGTCACACCGCGGACCAGAGCGGGGCCAACAAGGTAGGCCCTGGACTCTGGGATGTCGTCAACCGCCCGATCGCTGGTCACGAAGGATTCAGCTATTCGGCTGCCATGCGGGACTTCTCCGAGGGCGGCTCGGTGGTTTGGGATTACGACCACCTGAGCTACTTCCTCGAGGCGCCGAAGCAGCACATCCCTGGGACTGCCATGGGCTTCGCCGGCCTTAAAGCGGACCAAGAACGCGCCAATGTCATTGCCTATCTCCGCTCGCTGTCGGACAATCCCGCCCCGTTGCCGGATCCGGCAGCTGCAGCTCCTGCCGAGGACGCAGCCGCTCCTGCCGCGGAAGGTGCTGCTCCGGCAGCAGAGGGTGAAACTCCCGCGCCCGAAGCCGCGGCTCCGGCCGCTGACGGTGCGGCGCCCGCTGGTGAAGCTCCTGCCGCCCCCGCTGGTGAAGCCCCGGCAGCCGATGCGCCTGCTGCTCCGGCAGCCGAAGAACCTGCTCCTGCTGCGCCCGCAGCACCTGCCGAGCAACCCGCTCCTGCCGGCGAGCAGCCTGCGCCGGCCAACTGATCCGGATGAACAGAAAAAGAAGTACGATAGAAGCCCGGCCTCTTGGTCGGGCTTCTTTCGTTGAGGGGGCGGGACTGGCTTGATCTGCTATGCCAGCAACCAGGCCCAGAAGCTCACGGATAATATCCCGAAGGCGGTTGTCACGCTGATTGTCGACGCCGCGATGTTCTGACCCGACCGGAAGCGGTGCGCGATCAGCCAGGCGTTGATGCCTGTTGGCACGGAAGACGTCAGGACCATCGCAGCAGTCCATGCAGGGCTTAACCCGAGCACGCGGCTCATGGCGTAGACGCCCGCGGGCAACAGAAACAACTTCAGGCCGGCGATGCCCGCAGTCAGACCGATGTTTCCGCGCACGGGATACTTCGTGAGTGCCATGCCGATAGAGATCAAGGCTGCCGGTCCGGCCGCTCCCGCAAGCTGCGTCACCACGGTGTTGACGACTGGCGTCAATCCCAGACCGGAGAGATTGAACGCAAGACCTGCAGCGAGCGCGATCACCAGGGGGTTGCGGATGAGGTTGGACCCCACCTGACGCAGAATTGCCCTCAGGCCTCGCCCTTTGCCACCGTCGACCAAGACGCTTGCTCGCTCCATCAGGATCGTACCTACAATCATCATCAGCGGCAGGTGGATCGCAAGCAGGATGGAAAGTGCAACAAGACCATCGTCGCCGACCGAACGCCCGACCAGAGGCAAGCCAATGAAGACATTGTTGGCGAAGGCCGCCGACACACCGGCGATCACGCCGATCTTGTCGTCTCGCTTGAACAGATGCTTGGCGATCAGATGCCCGGCGGTCCAGGTCACCGCAACACCCGCGAAATACGCGCACCACAGACGAAACGGCGACACGCCTTCGAAATGCGCATCGGCAAGGGTATGAAAGATCAGCATCGGCACGGCGATCTTGAACACGAATTCGCCGAGCGCATCGCCTGTGGCCTCATTCAGGATGCCGGTGCGTGCCACGACCCAGCCGATCAGGATGAGCAGGAAAACCGGAGCAACGTTGAAGAAGGTGGCAGACACAGGGGTTCTTTCTGAGGATGTGGCGGAGATTTTTTGATCATTGCCGCCAGGCAGGGATGGGATGAAGAGACCGGTGCGAATTCGTGCTCCGTTTCCCTCTATAGTTTTGGTTTCGCATATGCGAGAACACGCCGACTTTCGATGAACAACTACAGGGGCCTGGCTGAATGTCCAGATTCGACGTCCTCACGGTCGGCAATGCAATCGTTGATATCATCGCGCGATGCGAAGATCGCTTCTTGAGCGAGAACGACATCATCAAGGGCGCAATGAACCTCATCGATGCCGAGCGGGCGGAACTTCTTTATGGGAAGATGGGACCGGCAGTCGAGGCATCAGGCGGTTCGGCAGGCAACACGGCTGCGGGAATCGCGGGCCTTGGCGGGCGGGCGGCTTACTTCGGCAAGGTTGCACAGGATCAGCTTGGCGCGATCTTTCAGCACGACATTCGAGCGCAGGGCGTTCATTACGAGACGAAGCCAGAGGGATCTCACCCACCGACAGCCCGTTCGATGATTTTCGTGACGCCGGATGGCGAGCGCTCGATGAACACCTATCTCGGAGCCTGCGTCGAGCTCGGGCCGGAGGATGTCGAGCCGGGCGTGGTTGCCGATTCCGCGGTGACCTATTTCGAAGGCTACCTTTGGGACCCACCGCGCGCGAAGGAGGCAATCCTCCATTGCGCCCGCATCGCTCATGAAAACGGGCGAGAGGTTTCGATGACGCTTTCCGATCCATTCTGCGTCGACCGCTATCGCGCAGAGTTCCTCGACCTCATGCAATCGGGAACTGTCGACATCGTCTTTGCCAACAAACAGGAAGCCCTTTCTCTTTACGAGACGGAGGATTTCGAACTGGCACTGACGAAGATGGCTAATGACTGCAAGCTTGCGGCGGTCACGCTAAGCGAGGAGGGTGCGATCATCCTACGCGGAGAGGAGCGGGTGAAAATCGATGCCTATCCGGTGGCAGAGCTTGTCGACACAACGGGTGCCGGAGATCTCTTCGCTGCGGGCTTCCTTTATGGCTATACGCAAGGGCGCTCGCTCGGCGATTGCGGCAAGATCGGCTGCTTGTCGGCGGCGATCGTCATCCAGCAGATTGGGCCGCGGCCAATGCAGTCCCTCAAGGACGCAGCTATCGCCAAAGGACTTATCTAGCGGCTCTACTTGAAAGCCTCGCCGGGATAGGCTCCCCATATCTCTGCCTGGTTTACCCAGCCCTCGGCGCTGCCGGCAAGGGCGTGGCACCAGTCCCCGTTGCACTCGTTTATGGTGATGACGACCCCCGGCTGAAGTTTTGCCAGGACCTGGGAGCCACCTTGTGGCTCTCGGCGCATGTTGACGAAGACCTCATCGCCCTTGCCGCGCATCCATGGCGCGGCAATTGCCGTACGCTCTCCGGATAGGAGCGCCTGGTTGACCCAGCCCTCGGTGCCATCGGCGTCGCGCACCCTGCGCCAGTTATCGTATTCTTGGATGATCTCCATCGGCGTCCCGGACTTCATGTACATCCAGGAAACAGGATAGTCCGTGCTCGGGCCAATCCGGATGTTAACCCGCTTTGACTTCAGGCTGACGAACCGCGGAAGGGGCAGTCCGCTTGCTCCCTTGCCGGCGCTCTGCGCGAATGCAGGAGTGGCATCGGCGAGGGAAGTGGTGAAGCCGATCAAGGCTGCGAGCAGGGGTATGAGGATGACGCTACGCATCGTGCCGTTCCGAATTCTGCCGGACCGGCTTAACCGGTCGTCGGGATCGCTGTCGGGCGCAGCCGCGACAAACTCAGCCCAGATAGGTTTTGTTTGTCTTCGCTGACGGGTCTGGTAGAAACGCCCTGGATGCGTTGAATATCGCGCGACTTGGTTAAGGACCTCTGAACACGCCGCCATGACAGCCAAGAAGAAGCCTAGGGTTTACATCACGCGGAAGTTGCCGGATGCCGTCGAGACGCGCATGCGCGAACTGTTCGACGCGAGCCTCAACATCGACGACAGCCCACGAACACGCGAAGAACTGGTGGCTGCGATGAGGACTGCAGACGTCCTGGTGCCAACCGTTACCGACCGCATAGACGAGGCATTGATCTCCGAGGCCGGTCCCGATCTCAAGTTAATTGCCAGCTTCTCGAACGGGACGGATCACATCGACATCGATGCGGCGGCCAAGAAGGGCATCACGGTTACCAATACTCCCAATGTCCTGACCGAAGACACGGCTGACATGACCTTGGCGCTGATCCTTGCTGTCTCCCGGAGGTTGACGGAAGGGGCGCGGATCCTGACGGATCATTCGACCGACTGGGCAGGCTGGTCCCCGACCTGGATGCTGGGCCGCCGGATCTGGGGCAAGCGCATCGGCATCGTCGGAATGGGCCGCATCGGCACTGCCGTCGCGCGCCGGGCCAAGGCCTTCGGGCTTTCCATACACTACCACAACCGCAAACGTGTGCACTCGGCGACGGAAGAGGAGCTGGAGGCAACCTACTGGGACAGCCTGGACCAGATGCTCGCGCGCGTTGACGTGGTGTCGGTGAATTGTCCGTCGACCCCCGCGACCTTCCATCTCCTCTCGGCACGCCGGCTGGCGCTGATGCAGCCGACCTCTATCATCGTCAACACCGCTCGCGGCGACATCATCGATGAAGCTGCGATGATCCAGTTGCTGAGGGATGGCAGGATCGCGGGCGCAGGTCTCGACGTGTACCAGAACGAGCCTGCGATCAACCCGAAACTGATCAAGCTCGCCAATGAAGGTCGCGTCGTCCTGCTGCCGCACATGGGCTCTGCGACCATTGAAGGCCGCATCGATATGGGCGACAAAGTGATCATAAACATCCGCACCTTCTTTGACGGCCACCGGCCGCCTAACCGCGTCCTCCCGGGCAGGATGTAAACCAGGTAAAGGCGGAACGGCTTTCTGGTCTAGGACGTGGCAGGCCTGTCCAGCGATTTCACCATCTCGACGAACGTCACCCGCTCATAGCCGGGGTGAGATCGTTCGGCAGTCCGGAAGAAGCCCCAGCGGGAGAAGGTAGCGTGGTTCGCCTTCAGTTCTACCCGCGTTTCCAGCCGCAGCTTGTTGAAGCCGTTCTCTTTCGCGACGGCTTCAGCCGCTTCCAGCAGTCTGTAACCGACCCCTTTGCCTTGCGTGTCCGGCAAGACGGCAAGCTTGCCGACATAAAGGCACTCCGGAGCCTCCAGTCGGCAGAAGATGCAGCCGACGATCTTGTTCTCCGCCACCGCCACGAAGGCAAGCTCGCTAGCCGCCTTGTGCTTCAACGTGTCCAGTGTCAGCAGCTTCGCCGAGGACGGCGGATCGATCATGCCATCCATGTAGCGGAGCGAGGCTTGGATGAGAGCCAGGAGGTCTGTCCACCGGTTGAAGTCTTGGTCGATGCGATGGATTTGGATCATTCAGCCGCCGGGTGCGTCTCGCGACGCTTGTAACGGATGATGTCGAAGCGCGCGGCAAGAGCGTCGTACAACAGCAGCCGCCCGACCAGGGGTTCGCCAATGCCGGTTACGAGCTTGATTGCCTCCATCGCCATCAACGTGCCGATCACGCCCGTCAGCGCGCCGATGATGCCCGTCTCCGCACAGGATGGGATCAAGCCTTCGGGTGGTTTCTCCGGAAACAGATCACGATAGGTGGGATTGGCGACGCCGGAGGGCGATGTAGCGTAAGGCATCAGCACCGTCAGTGATCCGTCAAAACGTCCAACAGCGCCCGTGACCAATGGTATGCGTGCCTCGGCGGCCGCATCAGCCGCCGCGTAACGCGTGTCGAAGTTGTCGGACCCATCAATGAGGAGGTCGAAGAGCGGGAGATGGGATCTGGCCCAGGCGAGAGAAAAACGCTCCTCATAATCAAGGACGCGGACGGTGGGATTCAACCTGCCGATCGCCGCACGTGCGCTTTCGGTCTTGGCTGCGCCGACGGTTCCCATGTCATGGATCACCTGCCGCTGCAGGTTCGACAGAGAAACGGTGTCGTCGTCGACGATGCCGATTGTACCGACCCCGCCAGCAGCAAGATACTGAAGAACGGGTGCTCCAAGTCCACCTGCTCCGATGACCAGAATGCGAGCGTTCTTGAGGCGTTGCTGGCCCGCACCGCCAATCTCCGGCAAAAGTATGTGGCGGCGATAACGCTCTATTTCTTCCGACGTCAGTTCCATCGGGTGAGCCTATCAGTCCTTCTTGTCTCGGGGAAGGATGGCTAGGAATGGATGCTGCCGGCCTCGACGGTGAAGAACTGCGCCCGATCCTCAAGAGGTGCAAACATCGCGCGGTCTGTCCCGGTCATGAAGGCCTGGCCTCCAAGTTCGTGGATGAGGTCGAAGAGCGCGGCACGTCGGCCCTCGTCAAGGTGCGCAGACACCTCGTCCAGGAGGAGGATCGGCGCATGGCCTGTCATATTGGCGGTCAGCCGCGCATGCGCGAGCAACAGTCCGATCAACAGTGCTTTCTGCTCCCCGGTGGAGCATCGGCCGGCATCCATGTCCTTCTCCCGATGCCGCACGAGAAGGTCGCTCCGGTGAGGTCCCTCCAAGGTTCTTCCAGCGGCAGCATCCCGGCCGCGGTTCTCGCGCAGCATATCCAGGTAGCTCTCTTCGAGATCTGCCGCAGGAGCATCAGGGACATCGTCCATAAAGCCCTCGAGCGCCAACACCGGTGATGGGAAAGGTGTCTGTTCGGAGGCAGCGGACAAAGTTCGCAACAGGCCCAGCATCTCCCGTCTTGCTGCACTCATAGCAATCCCCAATCCCGCCATCTGCGCCTCGATGGCCGAGATCCAGGCTGGATCGAAGCGGCCTTCCGACAACAAGCGATTACGGCTGCGCATCGCACGCTCGAAGTCGCTGGCGCGCCGCCCGTGCGAAGGATCGATTGAAAGTACAAGCCGGTCGAGAAACCGGCGGCGATCGGCAGACGGACCGGTGAAAAGACCATCCATCGAAGGCGTCAGCCAGAGAACGCTCAGATGATCGGTTAGCTCTTCTGTTGATCTTGCCGAGGTGCCGTTGATACGCAGCCGCCGAGTGGAGGCTTCACCCTCACCGTCTATCCCGGTGCCAAGTGAGACGTCACCCTCCATGCCACTGAGCTTTGCGAAGACGGAGAATCCCCCTGTTGCGCCGACGCGGGTGACTTCCGCTAGCACCGCCCGGCGCATACCTCGGCCCGGCGAAAGAAAGGAAACCGCTTCCATGAGGTTGGTCTTGCCGGTGCCGTTTTCTCCCGTCAGCACCACGTGACGCTCGTCGAGCGGCAGGGTCACCTCCGAATAGTTGCGGAAGTCGCTGAGTTTCAGTTGCGAGAGAAAGGTCTTTTCGGCCATGAGCATCTGCTTGCGTCGTCAAAGGGAGCTAAGGGTTATCTCTTCTCATGGCAAGCACAGCTTCAGGAGCGGCCCCGCAACTTTGTCCAACACCTAAATATTAGAATCTTCTGACGCGACGTCCGGAACTCCCGAAGGGTCCGGCTGTTACATGGGCGACATCCGCGTGATGAACCACCAAGGTCGCGATGTCTGCCAGGAGGCACCCCATGCTGCTACATGATGACATGACGCCCGAAGAAGCGCGGCGTGACCACCAGGAGATGCTGTGGTTCATGGCGTTGAACGCAGCTTTCGGGATGGGACTTGGGATAGCCGTTGCCGTCGCTCTTTTCTGGTTCAACCTGTATGGGCTTGGCACGCATATAGCACGGTCGCAGACGCCAATCCTGTCCTTTATCATGGTGGCATTCCCGCTTGCGCTGACCTTTGGTGGTGCTGTAACAGCCTCGGCCATCATGCTAATGCCTTACAAGCGTAAGAAGCAGCACTGACGCTCCGTCGGTGCGGGGTAAACCGGGACCGACATGACAGAGTATGACGAGCGCATCATGCGGCTGGAGGAGCTCGCTGCCTACCAGACAAAGGTCATTGAGGAACTGTCGGACCAACTGACGGAGCAGTGGAAGATCGTCGAGCAGACAACGGCAAAGCTTGACCGGCTCACGGAGCGGTTCCTGTCACTGGAACAAGCGTCTTTGGACGCGCCTGCAATCACGAAGCCGCCGCACTATTAGGCTCATCCGGAGCCTGCATTTGACCGCCGTCAAGGTTCCAGACTGCGCAGATGGTAGTGGAGGATCTTAACGTCGACCATCGGCTAAACTTGAATGCAGATCCCTCAATTTATCGCCGCAGTTCTTCTTCTGCTCCTTACCCCAGGCCCCACCAACACGCTGATCATGCTGGCTGGCGATACGAACGGTTGGCGTGCTTCTGCATGGCTCAGCGGCATTGAGCTTCTCGGCTATCTGGTTGTCGTGGTACCAGTCACCCTGATCGCAGCACCGGTGGTGGCCGCTTTTCCGGAAGCGATGCTGTGGGCAAAAATCCTGGCCGGTGCTTGGGTCCTGTCACTGAGCTGGCGACTATGGCGGTCCGCTGGCAGCGCTGCGCATGCCGTGGACGGCGGCGTTGCGAGGCAGGTTCTTGTGACGACCGTCCTCAATCCCAAAGCGCCGATCATTGCCTTGGCAATCATGCCGCAGCTGCCGTTCCTGGAAGTGCTGCCCTGGCTTGCGGTCTTCTCGCTCCTAGTCCTGCTTGCCGCCAATCTTTGGCTCGCCGCGGGTTCCTTGGTCGCTAAAGGAGGCGGTGCATTGCTGGCGCCGAAGACTATCCGAAAAATGGCGGCCACCGGTCTCCTCTGTTTTGCAGCCGTTCTCGCCGGGTCTGCCGTCCATGCAATGACCTCGTGACGCGTTGCTCTGAAAGAAAGGGGCAGGGGATAAACCCACTGCCCTTGTTCATACCGCAGGAGAATCGGTGGAGCTAGAAGCCGCCTGGTCTCGGCCTAGCCTTCGAAGAATTCCTTCATGCGGGCAAAAAAGCCGGTCGACTCCGGATTGTTCTCCTTGGAAGAGATTTCCTCGAACTCTTGAAGCAGTTCGCGCTGCCTCTTGGTCAGCTTTTGCGGCGTCTCGATCTGGATCTGGATATAGAGATCGCCCGTCTGCGACGAACGCAGCACCGGCATTCCCTTGCCCTTCAGGCGGAACTGCTTGCCCGGCTGGGTTCCCTCCGGGACGGTCACCCGTGATTTTGTTGAATCCAGGGTCGCAACATCGAACGTCCCGCCGAGAGCAGCCGTCGTCATCGAGATGGGCACCGTGCAGAACAAGTCGGCCCCGTCGCGTTGGAAGAACTGGTGCGGCTTGACCGACAGGAAAATGTAAAGGTCACCCGCCGGTCCACCTCGTGTAC
The DNA here is from genome assembly GCA_023399635.1 of Pseudomonadota bacterium. Lineage (GTDB taxonomy): Bacteria > Pseudomonadota > Alphaproteobacteria > Rhizobiales > Rhizobiaceae > Neorhizobium. The sequence goes on from JAEWOP010000238.1 coordinate 12,407, forward strand.
CGGCTTCGCCCTCACCCTGGAGGCGAATCCGTGTTCCGTCCTCGATGCCAGCCGGAATGTTCACGGACAGCGAGCGTTCTTCAGAGATCCGGCCCTGGCCGTGGCACTTGGTGCAAGGATCTGTTATCGTCTGCCCGCGGCCATGGCACGTCGGACAGGTGCGTTCGACCGAAAAGAAGCCTTGGCTTGCCCTCACCCGTCCGGAGCCGTGGCAGGTGCCACAAGTCTTCGGCTGAGTTCCAGGTTTTGCACCGGAGCCTGAGCAAAGGTCACAGGTGATGGAGGTCGGAACCCGTATCTGAGCCGTCTTGCCGGAAAACGCCTCTTCCAGCGTGATTTCCATGTTGTAGCGCAAGTCGGCACCGCGCTCACGTCCACCCGAAGAGCGACGCGCGCGACCACCACCCATCATCTCGCCGAAGATATCTTCGAAGATATCGGAGAATCCGCCGGCACCAGCCGAACCGAATCCACCGCCGGCACCGCCCATGCCGCCGGCCTCGAAGGCCGCGTGACCGAAGCGGTCATAGGCCGCTCGCTTCTGAGGATCCTTCAAGGTCTCGTAGGCCTCGTTGAGCTCCTTGAACTTCTTCTCGGCGTCCGCGTCGCCCGGGTTCTTGTCCGGGTGGAATTTCATCGCGAGTTTGCGAAAGGCGCTTTTCAGTTCCTTCTCGTCCGCGGATCGGCCGACACCCAGCGTTTCGTAAAAATCTGCTTTTGCCATGGAGGTAACGGCTCCCGAAAGGATTCCGGCTGCACGATGGCAGCCGGATGTTTTGGTCGACTATCGAATGAGGCTCGCCAACGGCGATCCTTAGGCCGACTTCTTGTCGTCCTTGATTTCCTCATAGTCGGCATCGACAACACCGTCGTCGTCCTTGCCGGCTTCGGAACCGTCAGCTCCCTCGGCCTGCTGGGCCTCGTAGATCGCCTGGCCAAGCTTCATCGACACTTCCATCAGCGTCTGGGTCTTGGCCTGGATATCATCCGCATCCGGTTCGGAAGCTTCGACAGCGGTCTTCAGCGAAGCAACAGCGTCCTCGATCGACTTGCGGTCGGCCTCGGAAACCTTGTCGCCGAATTCCTGCAGAGACTTCTCGGTCGAATGAATCAGGCTTTCAGCCTGGTTCTTCGCCTCGACGCCTGCACGACGCTTCTTGTCTTCCTCGGCATGGGCTTCGGCATCCTTGACCATCTTCTCGATGTCGGCGTCAGACAGACCGCCAGAGGCCTGGATGCGGATCTGCTGTTCCTTGCCGGTGCCCTTGTCCTTCGCGGAAACCTGAACGATGCCGTTGGCGTCGATATCGAAGGTCACCTCTATCTGCGGCATGCCGCGCGGTGCCGGCGGGAGGCCGACGAGGTCGAACTGGCCGAGCAGCTTGTTGTCGGCTGCCATTTCACGCTCGCCCTGCGAAACGCGGATCGTCACGGCCGACTGGTTGTCTTCTGCAGTCGAGAAGGTCTGCGACTTCTTCGTCGGGATAGTCGTGTTGCGATCGATCAGGCGAGTGAAGACGCCACCGAGGGTCTCGATGCCGAGCGACAGCGGAGTAACGTCGAGCAGCAGCACGTCCTTAACGTCGCCCTGCAGAACGCCAGCCTGGATGGCAGCACCCATGGCAACCACTTCATCCGGGTTCACGCCCTTATGCGGCTCCTTGCCGAACAGCTGCTTGACCACTTCCTGGACCTTCGGCATGCGGCTCATACCGCCGACGAGCACAACTTCATCGATCTCGCCCGCCGTTACGCCAGCATCCTTAAGCGCTGCCTTGCACGGAGCGACGGTGCGCTGGACGAGGTCATCAACCAGGCTTTCGAACTTCGAACGGGTCAGCTTCATCGTCAGGTGCTTCGGACCGGACGCATCCGCTGTGATGAACGGCAGGTTGATCTCGGTCTGCTGCGAGGACGACAGCTCGATTTTGGCCTTCTCAGCAGCTTCCTTGAGGCGCTGCAGAGCAAGCTTGTCGTTCTTCAGGTCGATGCCGTTGTCCTTCTTGAACTCGGCTGCCAAATACTCGACGAGACGCATGTCGAAGTCTTCACCACCGAGGAAGGTGTCACCGTTGGTCGACTTCACTTCAAAAACGCCGTCGCCGATTTCCAGGACCGAGATGTCGAAGGTACCGCCACCAAGGTCGTAGACGGCGATCGTCTTGCCTTCAGTCTTGTCCAGACCATAGGCAAGGGCCGCAGCAGTCGGCTCGTTGATGATGCGGAGCACTTCAAGCCCGGCAATACGACCGGCATCCTTCGTCGCTTGGCGCTGGGCGTCGTTGAAGTAGGCAGGAACCGTGATGACGGCTTTCTGGACCTTTTCGCCCAGATAGGATTCGGCGGTCTCCTTCATTTTCTGAAGGATCATCGCGGAAATCTCAGCGGGAGAGTAGGACTTGCCCTGCGCCTTGACCCAGGCATCGCCATTGTCGCCCTTGACGATCTCGAAAGGTACGAGACCCTTGTCCTTCTCCACGGTCGGATCTTCGTGGCGGCGTCCGATCAGGCGCTTGACAGCAAACAGGGTGTTGGTCGGATTGGTGACCGCCTGACGCTTTGCCGGCTGGCCGACAAGACGTTCTCCATCATCACTGAACGCAACCATAGAAGGCGTGGTGCGGGCGCCCTCGGCATTTTCGATGACCTTCGCGTCCTTGCCGTCCATGATGGCGACGCACGAGTTCGTCGTACCGAGGTCGATGCCAATTACTTTTGCCATGTTTCTCTCTCCTTTAAGCGAACCATCGGAACCCCGCTCAGGCATTCCGCTGACAGTTCCTCGACTGGGATGGTCTTTTTGATTTCCAGCACCATACGCTGGGTTATGCGGCGTATATAAGGATGAGATTTTTCGACTGCAAGGCGCCACAAGCCGCTGACACCACCAAAAAAACACGGGAATGTGAATGGCTTTCCTTGCCCGTCATTGGCCCATGATGAGCTCATAGAGCGTCGTCTGGCGCGGCGATGTTTCCGGCCCGACTTCACCTGACCACATGGGGCCACCGCCGATGTCAGCGGGTGGTACAGGCCCATTTCCATAATCGTTGTAGGGACCACGATACTCGCGATAGTCGCGCACCGGCGGGTAATCTGCGGAAAGGTCGCCATCATAGTGAGGGCGCGACGGTGGTTCTGGATAGTCCGCCTCTTGGGAAGCGCCGGGCAACACGTTCGAGATGATGTCTCCGATAGTCGCTGGTTCACTCTGGGGCTCTGCTGCCGTTGGAAGCTGGAAGCCGCCGTGGCTGCCGAAGAGCGGCGTCGGTGAGTAGCCGGAAAGCGCGGCGGTCATGTATTCCTTCCAGGCCTTGGCCGGGAGACCCCCGCCTGTCACCTTCTTCATCGAGGTGCCGTCATCATTGCCGAACCAGATGCCGGTGGTCATCACACTCGTGTACCCGACAAACAGCGCATCGCGGAAGGATTGGGTTGTGCCGGTCTTGCCAGCGGCCTGCCAATCCTTAAGCCGCGCGGCCTTACCCGTGCCTTCCTGAAGGACGCGCGTCATCATGTTGTTCATCGTAGCGACAACTGTCTCACTCAGCACGCGGGGAGGATTGTCGTAGCTCGTTTCGTAGAGCGTGTTTCCCTCCACATCGAGGATACGGCGGACGATGTGAGCCGTGGTCTTGTAGCCGCCGTTCATGAACGGAGCATAAGCCGCCGTCAGTTCCACCAGCGGCACCTCGGATGTGCCGAGCGCGATGGAGGCATTGGGCTGGAGCTCCTGCTCTATCCCCATCCGGTGCGCGAGGCTCACCACTTCCTCTGGGCCCACCTCCATAACAAGCTGTGCCGCAATCGTATTGAGGGACTGGGCGAGTGCGGAGGAGACGGTGACACTGCCGCGATATTTCTGGTCGTAATTCTCCGGCGTCCATTTCCCGATGCGAACAGGCGCATCATTACGGAGTGAATCTGGACGCACACCGGCTTCGAGCGCGGCGGCATAAACGAAGGGCTTGAAGGCCGATCCCGGCTGGCGCTTTGCCTTTACGGCCCGGTTGAACTGACTTTCAGCGTAGTCTGCGCCACCGACGATGGCGCGGATGGCGCCCGTGGCGTCTATCGATACAAGAGCTGCCTGGGTGGCGTTGAGCTTTGCCCCTTCGCCTTCCAGAACGTCTGTCAGTGCTTCCTCGGCTTTGCGCTCAAGACCGAGGTCGATGGTTGTTTCCACCGTCACGTCCTGCTTCACCTTGCCAAGAAGCTTTGTCACCTCCTCCATGACCATGTCTGCAGCGTAATGTTCGGCGCCTGACCAATAGCTGCGCGCCTTTGTCGGCGGCTGCGACATCGCGGACTTGATCTCTTCCTCCGTGATGTAGCCCTCTTCCTGCATGGTGCCGAGAACGACCTGCGCCCGCGCTTCCGCTGCCTGAGGATCGCGGGCAGGAGAGAGCCGCGAAGGTGCCTTGAGAAGTCCAGCCAGCAGAGCGGCTTCGCCTAGATTGACATCGCGGGCGGACTTATTGAAGTAGCGGCGAGAGGCGGCCTCGACGCCATAGGCTCCGGACCCAAAGAAGACCCGGTTCAGGTACATGGCCAGAATCTGATCCTTGCTGAACTTGTGCTCCAGCCAAAAGGCCAGCAGAACCTCCTGGACCTTCCGCTCGAACGTACGCTCTGGCGAAAGAAACAGGTTCTTGGCAAGCTGCTGCGTGATCGTAGAGCCGCCTTGGATCGGCTGTCCGGTAACATTGTTGATGAAGGCGCGGGTCAGGCCCAAAGGATCGACCCCGAAATGCGCATAGAAGCGCCTGTCCTCGATCGCGATCACCGCCTGCGGGATGAAAGGGGACATCTCCTCAAGAGACAGAGCTTCGCCGCCAGTGGCGCCGCGGTTAGCGATAACAGAGCCGTCGGTCGATAATATCTTGATATTCGGCGCACGATCAGGGATGGACCAGGCGCTGGCGGCCGGCATCTGGGCGCCGTAGTAAAGAACCAGGCCGCCGACGCCGATGCCAGCCCAGATCCCGAGAACGATGCACCAATAAAGAAGCGAGCGAAGCCTTTGAAAGCCCCCACCTGTTTTCGCGGCGGACCTGGATTTGCGGCGAGATGTTGATGCAGTGGGCTTCCTGCGTCCGTTCGAGCTGCGTTTAGTGCCCCTGCCGATACGATCTTCCGAATCGATGCGCAGGGTATCTTCGAAGCCTTCGTCGTCCTCTTCGAAGGAAGGCTCAACCCGCTGCCACGATTTTCCCTTGGCTGCCATACCCTGTTGTTACCCCTCGTCGCCAAAGATTCCGCCCAAGCTTCCGCTGGACTTTAAATGCGGCGATTTAAGGGGTTCTTAAGCAAATGGCCTAACGCCGCCGTAGCTAAACCTGCCTTTAGCCAGCTGTGGCTTCAGCGGTTGCGTGGCCGCCGCCGCTCATGAGCGGAACAATGACCGGCTTCTCTCGTTCAATTTTTGAAGAATTAGAGGAGAGTGCTCATGCCAAACCGAGATCCCATTCCAAATCCTGTTCCGGACACGCCCCGAGGGCCGAGCTCCACACCCGGTATTCCCGATCCCACTCAGGGAAAGCCGCCCTTGACGCCCGTGCAGGATCCAGCGGACACAAAGAATCCTCAAGACCCAAACCTCGATCCAGCGCTTCTGCCGATCGGCGATCCGGCGGGTGCCGCTTGAGGCAATCGGAGGTGGCATCAGGAGTACGCTGGTTGCTCCTTCTTTGTCTTGAAATCCTTCGCGTCGTGGAACGCGTCCGTTGATGCGTGGTTGAGGGCGAAACTTCGACGGTGAACATGCGCAAGTCCTGCACAAGGCAGCCTTTATAAAGCCAACTTTTTCTATGAAGTTAGAATTGCCCCGCGAGTGACGTTTCAAGGCTCAATGGGTCGCAACAGCATGGAGAGGTTGGTGTGCCTACAAATATAGTTCGTAATCCGGTAGGCCCTGATCAGCTCAGCCTCTTGCAGCAGGTCTTCGACCAGGCTTGCGTCGAGCACAACATCAACAAGTCCAGCCCTGACGGCGAAGCCTTGGCTTTGATATTGGTGCATTCCATGCAGAAGGGGCTCAGCGAAAAAGAGAAGCTTGAATCTCTTGCCCATATCCTGGCCGAGAGCCGGGGCCCTTGATCCTGTCGCCCGTTTGCGAAGTCGGAACCTAAATTCTCCAGATCAGTTGATCCATCTCCGAACAACGATTGGAGGTTGACGTGGCAGAGACCAGTGGAAACGTGAAGCCGATGGGCAAGCTAGACCAGGATCGAGATGAGAAGATCGGGCAGGAGATCGCAAGTCTTCGATCCGAGATCGCCGCTTTGAGCGAGCGTCTTTCGGCACGTGCAGGAGACGCGGCCGCGTATGTTCAGGAAGAAGCGAGCTCGGTGGCAGGGGCAATACGAGAGCATCCCGCCACTGCAACGACGCTCTTCACGCTGGTGGGCAGCATTGGTTTCGCCATCGGCTATCTTGTTGGGACGCAGTCGTCCGACAGCCGCAGCACCTGGTATCGTCGCTACTACTAAGGTCCTTGGCGGGTGTCATCCTGCAGGAGAACATCCGGCGGAGTTGACTGAGCCATGCGAGGGTTGCAATGCTGCGCTGCAAAAATAAGACTGTTTTTCAGGCATGCACAATGTATGATCAAAACATCGAAGGACACCACTCCTCCTCCCAGTGTTCTTCGATGGGACTAGCAACACCTCCTCCTCCCGGTTGCTGGTCAGTTTCGGAAACCCGGCGCACCTCCTCCCGCGCCGGGTTTTCTGCTTTCTGAGGAACTCTGGGATTTCGCGCGGATTCGCATCCTTGACAGATGCCGGCCTCGCTTCTATCTCCCCACCATCGCTATTTGTAGACAAGACTGATCTAAGCACCTCCGGTGCTCTCGACGACCTTCCTTCAAATACGAGACTACCCCGTTCCAGTGCGCTGGAACATGACGATATTTGCAAGAGAAAGACATCGATATGGCTACCGGTACCGTAAAGTGGTTCAACGCAACCAAGGGCTATGGCTTCATCCAGCCGGATGATGGCTCCGCCGACATCTTCGTTCATATTTCGGCTGTTGAACGCGCTGGCATGAGCTCCCTCAATGACGGCCAGAAGCTGTCCTATGAGCTCGTCACCGACCGTCGTTCCGGCAAGGTAGCTGCAGACAACCTGCAGACTGCATAAGTCTTCTCTCGAAGAAGAAACTTAAAAGGCCGGCTTGTCCGGCCTTTATTCGTTCCAGCTGTTGCAAATGCAATGGTGCATCACCATCTACGGTTCAACGGCGTTTCCGGTGCAGTGAGCGAATGCGGGAAACCGCGCCATCGATAAGACGGCTTTCATATTCGTCTTTTACGAAGTGTTAACCAGTCGGAGCGATGATGATCGCCAAGGCCGCGGGGCAAATCAGCCTAATGCGGACGCACCGGAATGCCTGTCTCGGTTCCTGGGTGACCACGGATGTACTGGCACTGATAGAATCGAGACTAGAAAGGTCGGGCTTGCCCGGCCTTTTTTGTTTTGAGATGAGGGTGGAGCTCGCTCCACCCTTTTTCGTCCTAGTCCGCAAGCGCTGCCATGACGCGCGCCCACGACCGTATGCCCTTGTGAAACGACTTCAGGTCGTATTTCTCGTTGGGCGAATGGATGCGGTCGTCGACCAGACCGAACCCAACCAATAGTGAATCCATCCCCAGCATCTTCTGGAAATCACCCACAATGGGAATAGAGCCTCCCATCCCGACCACGACTGCCGGCTTTGCCCACTCATCGGAAAGCGCGTTCTTGGCTTTCGTCAGCACTGGAGAATCATACGAAAGCTGTATCGCGGGCGAGCCGCCATGCTCATGGAACTCCACCGAGCAGTCCGCCGGGATCTGCGAGCGTACATAGGCACGGAAACTTTCGCGGATCTTTGCCGGATCCTGCTGCCCGACAAGGCGGAACGACACCTTTGCCGATGCCTTGGCGGCGATGACCGTCTTGAAGCCTTCACCGGTATAGCCGCCCCAGATCCCGTTGACTTCACAAGTTGGCCTCGCCCAGGTGAGTTCAAGAACGGATCGGCCCTTTTCGCCGGACGGTACGGAAAGGCCGACCTCGCCTAAAAAGCTCTCCGCAGTGCGGCCCAAGGTCTCCCAGCTTGCCTTGATATTGGCAGGTGTTTCTTCAACGCCATCGTAAAAGCCCGGCAGGCTGATGCGCCCCGTCTCGTCGCGCAGGCCGGCCAGGATTTCGGTGAGGATGTGGATCGGATTGGCGGCGGCACCTCCAAACAGCCCTGAATGAAGATCCCGGTCCGCTGCGGAAATGGTGATCTCTTCCCCGACAAGGCCGCGAAGCGCTGCGGCGATTGCGGGCGTGTCTCCATCCCACATGCTGGTATCACAGACGAGCGCACAGCCTGCCGTCAGTTCCTGGGCATTGGCCTCCAGGAAGGGCTTCAGCGATGGCGAGCCCGATTCCTCTTCGCCCTCGAACAGGATGGTGACACGCACGGGGAGAGTTCCGTTGGCCTCCTTGTAGGCTCTGCAGGCTTCCACGAAGGTCATCAACTGGCCCTTGTCATCGGCAGTTCCGCGGCCGGTGATGACCATCCGGCCGTTGCCCATATCCTTTATGGCCGGTTCGAACGGATCGGTCTCCCAAAGCTCGATTGGATCCACCGGCTGAACATCATAGTGGCCATAGAACAAGACATGTGGTGCCTCGTCGCTTGCACCGTCGTGGTGGGCGACCACCATGGGGTGGCCGGCGGTATCACGAACGGACGCATCGAAGCCAATCTCCGTCAGCGTTGCGACCAACCACTCAGCAGCCTTGCGGCAGTCTGCCTTATAGGCGGGATCGGTGGAGATTGATCTGATGCGCACCAGATCGAACAGCCGCTCAAGGCTGCCTTCGATGTTCTGGTCGACGCGGTCGAGAACGGGCGAGAGATTGTTCATGGAGGGATCCTGTCTGCAAAAACAGGTTCGATCTTAAAGGGTTTGAGGCCGGGAGGGAAACCTCCAGGCACCCAAGTCACGCTTTTCTGGAAGGGGCCCGCTGTCGTCAGAGCTTGCGGGCGTTGTCGATCGCCATGCGCATATACTCCATCATCAATTCCCGCTCGAACTGCCTAAAGCCATTGAACAGAGCCGCATCGGCCTCGGCAGCGGCATCGATCGCCTGCCGTTCGAGGTCTCGTCCTGCCCCTGTCAAACGAATGATCTGAGCGCGCCGGTCTTTTGGATGCGGCTCGCGTTTGATCAGGCCACCGCGCTCCATGCGCATCAGCGTGTTCGCAAGCGTTGCCTGCTCAACCTCAAGCCGGTCCAGCAACTGCTTCTGCGTCAGCCCGTCCTCCTGCCAAAGCTCCAGCAGGACAGGAAACTGGCCCGGCGAGAAGCCAAGCATGGCCCCCCGTGCTTGCAAGGAGCGTGCGAAGCCTTTGGCCATCTGACCCGCAAGATAGGTTGCGCAATGCGAGCGGTCGAACGTCATGAACAGAAGCCTGTCGCTGAAGATGCCAGCGATATATAGCTTCGCATGCTTTCGCCAAGCCTGTGTCTTGAAGAGAAACGGAAACCGCCACGGACGAGAGGGGATCGGCCGTGGCGGTTTTATAAGGGACAAAGGCCCGGAGAGGGGGATTAGGCCTTTATCCGGTCTGGAGCGGCGGGGGACGAGCCAGCATCCAGACTGCGGCGTGATCAATGCCGGTGACCCTGAGATGCGCAGTTGTACCGGCCTTTTCAAGTGATCCTTGAATTACAAATCGGTAACGTTCGGGTGAACTGGATCGTCGCGTTCGCAGGAGCAGCAGGCGCAAGTTTTCATGGACGGGCAGGGTGCTGCAAGTTATTCCATAGCGCATGAAAAAAGGCGATCACCTCTTCCTTGTCGACGGCTCCGGCTTCATCTTCCGCGCCTTCCACGCGCTCCCCCCGTTGACCCGCAAATCGGATGGTTTGCCAGTCGGTGCCGTGTCCGGCTTCTGCAACATGCTCTGGAAGCTGCTGACGGATGCGCGTGACACCTCTGTCGGTGTCACGCCAAGCCATTTTGCCGTGATCTTCGACTATTCGGCGCGAACCTTCCGCAAGGATCTATATACGGACTACAAGGCAAATCGGTCTGAGCCGCCTGAAGATCTGGTGCCGCAATTCGGCCTGATCCGTCAGGCGACGCGGGCGTTCAATCTGCCCTGCATCGAAACGGAAGGCTTCGAGGCCGACGATATCATCGCAACCTATGCACGTCAGGCTGAGGCTATCGGCGCCGATGTCACCATCATCTCCTCCGACAAGGACTTGATGCAGCTCGTGACGCCCAACGTCCACATGTATGACAGCATGAAGGACAAGCAGATCGGCATTCCCGAAGTGATCGAAAAATGGGGCGTGCCGCCAGAGAAGATGATCGATCTGCAGGCCATGGTCGGTGACTCCGTGGACAACGTACCCGGCATCCCGGGGATCGGGCCGAAGACGGCGGCGCAGCTGCTGGAAGAGTTCGGCGACCTGGAGACGCTTCTCGCGCGCGCCGGTGAAATCAAGCAGGTAAAGCGACGCGAAAACATCATCGCCCATGCCGAGATTGCGCGCCTGTCGCGCCGCCTGGTGGAACTGAGGACCGATGCACCGCTCGACATGCCGCTCGATGCTCTGGTGCTGGAGCCACAGAACGGGCCGAAGCTGATCGCCTTCCTCAAGGCGATGGAGTTTGGCAGTTTGACCCGCCGCGTTGCGGACGCGTGCGACTGCGACGCTAGCGCTATCGATCCCTCCGACGTGGAGGTGGAATGGGGTGCAGCTGCGCGTGGGCCGGATCTTGATGTGGGCACGGGCGCAGGCGGAACGTCCGCTGCCAGACCTGCCGTCGGCAAGAGCGGGGCTGCGGATGTATATGCGCCTGCCGCGCCCGCGGACCTTGCCAAGGCACGGGCGGACGCTTTTGCGACCGCGAAAATCGACAAGAGCTGCTATGTGACGATCGATGACGTGGAGGACCTGGACGACTGGGTTCGCGCTGCGCGGGAAACCGGGGTGGTCGCGTTCGAAGCCGAAGGCACGTCGATAGATCCCATGTTGTCCGAACTGGTCGGCATTTCACTGGCGCTCGCCAACAACACTCATGACCCCTCGGGTTTGGATGTGCGAGCGGCCTACATCCCATTCGGTCACCGAACTGGAGGCGATGATCTTTTGGGACACGGGCGCGCAGACAACCAGCTCACCGCAGGTGAGGTGATAGAACGGCTGAAGCCGCTCCTTGAAGATACGGCGGTCCTGAAGGTCGGGCATAATCTCAAATACGCCTACCTGCTCCTGAAGCAGCATGGCATCGTGATCGCAGCCTATGACGACGTCATGCTGATGTCCTACGCTCTGGAAGCGGGCAAAGGTGGCCACAGCCTGGACTCGCTTTCGGAGCGCTGGCTGGGGCACTTGCCCGCCTCCTACAAGGAAACCGCCGGCACGGGAAAAGCGGGCGTAAGCTTTGACCGCGTCCCAATTGATCGCGCTGCGGCCTATGCAGCTGAAAAGGCGGATCTGACACTCCGGCTGTCTATGGTGCTGAAGCCACGCTTGACTGCAGACCAGCTGACGCGGGTTTATGAGCGGCTAGAACGACCGCTGGTGGCAACGCTGGCGCGCATGGAGGAGCGCGGTATCACCATTGACCGGCAGATACTCTCGCGGTTGTCGGGTGAGCTGGCGCAGAAAGCGGCGGCGATCGAGGATGAGATCTATGAGGTTGCAGGCGAGCGCTTCACTATAGGCTCTCCCAAACAGCTGGGCGACATCCTGTTTGGCAAGCTGGGCCTGCCTGGCGGTGCCAAGACGAAGACGGGCCAGTGGTCGACGTCAGCACAGGTGCTGGAGGATCTGGCGGCGATGGGCCACGAGCTTCCCCGCAAGATCGTCGACTGGCGGCAGCTGACCAAGTTGAAGTCGACCTACACGGACGCGCTCCCAAGCTACATTCACCCTCGGACGAAACGCGTCCACACTTCCTATTCGCTGGCCTCGACGACCACTGGACGGCTCTCCTCAGTCGAGCCGAACCTGCAGAACATTCCGATCCGCACGGCGGAGGGACGTAAGATCCGTGCCGCCTTTATCTCGACTCCGGGACACAAGCTCGTATCGGCGGACTACAGTCAGATCGAACTGCGCGTGCTGGCCCATGTCGCGGACATCCCGCAGCTGCGCCAGGCCTTCGCCGACGGCGTGGACATCCACGCGATGACCGCTTCGGAGATGTTCGGTGTTCCGGTGGAAGGCATGCCGAGTGAGATCCGCCGGCGGGCCAAGGCGATCAACTTCGGCATCATTTACGGCATCTCGGCCTTCGGCCTTGCCAACCAGCTGTCGATCGAGCGGTCGGAGGCAGGCGAATACATCAAGAAGTACTTCGAGCGCTTCCCCGGCATCCGCGACTACATGGACAGCACGAAGGCTTTTGCCCGCGACCACGGCTATGTGGAAACGATCTTCGGTCGTCGAGCCTATTATCCAGAAATCCGCTCTTCAAACCCGCAGGTTCGCGCCTTCAACGAACGTGCCGCGATCAATGCGCCGATCCAAGGCTCGGCTGCCGATGTGATTCGGCGCGCGATGGTGCGGATGGAGCCGACCCTTCAGGCGGCTAAGCTCTCGGCCCGCATGCTTCTGCAGGTCCATGACGAACTCATCTTCGAAGTGGAGGAAGGCGAGATCGAGGCGACGCTGCCCGTGATCACGGCAACCATGGAAGAAGCCGCCATGCCGGCAGTGTCGATGAGGGTGCCGCTGAAGGTCGATGCGCGCGCCGCATCCAATTGGGACGAGGCGCACTAGACGCTATCGCGGATGAGGCAGTGGCAGACGGGAAGAGAGAGCTTCAATCATTGCAGCGCCGGCCTCTTCCACGGTACCGCTGTTGTCGATCGTCACGACGTCGTATTCTTCCAGGAGGGGCGGCGTGCTTCGCTGCAGCCGGCGCAGGATATCCTCGCGGCTTTCGCGACCTCGGGCTTCCAATCGTGCGGCCAGCACTTCCGGCCGCGCCGTCACATTTATGACCAGCATTTCCGGGAAGGCGGACCGGAAATATGAAAGCGCTGTCCGGGACCCGTTGGCCACCACAATCTTCCCCTGCTTGATCTGCTGTAGGGTGTCTGCAGGGATCCCGTAGTGCAGGCCGTGGGCTTCCCAGCGCACCGCAAAACTGCCTGATTCCGCCAAACGGGCGAAATCTGCCTCGCAGACGGCTTCATGATCCTCTCCGCCCGCATCGCCGTCACGGGTGATGACACGCCGGACAAACGCCACATCCGTTCGATGTTGCAATTGTTTGGCGGCATAGCTCATCAACGTGTCCTTGCCTGCGCCGCTCGGCCCGACAACGACGATCATCCGGCCGGTTTTAACTCCGTCGGTTGCGGCCCTGTGATCCATCATGCCACCCGACGACCTTCGCGCCAGGTCGCGCGCGCTACCGGCACGCCACTCTCCCGGTGAACGCGAACCATGTCTGCACGAAGACCAGGTGCAATGCGGCCGCGGTCGTCGAGACCAACGGTCCGTGCTGGCGTCGATGTCACCATGGCGATGGCCTTCGGGAGCGATACTCCGTCCAGCTCGTCGGCAATGACGAAGGGGGCGTGCAGCAGGCTGAGTGGCACGTAATCGGAAGAGAGAACGTCGAGCACGCCGCGCTCCGCCAGCTCACGGGCAGCGATGTTCCCGGAATGGGATTTGCCGCGGACAATGTTGGGTGCTCCCATTAGCACGCTCATGCCGGCCTTGTGTGAAGCCTCGGCGGCGTCAAAGCTGGTCGGGAACTCGGCAAGACGCACTCCATGGCCGATCGCTTCATCGACGTGGTCGAGGGTTGCGTCGTCGTGGCTGGCAACCGTGATGCCCCGTTCGGCGCAGAGACGGGCGAGCTCATCACGATGGATGGCCGAGTATTGCGCGGACGCTGCCTGCCGTCTGGCCACGAAATGCGCGAAAGCCTCATCGCTCAAGCCGCGCTTTTCCTTGTAGTACAGGACATACTGTCCCATTGACTGGAACTGGCGCTGACCAGGAGCATGGTCCATCAGCGAAACCAGGCGGACATAGGGGTCCTGCTTGAAGTCCTCGAAATGCTCCAGCACATTGTCGGAGGAGACTTCGCAGCGCAGGTGGAACAGGTGCTCGGCGCGCAGGCGCCCTTCCTTCTGAGCCGCCTGGATGGCGTCTGCCAGGCCGCGCATCTCGCCTCTCTCGAAGCCACCGTCCTCATCGGCACCCATGCGGAGGCAGTCGAAGACGGTGGTGATTCCGGAGGTCGCGACCTGCGCGTCGTGCGCCTGGATGGCAGCCGTGGTGTTCCACCGCACGCCGGGGCGGGGGGAGTAGTGCTGCTCAAGATGATCCGTATGGAGTTCGATCAAACCGGGGATCAGATAGTCACCCTCCATGTCGTCGCCGACGCGGCTTGCCCCTTCCGAAACATCTGCGATCTTTCCGTCGCGGATCAGGACAGAGCCGAAGATGATCTCGTCTCCGACGATGATGCGGGCGTTAGAAAGAACGGTTTCGGCGCTCATGCAAGGATCTTTCTGTCGTGTTGCGGCAGGCCCAGAGGATGCCAGCGATGAATGGCGAAGGGCTCGCCGCGTTCCCTTTCGATGAAGAGCGCCAGCCCGTTGATCGGGAGTGGTGCGTTTTCGTGGAGGGCGAAGCGATGCCTCAGCTCATTGCGCACCTGCGGCGCCTGTTCGTTGTCCACGGCGCCTGTCAGTGTCATGTGAAAGCGGAACTCGTCCATCACGTAAGGATAGCCCCAGGTCGCAAGGTTCGCACGCTGGGCTTCTGTCAGACGCTCAGGTCGGCGGCGGGCAATGTCGGTGTCGGAAAGCGGAGCCCGGAAAGGTTCGAACGCTTCCACCACGGACGCGGCAAACATCTGCAGTGGCGGGTGCAGCGTGTGCGGAACGATTGCGAAAAAATGTCCCAGTTGACCAATGAGAACCCGAGGTATCTCGACGGTTTCGGAAGATGCGGCAAAGCGATCGAAAGCCTCGAGCAGTTCCTCCTCTCTGCGATCCTCGCGTAGTCCAAAGGGCGCCTTCAACGTCGCGTGGAAGCCGTAACGTTTCGGTTCAGCGATCAGGGCCTGCCAGTGCTCCACAGGCAGGGTGAGCGAAGGCGGAGGCCCTAGCGTCTCTCCGCTGTACGCGTTGCGGCCAAGCCAACGGCTGGCGTCCTGCGTCAACGGGCTGTCTGGGGCCGGGGCGAAATAGATGGCGTATCGCAAGGTCGTGTCCAGTGAATCGGAAAAGCTGACCGAGAAGGTATCGGGAGAGGCTATTGGTAAACAGCAACTGCGCTAGAAGATTTCCATGACAGAATGATGATGGTGCAGCCGAAGTCTAGTGGGTTCGGCCTCCGATCAGCTTGGAGCGCAACTTGTTGGAGATGGCGTCGAACAGGAAGACGACGATCAGGATGAGCAGCACCATGTAGGCGACGTTCTCCCAGTCCGAATTCGTCCGCATAGCCTCCCAAAGCTTCAGGCCAATGCCGCCGGCGCCGACGGCACCGATGATGGTTGCCGAGCGCGTGTTGGATTCCCAGAAATAAAGGGCCTGCGATGCAAAGATTGGCATCACTTGCGGCACGACCCCGAAGCGTTGAACCGTCGCAGGTGGCGCTCCGACCGAGCGCACGCCTTCGCGCTGCTTGTCGTCGATATTCTCGAGAGCCTCCGCGTAAAGCTTCCCGAGGGTACCGGTGTCGGTGAAGAAGATTGCGGAAATCCCCGCGAGCGGCCCTGGCCCGAAGGCGCGCGTGAAGAACAGCGCCCAGATCAGCATGTCGACCGAGCGCAGAAAATCGAAGAAGCGCTTGGTGACCTGGTTCACCGGTCGGTTCTGGAAGATGTTGCGGGCTGCGATGAACGACAGCGGAAACGCAACGACCATGGCAAACAGCGTTCCGATAAAGGCCATGACGATTGTTTGCAAAAGCTTGGTCCAAACGTCGAGGTGCTGCCAGGACGGATTGTAGAGGATGTCGTTCCAGGCCAGCGAAAGATTGCTGCGAGCAGGATCGATGCGTTCGCCACTGATGATGAGAGAGGCGATCTCGCCCGCGGACCTGTCGAAGAACGCGGAGCTGGTGTCGAAGAAGAAATTCTCCCAGCCAAAGAAGCGCTTGCGGATCCGTACGCGATCGTCGCTGATGTCGGCCCAGCCGGAGAAGCCGAAATATGCGGTCACACGGGCTCCGGGAGACCGTTGCTCCACCCAGTCGGGTAGCGGGCCTTCGATCATGACCTGATCGGCGGCACGGTCGAGAACAAGCGTCACCGTTTCGTCGCCGCGCGTCAGGACGACGCGTTCCGGATAGACCTCGACAACCCTTGAAGCACCCAATTCAACGATGGCTTCCGTGACGACTTCCTCGATGCGGGTTTCTGTGGTCGAACTAGTCGACGTGCCCTGTGGTTGCGAAGGCGCAGTTGGCATGAAGCTGAAGCTCGACGATGCCGATGGAGCGGCGGATGTTGTGCCAGGGACCACGATTGTGCGTGTTACCGTCTCGCGCTTGGCCTTGAGCCAGTCCGGGTTCGGATTTGGCCCGATCGGGTCGAACCTTGGATAGTTGATGGCGATCGATCCATCTGCGGCGATCTCGATGTCCGGGCGGATTTCGTAGGAGATCCAGTCCGCGAGATAGTTGCCCGCCAATCCCCAGTTCGCGGAAGTGACGACCTTTCCGACTGCAAAGAACCACCAAGCAAAGATGAAGTAGAACAAGGTGGCTGCCGCAATGAACGGGACGCGGAAGCGCTGCCAGAACGAGCGGTGCAGGAGGCCAGGATGCCGAGCGGCCAAAGCATCTATCTCGGCGGCGTTGAGAATAGTCATGACAGCCTCGTTCAGATTGCCTGGAAGGCCTGTTCGCCGACCAGCTTGCCGCGGAGCCAGGCAGAAAACTGGTCGACGGCGATGATGGTGAGCAGTAGGAGCAGGATGATCGCCAGCGTCTTGGCTTCGTGGCCTTGCCCGATGGAGAGACGCAAGAGCTCGCCGATCCCCCCGCCACCGACGGCGCCGATGATGGTGGAGGCGCGAACGTTGATTTCGAGACGCAGCAGGAAATAGCTCATGAAGTTCGGCATGACTTGCGGCACCATGCCAAACCAGCAGCGCTCCACCCAGCTGGCACCGACGGCTTTCAGACCCTCGTCCGGCTTCATGTCCGCGTTCTCGATGACTTCGAAAAACATCTTGCCCAGAGCGCCGATAGTGTGGATTGCAACGGCAATCACGGCAGGCAGGGGCCCGAGCGAGAGGATCGCCAGAAAGAAACCGGCAATAACGACTTCCGGGAAGGCACGAAGGAATTCCATGACCCGTCGTGCAGGACCCCGGATCCACGGGTTAGGCATCATGTTTTTGGCTGCAAGAAACGAAAGCAAGAAGCCGAAAACCACCCCAATCCCGGTTGCCGCAATGGCGATGTTCAGGGTCACCAGCATCTGATGGATGTATTCCGGGAGGTAGAGGCTCTCCGTTAGATAAAGCCTGCCGTCCGGATAATTGTATTTGAGGCTGCCGTCGTCATAGGGCGAGGGCAGGTCGAAAAGGGCACGCCAGACCTCCATGCCGTCGCGCGGGACAAGTTGGCCGACGAAATCGAAGAAATAGGGGAGACGCTCAAAGAACTTCCCGGCATTGGTCTCGTTGCCGAACCACAGCGAACCCGAGACCACGAGCAACAGCAGGATCGCTGAGAGGGCCGTGTATGTACGTCGTTGCCCTGCGAGCTGTCGCCAGTGGCTCTCGATCAGGGCCCCGCTGTCGCTGAGCGTCGGCTTGATGACGGAAGTTGGCATGGTGCGGCCCCGGGGTCATGCAGTCCAAGAAAGGCCGCCGAGCCGGAGTTCGGCGGCCTTGTGAAGCGGAGGATGATCAACCGCCGATCGTTGCCTTACGGGCGTCGATAATCGGCTTGTAGAAATCGACATCGACTTCAGCAAAGCCGGTGAAATCGCCGCCCTGAATCGCTGAGAAGCAAGCTGGATCCGATTTCGGCAGTTCCATCATGAACTGCTTGAACTTGGTCTTCATGTCGTCATTCATCGAAGTGCGAACGACGATTGGCCCGTTCGGGATCAGCGGCGACTTCCAGAGTTCGACCAGGTCGTCCATGTTGAGAACCCCCTTGTCGACCATCTTGCGAAGATTGCCTGAGGTATAGCCATCTTTGAAGTCACCGACGCCGGAGCCGAAGGTCGTGCCCGCATCGAAGGTGCCTTTCACAACTTCAAGAACGAGGTTTTCATGTCCGCCGCCAAAACCGGTTTCGGCAACGACTTCCTTGATCGGCTTGCCACCAAGCGCTTCAGGAAGGGTAACGGTCGGAATAAGGTAGCCAGACGTGGAGTCAGGATCGGCGAAGCCAAGCTTCTTGCCCTCGATATCGGTCACCTTCGTCATGCCGGAATCCTTCCTGGCCACCATGATCGAGTGGTAGCCCATGGAACCATCGGTTTGGACGGTGGTGAGGATGGGCTCAACCGCGTCCGGGTCCTCGAGATAGATCTTTGCGTAACCAGACGCGCCAAGCTCGGCATAATCCAACGTGCCGCCAAGAAGACCCTGGATGGTGCCGTCATAGTCGGCGGCCGGGAAGAGCGAGACTTTCTCAACGCCGAGAACTGACGGAAGCTTTTCCGTCATGCACTGGAAGTTGCGCAGGCGATCGGCTTCGTTCTCGCCGCCGATGATGCCGATGCGAAATTCCTTGAGGTCTTCGGCCATGACGTTACCGGCAAGAGCGACCAGAGCGGCCGTTGCGAGCAGAGTTTTCTTCAGCATGAGATCATCTCCTATTGATCCGGACCATCCGGAAGTCGTTTGTTGAATGTCTTTGTTGCAGGCTTGCGACGGAGCGGCAGATCAGGCGTTGGCTGCAGCCAAGCCGCTGATGCCAGCCGGCGCCCGGGCTTGTTGTTGTGCCGCCGCGGGAATGTTGATGCTGGTCGACGTGAGCCGCTCATCGATCCCCGCGCCGTCGCGGTCGGCGCCGTAGATCTCCTGAACAGCGCTTGCTGTAAGCTGAGCCGGCGTTCCGTCGAACACGACACGCCCGGCAGCCATTCCGATGATGCGCTCGCAGTAGGAGCGGGCCGTATCGAGCGTGTGCAGGTTGGTGATGACGGTAATGCCGTCGCGTTCATTGATGTCGCGCAGCGCGTCCATCACGATCTTGGCGTTGAGCGGGTCGAGCGAAGCGATAGGTTCGTCGGCCAGAACCATCTTCGGCGCCTGCATAAGGGCCCGGGCAATGGCGACGCGCTGCTGCTGCCCGCCGGAAAGAGTGCCAGCTCGCTGCAGCGCCGTCTGCTCGATGCCGAGCCGCTCGAGTGCCGCGATCGCCATGATGCGCTCCTCGCGCGAAAAGATGTTGAGAAGGCTCATCGCCGTGGATCGGTGGTTGAGGCGCCCGAGCAGCACATTGGTCAGCACGTCGAGGCGCGGCACCAGGTTGAACTGCTGAAAGATCATCGCGCAATCGCGCTGCCAGTTGCGCAGCCCTGCGCCCCGCAGGCGCGAAACTTCCTGATCGCCAAAATGGATAGAGCCGGAGCTCGGCTCCTGCAGCCGGTTGATCATCCGCAGAAGCGTGGATTTGCCCGCTCCGGATCGGCCGATGATGCCGACCATCTGCCCTTGCGGGATTTCGAGCGTCACATCTCTGACGGCAACCTTTTCACCAAAGCGGCGGGTGACGTTCCTCAGTTCGAACTTCATGCTCTGTCGCCTCTCGCAAGCTCATTCTTGCGCTTGGCATTAGCGGCCGTAGATGAAGGGGGAATGTCGGTTTTGTGTCGCCTGCGTAACAATTTAAACCGGCGACAGGAGCTTTAGCAGCCGTGACGGAGAAGGAATTCCTCTGCTGTCAGCGCACGGAAATCATCGAGTGCTGCGCGCAGCTTCAGATGCTCCCAATTCCACCAGGCAAGCTTGTCCATCCGCTCTGCGACATCTTTCGTGAAGCGTTCGCGGATGAGCTTGGCAGGGACCCCGCCGACGATCGTGTAAGGTTCCACATCCTTGGAAACCACCGCGCCCGCACCGATCACCGCTCCATTGCCGATGGTGATGCCCGGTAGAACTGTCGCTCCATGGCCGATCCAGACATCGTTGCCGATGGTCACGCGGTGCTCGCGGCGCCATTCGAAGAACTCTTCTTCGTTCTCCGCATCGTCCCAGTAGTCTGCGGCACGATAGGTGAAGTGATGGAGGGTAGCGCGCCAGGTAGGGTGGTTGGTGGCGTTGATGCGAACGGCCGCCGCGATGTTCACAAACTTGCCGATCGTGGCGCACCAGACGGACCCATCCTGCATGATGTAGGAATAGTCGCTGATCTCCGCCTCATCGATCCGGCAGCGCTCGGCGACTTCGGTGTAGCGGCCAAGACGGGAATTCTTCACACTGGCGCTGGGGTGGATGCTGGGTGCCAGGCCAACCTTCGCGCTCATGCGGCAGTCTTCCGCGGCGAGAACTGCAGGACGTCGAGGATCCGGTCAGCCACGGCTTCGCGCACTTCCTCGTCGTGAAAAATACCCAGCAGCGCGACGCCCTTCCGCTTCTTGTCTGCGATCATCTCGACAACGACAGCACGGTTGCGGGCATCAAGGGAAGCTGTCGGCTCGTCCAGCAGCAGAATGCTGTGGTCCGTGATGAAGCCGCGAGCGATGTTGACGCGCTGCTGCTCGCCGCCGGAAAAGGTGGCTGGGGGAAGCCCCCAGAGTTCCTCAGGCAGGTTGAGTCTGGAAAGGAGAAGGGCAGCCTTTTCTCTGGCCTCAGCGCTGTTGATGCCGCGTGAAAGCAGCGGTTCGGCGACAACATCAAGTGCGGAAACACGCGGGACCGTCCGCAAGAACTGGCTGACATTACCCATCGTCAGCCGTCGCACGTCCAGCACTGTCCGGGGGTCGGTACTGGCAAGGTTCACAATCCGGTCTTTGTGCGTCACCAGTATCTGGCCTGCATCCACAGCGTAATTGCCGTAGAGCATCTTCAAAATAGAGCTCTTGCCGATACCCGAGGGGCCGCCGAGCACGACGCATTCACCGCTTGCAACCGAAAAACTCACATCGTTCACCACCGGCAATTTGATGCCGTCACGCAAATGCATGGTGAAGCTCTTGAACACTTCCGAAACGACGAGGGGGGTGGCCATGATGCTGTCCTAAACCTGTAGAATGGAGGAAACGAGCAACTGCGTGTAGGGCTCGCGCGGGTCGTCGAGAACGCGGTCGGTCAGCCCGTGTTCGATCACATGTCCGTCTTTCATCACCATCATCCGGTGCGACAGCAATCGTGCGACCGCAAGATCGTGGGTGACTATGATCGCCGAAAGGCCAAGGTCGTTGACAAGGCCCCTGACCAGATCGAGCAGGCGCGCCTGCACGGATACATCAAGGCCGCCGGTGGGCTCGTCCATGAACACGAGGCGAGGGCCAGTCACGAGGTTCCGGGCGATCTGCAGCCGCTGGCGCATGCCACCGGAGAAGGCGCGTGGCGCATCGTCGATGCGATCCGCATCGATTTCCACGCGTCCGAGCCAGTCGCTGGCAGTGGCCCGGATGTTTCCGTAGTGCCGGTTACCGACCGCCATCAGCCGCTCGCCCACATTGGCCCCCGCAGACACCGTCATCCGCAAACCGTCTGCAGGGTTCTGGTGGACGAAGCCCCAGTCCGTGCGCATCAGGAACCGACGTTCGGCTTCACTCATGTGGTAGAGGTCGCGTATGCTGCCGTCGCGCATGGTATATTCGACGCTGCCCGCCGTCGGCAGAAGCCGTGTCGAAATGCAGTTCAACAGCGTGGTCTTGCCGGAGCCCGATTCTCCGACGATCGCCAGGACTTCGCCGGGCCAGAGGTCGAAGGAAACCTCCTTGCATCCAATCCGTGAACCGTAGAACTTAGAAACGGCATTGACCTTCAAAAGTGGCGTGTCGGTCATTCGGCAGCCTCCTGACGGGCCAGCATCACGCCAGCATGACCATGATCGCGCCGGTCTTCGCAATGATCGGTGTCGGAGCAAACGAACATGCGCCCTCCCTTGTCGTCGAGGATGACCTCGTCGAGATAGACGTTTTCTGCGCCGCAGAGCGCGCAAGGTTTGTCGAAGCTCTGGATCTCGAAGGGATGATCTTCGAAGTCAAGACTGACGACTTCGGTGTGCGGCGGAATCGCATATATGCGCTTTTCTCGCCCGGCGCCGAACAACTGGAGCGCGTCGGACATGTGCATCTTGGGATTGTCGAATTTCGGCGTCGGCGACGGGTCCATCACGTAGCGACCGGCAACCTTAACCGGATAGGCATATGTCTTCGAGATCCGGCCGTTGTGGGCAATATCCTCGTAGAGCTTCACATGCATGAGGCCGTATTCCTCGAGCGCATGCATCTTGCGCGTCTCGGTCTCGCGCGGTTCGAGGAAGCGCAGCGGCTCGGGGATCGGCACCTGGTAGACCAGCACCTGCCCGTCTGAAAGCGCCTGCTCCGGAATGCGGTGGCGCGTCTGGATGATCGTGGCATCCTTGGTGTGCGTGGTAACGGCGACATTGGCAACCCTCTGGAAGAAGGCACGGATGGAGACTGCATTGGTGGTGTCATCGGCGCCCTGATCGATGACCTTGAGGACGTCATCGGGGCCGATGATCGACGCCGTTACCTGCACGCCGCCCGTGCCCCAGCCGTAGGGCATCGGCATTTCGCGCGAGGCGAACGGTACCTGATACCCCGGGATGGCGATTGCCTTGAGGATCGCGCGGCGGATCATCCGCTTCGTCTGCTCATCGAGATAGGCGAAGTTGTAGGTCGCCAGAGCTTGGTCGGCTGGAACCTCAGGAGACATTGTGTGTTTCTCTCAAGCAAAAGGAGCTGATAGTCATGGATACTGGCCTTCTGATCACGATGTTCTTCACGGTATTTGCAGCTAGCGGCGTATGCTGTGCCTATTGGTACGGCGAAACTGGCCGTAAGTAGTCGTGCTGACCGCTTTACTCCGCGGCGTCGCGGAGTGATTCCGTATTGATCTTCTGCGTGTTCTCGATGTCGGTGCGCATCTTTCGCACGAGTGCAAGCTCAGCTTGAAAGTCTACGTAATGCGGCAGCTTGAGATGTTCGACGAAACCTGTCGCCTGAACATTGTCCGCATGTGAAATAACGAATTCCTCGTCCTGAGCGGGCGCGGTGATATCTTCTCCTAGCTCCTCCGCTCGCAGCGCCCGATCAACCAACGCCATGCTCATCGCCTTGCGCTCGCTCTGGCCGAAGACCAGCCCATAGCCGCGGGTGAATTGCGGCGGTGCCTTGGACGAGCCCTTGAACTGGTTGACCATCTGGCATTCCGTGACCTGCACGCGCCCGATGGAAACCGCAAAGCCGAGTTCCGGCACATCAAGCTCCACTTCCACCTCCCCAATGCGGATCTCACCGACAAAGGGATGATTGCGTCCATAGCCACGCTGGGTCGAGTAGCCGAGCGCGAGCAGGAAGCCTTCGTCGCCACGGGCAAGCGCCTGCAGCCGCAGGTCCCGCCCCATCGGGAATTCCATTGGCTCGCGCGTGAGGTCGCCCGGCGGCTGGTCATCCGACAGTTCACCGTCTCCTTCGATAAGCCCTTCATTGGCAAGGATGTCAGACACCCGCGTAGACGCCCCGGAGAGGGGATTCTTCCTTGGGGGCAGGTCAACGTCATCATCCGACATGAGAGAGGGGTCGAGCAGCCGGTGGGTATAGTCAAAGGTGGGCCCAAGAACTTGTCCGCCGGGAAGGTCCTTATAGGTGGCGGAAATTCGCCGCTCGATCATCATGCTCGCCGTGTCGACAGGCAACGAGACACCAAATCGCGGCAGTGTTGTGCGGTAGGCGCGCAGCTGGAATATCGCTTCAATCATGTCG
>JAEWOP010000008.1 GCA_023399635.1 Pseudomonadota bacterium
GTAGGGGAAAGGCCAGCCGAAGACTACGTCCAGATAGCATCACGCTTCCTGGAAACGCCTTACTTATGGGGCGGGCGGTCTGGCTTTGGAATTGATTGCTCGGCCCTGGTGCTGTTGTCGCTGATGATGGCCGGCCGCGTCGCACCACGCGATTCCGACATGCAAGCGGCCTTCGGTACGGAAACGACGCGCGATGAGTTGCGCCGCGGGGACCTGGTCTTCTGGAAGGGCCATGTCGGGATCATGGAAGACGCCGAGACGCTTCTCCATGCCAACGGCCACACCATGACAGTGGCGCGGGAAAACCTGCCGGCGGCGATCGAACGCATCGGATGGCTGTATGGTCAGCCTACCGGCTACCGCAGGCCCTGACCGATCACGAAAACGTGCCGCAGCCTCCATGGCATCGCTCTGCGGCGGCTCATATCTTGAAGCTGCATAGAGGAGTCGAGAATGCTCAGAACAGCCTGGATTCTGCCCCTGTTGATGCTGCTTGCCGTGGCACTCGCCGCCGTTGCTCCTGCACGCGCAGAAGAAGACATTTTTGGCAATCTGGCCCAGGCGCGGTTTCACGACCTGCCCGGCGTCGTGCCGGAGGAGGAGCGGGTCCGAGAGGACAGCTTCAGCTGCACAAGCACGATCGAAAACGTTTACCGTGGCCGTGGCCGATACGACATCCTCTATGGCGACACCGCGCCTCGACGCGTCTACCATTGCAAGACCGAAAGCGGCGTCACGTATTCGGGCACGAGCCTTCCAAATCGGCATTGGGTTCCAGGTCTTAACCCACACCATCTTCCCAAGGAGCATTAGCTCAAGGCAGGGCTGGTCAGCGGCCAGACGTCACCATCGACCCCTTCCGTGTCTTTCCTGCTTGTCTGATGACTTGACAACACTAGCTGCTGGCATGGATGACATCGACCTGCGACGATCTGGTCGTATCAAGGAGGGCACATGTCAGCACAACTCACCGTTCCGGATCTCTCCGGCAAGTCCGTTCTCATAACGGGGGCTTCCACCGGCATCGGAGCTGCGCTAGCGCGTGCCTTTGCAGCGCAAGGTGCATCTGTCGGTCTCCACTACAATTCCAGCGTTGACGCCGCGAAAGCGGTAGCCGCAGAAATCGAAGCTGCAGGCGGCAAGACCGTCTTGCTCCGCGGCGATGCGTCGAAGGCAAGCGAGATGGCACGCATCGTAGAGGAAGCAGCCTCGGCATTCGGCCGACTTGACGGCCTGATCAACAACGCAGGCGGCATGGTTGCGCGTGTCCCTTACGCGGACATGACGGACGAGCACTATGATGCCGTCATGGATTTGAACGCGCGCTCGGTACTAGCTGCCTCCACCGCAGCCATCCCGCATCTGAAGCAGCGTGGCGGCTTCATCATCAACACGACCTCGATTGCCGCCCGCAATGGCGCTAGCAACGGCGCCGGCATTTACGGCTCGTCAAAGGCCTTTGTTTCCAACGTCACCCGCGGCATGGCAAAAGAGCTTATTCCGTTCGGCATCCGCGTGAATGGCGTTGCTCCGGGCACGATCACCACGCCATTCCATGAGCGATACTCAACGGAGCAGCACCTGAACGCCGCGCTCGCGACAATTCCTCAGGGCCGCCTCGGTACCGCAGAAGATTGCGTTGGCGCCTACCTGTTCCTGGCGTCGGAAATGCTGTCCGGCTACATCATTGGCCAGATACTTGAAGTCAACGGCGGCCAGTTGATGCCGTAGCGGTAAGGACGGGTCGGGAAGTGCGGTACTGGGAGGATTAGGTTGATGGGCAAGCGAATCATTTTCACGGGCGGCAGCGGCAAGGCAGGACGTCATGTCGTCCCCTATCTGGTGGGCCAGGGTCATGAGGTGCTGAACGTCGACCTCGTGCCGCTCGACTGCCCGGGTGTGAACACCCTGACTGCGGATCTGACGGATAGCGGGGAAACCTTCAACGCGCTCTCCATGCATTTCGGCTTCGAGGGGTTGGAAACGGGAACGGGGCCTGCACCCGTCGATGCCGTCGTCCATTTCGCCGCCGTACCCAGGATCCTGATCCGGCCCGACAACGCGACCTTCGCCGCCAACACCGTGTCTACCTACAATGTGATTGAAGCCGCCGTGAAGCTTGGCATCCGCAAGATCGTTATTGCATCCAGCGAGACGACCTATGGTGTTTGCTTCGCGGAGGGCGACAAGGACTACCACTCCTTCCCGCTCACCGAGGACTATGATGTCGATCCGATGGATAGCTACGGCCTGTCCAAGGTCGTGAACGAGAAGACAGCGCGCGCCTTTGCCATGCGCTCGGGCGCCGATATCTATGCGCTGAGGATCGGCAACGTGATCGAGCCGCCTGAATACGACAAGTTCCCGGCCTTCCTTGCCGATCCGCCATCGCGCAAGCGCAATGCCTGGAGCTATATCGATGCCCGCGACCTCGGCCAGATCGTCCATCGATGTGTCGAGAAGGGCGGGTTGGGGTTTCAGATCTTCAATGCCGTCAACGACACGATCACTGCGTGGGAACCGACGCGGCCATTCCTGGAACGCTGGGCGCCCGGCACGCCGATCGCCGGTGAGATGGAGGAGTTCGAGGCCCCCATCTCAAACCGCAAGATCCGCGAGGTTCTTGGCTTCCGTGAAGAACATGACTGGCGCCAATACGTGACCGCGGGTTGATCTCTGTGCGGTTACGGTGGCTCTATTCCGCCGCAACCGGGATCTGGATAGTCTCGGTTGCCGGCTTCGGCTTAGTGACCGCCAGTCGGCGCGGGCACTGGGCATCGCGGGCGCTGCTTTCCTTCAACAGCTTCACGAGCCAGTCGACAAAAACGCGCACCTTGTTTCCAAGATGGCGTGTGCGCGGATAGACGATGTAGAGCGGCAACGGTTCACGATCCCAGTCACTCAGCACTTCAACGAGATCCCCCCGCTCCACTGCCTCGCGCACCATGAACTGCGGCGCCTGCGCCACGCCCATCCCTGAAAGCGCTGCCGCAACATAGCTCCGGCTATCATTGACGGATACTGCATAGCGAGGAGTGATCTCTACGTTTTCTTCGCCGCGGATAAATTCCATTGGCAGGACTTTCCCGGCCTGAGCATTGAGATAGCCGACGGAGAAGAACTTGGTCTCCAGGTCTCGAGGATGCTCAGGCGTCCCGAACATTTCGATGAAACCCGGAGATGCATAGGTACGAAGTCCGATCTCTCCCACCTTGCGGGCAATCAAGGACTGGTCGGTCGGCGCCCCGGCTCGCAGCGCGCAGTCGACATTTTCCGCAATGTAATCGACCAGCCTGTCACCTACTCCAATATCCAGCGTTATTTGAGGATACCTGCAGTAGAAGTCGCAAAGCGAGGGTATGACGATAAGGTCTGCGAAAGCCCCCGCCATCTCGACACGCAGCCGCCCAGACGGCTGTGCCTGCGAAGAAGAGATGCTGCCGTCCAGCTCGTCGAGGTCACTGAGGAACTGCGACGCTCGCTCGTAGTAGAGCGCTCCCTCCGTGGTTACAGCGACCTGTCGGGTAGTCCGGTTCAACAGCTTTGCCTTCAGATGACCCTCCAGGTTCTGCACCAGGTTTGTCACAGTCGTCTTGGACATGTCGAGCGAACGGGCGGCACGGGTAAAGTTGCCTGTCTCGACCACGCGTACGAACGCGCGCATTGCAGATAGCTGGTCCATCTCTCACTCCATTGCACTGCAATATTGTCACGCGATGGCGGACAGTGAATTACGAATTGGAAGCTTGTGCGATTTATCTCGAACAATAATATCAAGAGGCAGCAGAGAAACAAGAAGCCTTGTGATCAGCAGGCAAAGGTTCGGCGGAGATGCGATGGGAAAGAGTAGAGCTTGATGTGAAGCGTTCCATGCCGATGCGGCTCTATGAGCCGGCGGTCACGGAAAAAGCTCCACCGCTCGTGCTCTATCTAAGGGGCGGCGCATTCCTACAGGATGCGCCGGCTGAGCGTGAAACACCCATAGCTCGCGCTTTCGCTGAGACAGGCGCTTTCGTAGTGGAGGCTGACTACGGGAGCATATCGAAGAACCAGTTTCCTGCGGCCATGGAATGCGGTTTGGCAGCCTTGCGTTGCCTGACCTCTAAACGCCGCAAGCTTGGCGGAACAAAGTCTCCGATCCTGCTTGTCGGAGAAGAAGCGGGCGGCAACGTGGCGGCAGCTGTTGCGTTGAAGGCTCGTGATCAGATGCCTGGCACGTTGGACGGCCAGGTTTTGTTGTCGCCTTTGATTGATCCGACCATGAGTTCGGTATCGATCCGTAAGGCGGATGCCATCGGGATGCGCGATCGCTGGTCCGATGGATGGATGCACTACCTGCGGGGCTTTGGAGGGTTCTCGCATCCGTATGCGGCCCCCTGCCTGTGCTCCCGGCTATCGTCGGTTGCGCCGGCACTGATAGTCACCGCAGAAGACGATCCGCTGCATGATGAGGCGGTCGCTTATGCGGAGCGTCTTGCCGGGGCGGGGGTACGGGTAAGGCGCCACATATTCCCGGCCGGAAGCGGCTGGGCCGGAATTTATAACGACGAAGGCGGGGCCTGGCTGCAGGCGCTCTGTTCGCAGTTCAGTCTCTTCGTCGAAGATTTGCGTAAGTAAACAATTGTTTTTCGAAGCATGTATCGCGGCCTTCTAGGGCTGCAAGGAGACTGACCCATGACATCGAACAAGCGAAGCTGGGCCCTGTGGGGCACCGGACTGGTCTTTGCTGCCGCCTTGGCGGGAGCTGGTCTTTATTTCGAACCCGGACAGAGGGCAGAGGCTGCCGGCGCAGATGCTGCTGCGGCTCCGCCTCCAGCCATTCCGGTCACAGTCGCGGACGTCAAGCCTTCCA
The DNA here is from genome assembly GCA_023399635.1 of Pseudomonadota bacterium. Lineage (GTDB taxonomy): Bacteria > Pseudomonadota > Alphaproteobacteria > Rhizobiales > Rhizobiaceae > Neorhizobium. Next base: position 4,853 of record JAEWOP010000008.1, read on the forward strand.
GCGTGACGACATGGCAGGAATTTTCTGGTCGATTGGAAGCCGTCGACCGGGTGCAGATCCGGCCGCGCGTTGCCGGCACCATCCAGCAAGTCCATTTCCGCGAAGGCGGGCTGGTGAAGGCAGGTGATAGCCTGATCACGATCGATCCGGCACCCTATGCCGCAGCGGTTGCGCAAGCACAGGGCGTCGTCGCCTCCGCGCAAGCCCGTCTCGATCTTGCAAACAAGGAACTGGAGCGGGGCCAAACCCTACTGGCCCGCAAGACGATCTCGGAAAGCGAGCTTGCGCAGCGGCAAAGCACGCAAGGTGAAGCACGCGCGGCACTTCAGTCGGCAGAGGCTGCTTTGAAGATCGCGCAGCTGAACCTGGACTATACGGAGATCAAGGCTCCGATCTCGGGGCGTGTCGGTAAGCTGGAAGTGACCGAAGGCAATCTTGTTGGAGCCGGCGATGCCTCGCAGCGGCTGACGACGCTGGTGTCCGTCGATCCCATTTATGCCAGCTTCGATGCGGGTGAGGAACTGGTGGCTGGCATCCTCTCCGACCTTCCGGTGAAGGACGGGGTCCGGGCGCTGGAGGAGGTGCCGGTTGAAATCGGCACTCTCGCCGGCGGAGCGCCTGTCCGCGGCAAGCTGCAACTGGTCGACAATGAAGTGAGCGCCACCAGCGGCACGATCCGTCTCCGCGCCGTTTTTGATAATCCGGATGGTCGCCTGATCCCTGGACAGTTCGTTCGCGTCCGGCTCGGCCAGCCCCGGCCACAGGAACATCTCCTGGTCAGTGAACAGGCAGTAGGCTCGGACCAGGACAAGAAGTTCGTTCTGGTTGTCGATGACGCCAACACCGTTGCCTACCGGCAGGTCGCACTCGGCGCCTCCGTCGAGGGGTGGCGGATCGTCGAAAGCGGATTGGCTGCTGGAGACCGGGTGATCGTCAACGGACTTCAGCGGATCCGCCCAGGAGCGCTCGTCGATCCGCAGCCTGAGGCGGAAGTCGCCCACAAGTAGACGTGCTGTCGGCGCTTTTCGCCGACAGCTCAGCATCAACAGTCGCTTCTTGCTCGTGGCTTGGCCGCGGGCGCGACGACCTACGCCTGTTTCTTAGCCCTGGAGAGAGGGTTCCCAATGAATATTTCGCGCTTCTTTATCGACCGACCGGTCTTCGCGGCGGTGTTGTCCATTCTCATTGTCGTCGCCGGCCTCATTGGTCTGCGCGCCCTACCGATCTCGGAATATCCGGAGGTGGTGCCGCCCTCGATCGTGGTGCGCGCCATTTATCCCGGCGCTAACCCCACAGTTATCGCGCAAACGGTGGCAACACCGCTTGAGGAGCAGATCAACGGCGTGGAAGACATGCTCTACATGTCGAGCCAGGCAACCTCCGACGGTGTCCTGACGCTGACCGTGACCTTCAAGCTCGGGACCGACGCCGACAAGGCTCAGCAGCTTGTACAAAACCGCGTCTCGCAGGCCGAACCGCGGCTGCCGGCGGAAGTGCGCGCGCTCGGGCTCACAACCGTCAAGAGCTCTCCAGATTTCATCATGGTGGTGAACCTCGTTTCCACCGATGACAGCTCCGACATCACCTATCTGCGCAACTACGCGACGCTCAACATCAAGGATCGACTCGCTCGTATCGAAGGTGTCGGGCAGGTGCAGGTCTTCGGAGCTGGCGACTACTCCATGCGCGTATGGATTGACCCGCAGAAGGCAGCAGAGCATTCGCTCGCGGCAGGCGATATCACCAGCGCCATCCGGGCGCAAAACGTGCAGGCCGCTGCCGGCATCATTGGCGCTGCGCCAAGCGTTCCCGGGACCGGCCTGCAGCTCAATGTCAATGCTCAAGGGCGGCTGGAAACGCCTGAGGAGTTCGGCAACATCATCGTCAAGAGCGGAGAGAATGGTGAGATCACCAGGCTCCGCGATGTCGCGCGCATCGAACTCGGGGCCGCCGATTACACACTGCGTTCGCTGCTGGATGGCCAGCCGGCCGTTGCGATCGCAGTACTTCAGGCTCCGGGATCGAACGCGATCGAGATCGCCGACAACGTCCGCAGCACGATGGACGAGCTGCAGCTCGCCATGCCGCAAGGCGTGAAATACGAGATCGTCTACGACACCACGAAGTTCGTTCGTGCGTCGATCGAAAAGGTCGTCGAGACGCTCTTGGAAGCAGTAGCACTGGTCGTGCTGGTGGTGATCCTCTTCCTGCAGACCTGGCGGGCATCGATCATTCCCTTAATCGCAGTTCCCGTGTCCATCGTCGGGACCTTCGCGGTGATGTATGCCTTCGGCTTCTCCATCAACGCCTTGACGCTCTTCGGGCTGGTTTTGGCAATCGGTATCGTTGTGGACGATGCGATCGTCGTTGTCGAGAACGTCGAACGCAACATCGAGAACGGGCTCTCGCCGCGTGATGCGACGTACAAAGCCATGCGGGAGGTGTCCGGCCCGATCATCGCAATTGCGTTGGTGCTTGTTGCCGTTTTCGTGCCGCTCGCCTTCATCACAGGGCTGTCCGGCCAATTCTATCGGCAATTCGCCCTGACTATCGCTATCTCGACCGTGATCTCGGCCGTCAACTCGCTCACGCTTTCTCCGGCACTCGCGGCTCTTCTGTTGAAGGACCATCATGCCAAGAAGGACTGGTTGACGCGGTTCATGGACGCGATCTTCGGCTGGTTCTTCCGCGGCTTAAACCGTGCCTTCGGCGCGGCATCCCATGGCTATGGCCGCACCGTCGGCGGGCTACTGTCGCGCAAAAGCCTCGTCATGATCGTGTATCTCGGTCTTGTCGGCGCAACTTACGTGATGTTCACCGCTGTCCCCAGCGGCTTCGTGCCGGCGCAGGACAAGCAGTACCTCATCGGCTTTGCCCAGCTTCCAGATGGCGCAACGCTCGATCGAACGGAAGACGTGATCCGCAAGATGAGCGACATTGCGCTGGAGCAGCCCGGCGTCGAACACGCCATTGCTTTCCCCGGTCTCTCGATCAACGGGTTCACCATCGGATCCAACGCCGGCATCGTTTTCGCCGTCCTCGATGATTTCGAGGAGCGTACTACGCCTGAACTCTCCGGCGGTGCCATAGCCATGGCGCTGAACCAGAAATATGCCGGCATCCAGGAAGCCTTCATCGCCATGTTCCCGCCGCCACCCGTCAATGGTCTCGGTTCGACCGGCGGATTCAAGCTTCAAATCGAGGATCGCGCCGGCTACGGCAATCAGGCTCTTGATGAGGCCACGAAAGCGGTACTTGCCAAGGCCTATCAAACGCCAGAACTGGCGGGGATATTCTCCAGCTTCCAGATCAACGTTCCGCAGCTTTATGCAGACGTTGACCGGGCAAAGGCAGAGCAGCTGGGCGTGGCGGTGACGGACGTCTTTGAGACACTGCAGATCTATCTCGGCTCGTTCTACGTCAACGACTTCAACGCCTTCGGCCGCACCTATAGCGTGAGGGTCCAGGCGGATGCCGACTTCCGAGCTGAGGCGAGCGATATCGGGCAGCTGAAGGTGCGATCCGCTTCCGGCGAGATGATTCCGCTCTCGGCCCTGCTCAAGGTCCAGGAGACGACGGGGCCGGAGCGGGCGACGCGCTATAACGGCTTCCTGTCGGCCGATATCAATGGCGGACCGGCACCAGGCTTTTCTTCCGGTCAGGCGCAGGCAGCTATCGAGAAGATCGTCCGCGAAACCGTGCCACAGGGAATTGATTTCGAATGGACCGACCTGACCTACCAGGAGATCCTTGCCGGCAATTCCAGTATCGTCGTCTTCCCCCTGGCATTGCTGCTCGTCTATCTCGTGCTGGCCGCACAGTATGAAAGCCTGACGCTGCCGATCGCGATCATCATGATTGTTCCGATGGGTGTGTTGGCGGCATTGACCGGGGTCTGGCTGACTGGAGGTGACAACAACATCTTCACGCAGATCGGCCTTGTGGTGCTTGTCGGCTTGTCCGCCAAGAACGCGATCCTGATCGTGGAGTTTGCCCGAGAACTGGAGCTGGAGGGACGAACGCCGCTCGAGGCAGCGGTGGAGTCAAGCCGCCTTCGCCTTCGCCCGATCCTGATGACGTCGATGGCCTTCATCATGGGCGTCGTGCCGCTGGTGATCTCCACTGGCGCGGGCGCGGAAATGCGCTCTGCGATGGGTGTCGCCGTCTTCTCCGGCATGATCGGCGTCACCTTCTTCGGCATCTTCATGACGCCCGTTTTCTACATGCTCGTTCGCATCCTGACCGGCAGCCGTCCCCTGCGGCGGTCGGGAACGGTGGAGGTCTCCGCTCTCTCTCCAGCGGAGTAGAACCTCCCGCCGCGCGGGCCCGCCG
>JAEWOP010000043.1 GCA_023399635.1 Pseudomonadota bacterium
GCCAACGGGGCCGCCCGCATTGGGGCTGAGGTCTGGGGACGTTTCAGCGCTTCCCGCACCGGTCGTCGGCGCCGGACGTGGTACCGCGGTGCTGCCGACGGGGCCACCGGCATTGGGAGCGAGGTTCGGAGATGTTTCGGCCGCTCCGATGCCACCCGATTGTGCTCCAGCGGGCGTCGCAAGCGCCATCGCGGTGAGTCCGATCAGAATCAATCTTCCACTCATGAGATCCTCCGTGGTCTGGAGGTCGAACCCGGTGTAACGGGATCGGTTCCCGTCGGCTCATGGCGATCGATGTTGCTTGGTCGAAAGCGACGATCCTGACAGGCAGAGACAGCGTCAGTTCACCCTGGCCAATAAACGTCCGCCCGGTAATCTGCAGGGATGGCTGGAAGCGCCGCGAGCTTTTGCGCCACAAATTCAATCTGCATCGCGAGATAGCGCACGTCTCGCGGCATCGGGAGGCCGGTTGCCAGTTCCCGGTTGCGCCAACGGTCATAGTCAAGGCGGCGCAGGCGTCGATCTGCTTCCCGCCGTACATCGGCGCTTTGTGGCGGCGTTGGATCGCTGTCCAGAATATCGAGGCTTGGCACTTCGCAGAAGGTGCCTCGTCCGCCTTCAACCACTCGTAAATTCATCGATCACCTCGTCGCCCGCGCTTGGCAGATTGGGTGATTCGCTTGGGAGCCCGCAATACCGAGTTATCGCCAATGATTCTTGGCGTGGGGTGTTAGAAGCGCTATAATCTTTGCGTGGTGCGGCGAGGACATTACCTGCGGGAGGAGAAACCGCTATGGAATACCTGGAGCTGGTCACGGCACTGAATCCAGTGGTGCTATCTATTCTTGTGATCGCGCTGCTTTGCGGTGCATGGGACCGTTGGATGCAGCCGAAGTGATCGCATTCGCTTTCGAATGAAGCGCTTTGCCGCAGCGCGCAATCCTGCTATCGCTCCGCTTCTCTGAGACAAAGGAGATGCGGTCGTGCAAGATGAATCGGACTTCAATGACAGCTCTGCATCGCTGAGCACGACGCTGAAAAACGTCATCGGCCGCATTGGGGGCTCGTCGGTTACCCTCAGGGAGCTGATGGAGGAAGTGGGCGAACATGGCCTGCTTCTGATGTGCGCAATCGCGTGCCTGCCTTTCCTTATTCCGGTTTCTATTCCTGGTGTGAGCACTGTTTTCGGCTTCGCGATCATCCTGATCAGCCTGTCGATCACCTTCAACCGCCTGCCCTGGTTGCCGAAACGCCTTCTTGATCGCGAGCTCGATGCTCACAAACTTGTCCCTGCGCTCAAAAAGGGCGTTAGCGTGGTGTCTCGTCTCGACAGATACCTCAAGCCGCGCATGCCGCGGTTCGTCGGGAGCGCCGTGATGAACCGGGTGAACGGACTGGCAATTGCCTTTGGTGGCGTTCTCTTGATGTTTCCGCTCGGCTTCGTGCCGCTGTCCAACACGCTTCCCGGCATCGCCATCCTGCTGCTCGCAACCGGCATGCTCCAGCACGACGGACTGATTGTGGCCGCCGGCTACGTCTTCCTCGTGTTGACGGTGATCTATTTCATTATCTTGGGCTACCTGGCCTTCGCAGCCGGTCAGGGACTGGCCGGACTTATGGGCTAGGGTCGTCTTCCCGCGTCTGTTTGCGTCGCTTCCACCAGACCACCGCGCGCCGCCGCCGGCGCCGCACCGAGTGGAGATCGTGGGAAAGCACGAGAATGCCGAGCGGCAACATCCAGAAGCCGAGGATGGGCAGGAAGCCGAATGTCCCGCCGACAATCAGCGTGCCGCCAACGACAATTCGTCCTGCCCGCGAACGGGGCATCGGGATCTGCCATGATCCGAGCGCCAGCCTGCCGCTGTCGGGGTCCATCCCGAAGCGCACCGTCCTGCGTTGTTCCGTCACTGCCTGGAGCCTTGAAGCTGTATCATGACGGCTCCAGATGGGGCGACAGCCGACGCAAAACAAGCAAGCCAAACTTTTTTCGAAAAACAGCTTGGCAAACGGCCAAAGCATTTGTATTACCCCGCTCACCGCCGCCACAGAGCGGTTGTTCCCTGGTAGCTCAGCGGTAGAGCATTCGACTGTTAATCGACAGGTCGCCGGTTCGAATCCGGCCCGGGGAGCCATTTCTTCAAACCACAGCCAATCGCTGCTCGAAGAGACGCTTGCATTCCGCTGATTCTGCCAAGATCGCGGCTCGCTCTCGTCCTCACGGTAGCTACGGGCAAGCAGCGCGATAAACAACGCGCTGGGCGCGTATGGGCGGCAAATCCGGATCCTTCCCTCTCGACATCAAAGTGATCGCGCTGCCACCACGAATTAGGGGCGCATCTGATGCACTGGAGCGTCATTCCGGCGGCGGTGCGTCAACTTGTCAAATGTTAAACTGAAGCCAGCACATTACCTACGCTGCAGTCGCGGGTAGTTTCCTCCTCCCGTTGCTCGTGACCGATTGGCGGCACCCTCCTCCTCCCAGCCGCCGATCACGATCAAGCCCGGTGCAACTCCTCCCGCACCGGGCTTCTTTTTCTTCAGCGGTTCAAGCTATCGCGCGCTCATACATCGCATTTGGGGTCGTCACGTATCTCAGCGGCCCTGCCATAACCATAGGCATCCCAGCCTCGAAACAGGCGGCGATGAAGGCCTCACGGGCAACCTCGTGTGGCACGAGGCGCTTGAGCGCCGCGCGGCACTTTCGTACTGCGCGGTCATAGCGCTCTCCGCGCCGAAGCGGCCATTCATTCTCCAGAAAATCCAGGGCGTCTTGAACGGATAGAAACGTTCGCTCCAAACCGCACTGCAGGCGAACATTGACCGGAGCTCTCCATGGTACATCCGGAATATGCATCAGACCCTCCTTTCCGAAACCGGACGAAAACAAGCAGGATCGATATTGGAGCTGGATATCGGCCGTTCAAGATGTAGAAGCGCGGAGATCTTTTTGCGTATCGATGCCCGCCGCTTGGCCTGCAGGAACGTTGGGCTTCGACATCCGTTCTCCCGAAATAACAGGAGGATGCTTCGATGTCGGATGATCTGAGACACGCTGCCAATGACGTCTCCAACAGCAGTGAAACCACAACCACGTTTGGCCGCTCAGTCGAAAGCCAGGCACAGATTGCCGATGCCGCCGAGTTGGCTCACGGAACGCAGCCCGGCGAAGTGCTCAATATCTACCGGCTGGTGCCAGTGGCGCCGCCGAATGATGCCCGCTGGCGCGATGCTGCCGTGGCTCGCGAGATCCTTGTAGCAGCTCGTACACCGGGAGATGCCCGGATCGTAGCAGCAGGCGCCGAACTGGATTTCACGGAGGTGGAGGCGATGCCGGGCGAAGACGTGACCACCAGGCACGGCAGCATCTACCGCGACGAGAAAGCCTTCACCGTCATAGAGGTGGAACGGGATCGACATGATCTGACACGCGGTCCGCTCGGCGACGGGCCAAGCGTCGACACGATCGCTCCCGTCCAGCGATGAAGCGGACGTCCGATCCGTCGGAGGACCTCAGAACATCCGGGTAACTCCGCTTTGCCTTTTCAGCGTCGCAAGGTGAGGAACATTATGATCATCCTCGTGTTCGGTGCTTGGATGCCAGTCCCACTAGACCCTCAGCCCGCCCTGTGCGGGCTTTTTTCTGCCGTGGCGGCAGGCTCGATCAAGGTGACAGGCAGCACAGGGGGAACCGGAGCGGAGCAGATGGGTTCTCCTCCCGCATATTTCTAAGGAGTACCCGATGCTAGCGCGCTACAAGATTGTCGAACACGATGGGGGCTGGGCTTACAAGCTAGGCGACGTTTTCTCAGAGACGTTCCCAGATCATGACGCAGCAATGCGTGCCGCCGAGCAGGCCGCCGATCGTCAGCAGGTGGCAGGCGAGTCCACCGACATCGCCTATCAGGATGCCAAGGGCCAGTGGAAGACCGAGTTTGCGAGCGGCGGCGAACGTCCCGAAACGGAAGTTGTCGATTCGCCGGACGCGCCCGGCACAAAGCTTCCCTAGCGAGCGAGGCTGCGGTCTGGCTCGCCACCAGATCGCAGCCGGCCACACCCGCGGTCGCTCTTCAAGTTGCAGACTGACTTGCTCACTCGCGCAACCTCCATCGCCCATGCGGTGGAACTAAACCGCTAAAATTTTAGTTGGCGCTGTCGACGTCTCTGAGAGACCTATTGAAAGGGTTCCATGTGAGCGAACTACAGCATGAGCTTCCGCCATTTCGACCCATTTTGACGCGTAGACGCTTCGACGTCTTTGAGTTCGACGCCCGCGAAGAAGCGGAAGATCTGCAACATGCGGAGACGGTTACGAAGGCTAAGGAGACGGCACGTCCACTGGTCGTAGACCTGGATGGCACTCTCGTACGGTCCGATCTCCTCATCGAATGCGCCTTTGGCGAACTGAGCCGTCGTCCGCACTCGATCATTGACCTTGCTCGTGCGCTCAGGGAAGGCAAGTCCAGTTTGAAGCACCGACTTTCAGAGCCGGTCGACTTCGATCCAGCTATCCTGCCTTATGACCCGGAGGTCTTGCGCCTCATCCGGGCGGCGTCCGATGCAGGGCGCCCCGTTTATCTGGCATCGGCGAGCCATGAGCGCCTCGTATCGGCTGTTGCCGAACATCTGGGCCTGTTCACAGGCTGGTTTGCGACCGACGCGCTGACGAATTGCGCGGCAGAAGTCAAAGCGCAGAAGCTGGTCAACGCCTTCGGCGAACGCGGCTTCGATTATGTGGGCAACGACGCAGCCGATCTACCCGTCTGGCAGCGAGCCGCTAAGGCCTATGCCATACGTAGCCCGCGAGACGTGGCAAAAACCTTGGCTCGTCAACATGACGATGTCGAACATCTGACGCATGAGAAACCCACGTGGAAGACCTGGGCTCGGTTGTTGCGCGTACACCAGTACGCCAAGAACGGCTTGGTTTTCGTGCCTCTCCTCGCCCATCACATGTTCACCGTCCAGAGCCTGGTTCAAACGGTACTGGCTTTGGTGGCATTCTCGCTTTGCGCGTCGAGCGTCTACCTTCTGAACGACTTGGTGGACCTGCAGGATGATCGCGGCCACCGCACGAAATGTCGCCGGCCTCTGGCATGCGGCGACATCCCCTTATTGAATGCTGTGCTGGCGATTCCCGTCCTATTCCTCCTCTCGCTGTCGGTGGCGGCCTCCGTTTCGCTGCCGTTCCTGGCGGTGCTTCTGTTCTATTTCGCCCTCACCACCGCTTACTCCTTCCTGCTCAAACGGAAGATGATCGTGGATGTGGTGACGCTCGCCGGCCTCTACACCACTCGCGTGGTGGGCGGGGCGGTGGCGCTGTCGGTGGCAGTCTCGCCGTGGCTCCTCGCCTTCACCATGAGCTGGTTTCTTTCATTGGCGCTGGTCAAGCGGTATACGGAGCTTGTCGCGCGCGCAGAGGCAAAACTTCCCGATGCCAAGAGCCGTGACTACCGCAATTCCGACAGGGGCATGGTGGCCGCCCTTGCGGCTGCGGCGGGGATGAACGCTCTCACCCTTCTGTGCCTCTACTTCATGGATGCGGATGTAAGAGACCTGAATGCGCGGCCCGAGCTCCTATGGCTGATCGTGCCGATCCTCACCTATTGGATTGCAAGGGTCCTGATGCTCGCCCATCGCGGCCTGATGAACGACGACCCCGTTGTGTTCGCCATCAGGGACAAGGTGAGCCTTGGATTGTTCGGGGTTATTGCCGCCTGCTTTGCCGGCGCTATGTGAGGCGGAAATCCCGCCCCACGTGCTGCGCAGAGAACGACCGCCGTCATGACCCTCGCCTTCCGCTACGTCCTGTTTGCCGTGATATCGACGCTCGTCAATTTCGCGGTCCAGGAAGTTTCCCTGAACTTGCTGCCGATCCAGCCGCTCATGCTCTCCATCCTCTTTGGAACCGCGGCTGGCTTTTTCGTGAAGTATGTGCTCGACAAGAAGTGGATCTTCTTCGACGGCTATACCTCTCGTTCCCATGAGGCGAAGAAGGTATCGCTTTATGGCGTTTTCAGCATCCTGACGACGATCATATTCTGGAGCTTCGAGCTCGCGTTCTGGACGATCTGGGGCACGACGTTTGCGAAATATGCCGGGGGTGCACTGGGATTAGCGATCGGCTACGCTTTGAAATACGCACTTGACCGCAAATACGTGTTCCGCCCGAAAGGAGCTTGATTTGATCCTGCACGGCTGGGGGCGTTATCCCCGCATCGAAAGCGAAACTCTTCACGCGAGGCTCGGTTCGGAAATCGGCGCCAGCGTTCGATTGACCAGCGGCCTGATCGCGCGCGGCAATGGCCGGTCGTATGGTGACGCCGCCATTGGCGACCACGCGACGCTGATGTGCCGTGGCCTCAATCGCATGAGGAACTTCAACCCAGCCACCGCCAGCCTCACCGTCGAAGGCGGCACCATGCTGGCTGAGATCCTCGAAGCCTTCATTCCGCGCGGATATTTTCCACCTGTCGTTCCGGGCACCAAGTTGGTGACAGTTGGCGGGATGATCGCGTCCGACGTGCACGGCAAGAACCATCACCGAGATGGCGGCTTTGGAGCCCATGTTCAGGAGATCAAGCTAGTCCTTGCAAGTGGCGAGAGCGTCATCTGCAGTCCGCAGAGCAACCCGGATTTGTTCTATGCGACGATCGGCGGCATGGGGCTGACCGGCGTCATTGCGGAAGCGCGCTTCGGCATGAAGCGCATCGAGACTGGATGGATCAGTCAGACAACAACCGTCGCCAACGATCTGGAGGCCGCTATCGACGCGCTGGACGCCGCCGATGATGCCACTTACTCCGTAGCCTGGATCGATTGTCTGTCTCGTGGCAGCTCGCTTGGTCGCTCGTTGATCTTTTCCGGCGAACATGCGACCGCTCAACAGCTCGCTGCGATGAGCCCCCGCAAGCCGCCCTTCCCAGCCGTCGCCCCGGCACGGATCGGCCTCCCATTCGATTTTCCGGGCTGGGCGCTTAACCGCGCAAGCGTCACCGCCTTCAACGAGATCTATTTTCGCGCCGGAGCTCGCAAGGCGGGAGCCCCCCAGCTTGTGCACTGGAACCCGTATTTCTTCCCGCTCGACGGGATCAAGGACTGGAACCGCTTGTATGGCAAGCAAGGGTTTGTACAGCACCAGTGCGTGATACCGGACGCCGTTGCGGCTGATGTGCTGGCCCAGATTCTCGGCCGCTTCACCAGTTCCGGCCGAGGCTCATTCCTTGCCGTACTCAAGAAGCTCGGTCCCGGGACAGGATGGCTCTCGTTCCCGATGCCAGGATACACCTTGGCGCTTGATCTTCCGGCGACCCCCGACGTCTTTGCCTTGCTGAACGAGATCGACAAGATCGTCGTTGAAGCCGGCGGTCGGCTTTATCTTGCAAAGGATGCACGGCAATCTCGTGAGACCTTTGAAGCGGGATATCCTAAGCTGGAGGAGTTCAGGCAATTGCGTAGAACCGTCGATCCGGATGGCCGCTTCAGCTCCAAACTCGCAACGAGGCTCGGTTTATGAACAGCACAGGCAAGACCCTCCTCCTCCTTGGGGCGACTTCGGATATCGGACGTGCCACTGCTATCGCTTACGGCATGGCAGGATGGAATGTGCAGCTGGCGGGTCGTGCGCTCGAAGCGGTGGAGCGGGAAGCAGACGATATCCGAACGCGCTGCGGGACCTCGGTCACGGCGCATCAGCTGGACATCCTGGCGGCGGAGCAGTTCCAGCCGTTCATCGAAAGCCTGCCCACACTGCCGGATACGGTTGTCTGCGTGATCGGCGAACTGGGGGAGCAGCCGCGGGCGGAAAAGGAAGCCGCGCACGCCGTCTCGGTATTGCGGACGAATTTCGAAGGTCCGGCAATCTTTCTCGGGATGCTGGCCGAACGCTTCGCGTCTCGCGGCTCCGGCGCAATCGTCGGTGTCAGCTCCGTGGCAGGTGATCGCGGCCGGTCCTCCAACTATGTCTACGGCTCGGCCAAGGCCGGCTTCACCGCCTTCCTGTCTGGGCTGAGGAATCGCCTCGCCTCCGTCGGCGTCCGCGTTCTGACGGTCAAGCCGGGTTTCGTTCGCACGCGAATGACCGCGGGCATGGCACTTCCTGGTCTGCTGACGGCAGAGCCCGACGAAGTCGGCAACGCGATCTTCAAAGCGGCGGAGATGAGCAAGAGCCGCGACGTCATCTATGTGCGCAGCATCTGGTGGCCATTGATGAGCGTCATCCGCGCAATCCCCGAACCCGTCTTCAAGAGGCTCCGCTTATGAGCGAGGCGCTGGCCGGCTCAAGGCTGGTTGGGCTGCGGATGCGTGGCCGCCGTTCGCCGGCGATACTCGTGCTTTTACTCGGCCTGCTTTGCGCGCTGCTCGTTGCCTTGCCGGCGGCAACGGTGGTGACTCGCTCGCTCGACGACCTTCTTCTGCTGTTCAACGGCATTCATCGCGTGACGGCCGGTCAGGCGCCAAGCAGAGACTTCCTGACGAGCCTTGGACCCCTCACCTTCTACCTTCCCGCTCTTGCCTATGGCCTCACCGGCAGCTTGGGTGCCGCGCTGCCACTTACTTTAGGGGTAATCGTTGCCGTGATGGCAGGATTCGCCTGGCATGTTCTTGGTACGCGGCTTGGTTCGTATCTTGCCCTTCCGTTTGCTGCCTTTCTCTTCTTGATCCTTGCGGCGCCAATGAACCTCGGCGAGCCGATCGCCGCGCTTTCCTTCACGATGTTCTACAATCGGGCCGGATGGGTGGCACTGGCGCTGCTGCTGGTTCTCTACCTTAAACCACGTTCGGAAAGCTCTACCTTTCGGGCGGACGCTGTCACGGCGGCGCTGCTCACGCTTTTCCTGCTCTACATGCGCGCGACCTATGGTTTCGTCGCACTCATCTTTCTCCTATTGATGCTGACTGACAATAGCCAGCGCCGATGGGCCGCCACGGCGCTTCTTGCTGTTGGTGGCTGCATTGCGGTCGTTGCGCTGATCTGGCCCGGATCATCTTCCTATTGGGCCCAAGCATGGGCCGGTCTTCAGGCGGATGGAAAGCAGTGGTTCGACCCTGATCGTCTCGCTCAACCCGCGCTCGGCCATCTGGTCGACCTCTTGCTGCTCGCCCTTCTCATCGTCCTCGCTTTCTGGCGAAAATGGTCATGGAGGGATGCGGCCTTCTTTCTCATCTGCGTGATTGGCGGGCTTTGGCTGCTGAGCTACAACATTCAGAGATGGGGCGTGATCACCATCCACGTCGCGGCTGTTGTCGCCGCCGAGCAGCTGATCAGACGAATGGAGCTAAGTCCTCAGTCCGAAGGCACAGTCGTCAACCGCGGCGGGATCACGCTGTATTTTGCTGCCTTTGTCTTGCCTACCATTGTTCATTGCGGCCTTGCGCTTTCACTGCACGTGGGCACGGCAGCTTTGCGAGCCGGCGAGCCTCTGCGACTTGAACGCGTCAGCAATGTCTATCTTGCGGACCTCTGGCCTGGAGGCGATCAGCGGGGCGCGATTGCTTATACAGGCCTCGTTGAGGAAGGGCTTTCGTTGCTGGAAAAACAGCAGCCCCCACTGGAGCGATTTGCGGTCCTTGGAAGCGTCGACGCCTTCTCCACCAGCCTTGACCTGACGCCTGCAACGGGCGTTCAGCTCGACATGCGATGGCCGGTGATTGCCGCTGGGGGCTCAGCTGCGCCGGATCGGATCCTTCGGGACGCGGACACGATCCTTGTTCGCAAGAGCGGCGAACTCGCCTCGGGGCTGCCCGCCATCTACATGACTTACGTGACCGCGCATTTTTCCCAAGCTGATGAAACCACGAGTTGGATCCTCTATCGCCGTACAGGCGAGGGACAGGCTATGTGATGGGAGGTCCCGGATTAAGCCTGGGAGCGTCAGAACGAAGCCCCGCCGTGATCCTCGGCGTTGCCACCGGATGCATCTTGCTGCTCGCCTTACCGGGCCGGACGGTGACCGCGGCATTCATCAATGACGTCTTCATCTTTCTTGATGGGGCGCATCGAATCGTCTCCGGCCAAGTTCCAAACAGAGACTTCCACACTGCTTTAGGCCCTTTGGCTTTCTATATCCCCGCGGCAGGTCTGAATGTTAGCAGCAATTTTGGCGCGGCTTTGCCGATTGGCATGGCACTCAGCATTCTCGCCGCGTTGCCTGCTCTGTTGTGGGTTCTGGGCAGTCGTCTTGCGCCTCTGCTGGCTACCGTCCTAGGGATCTTCCTGATCCTTCTTCTCGCGGTACCGACCAACCTTGGAGCGCCCATCGAGCGGCTATCCTTTGCCATGTTTTATAACAGGGTCGGCTGGTCTGCGCTTGCCCTGCTGCTTGTCATGTACCTGCCGCGAAGGAAGTGGAGCCGCTTCGGCGATCTTGCCGATGCCACCGCGGCGAGTTTCCTTGTGCTCGTCCAACTCTACACCAAGGCGACTTATGGGATCGTCAGCGTCGGTTTCCTGCTTTTCCTGCTGCTGGACAGGGGACATCGGAAATGGACGACGTGGGCGACACTGGTGACGATCTTCGCGATCCTTGTTGTCGAACTCCTATGGGGCGGAACCCGGCAACACGTGAAGGACATCATGGACGCGTCACGCGTGAGCGGTGGCCGTGGCCTCTGGGGTCTCGCGCAATCGGCTTTCCGGAATCTTGCAGACCTCAGTGTTTTCGCCCTCGCCGTCGGTTGCTCCTTGTGGATTACTCGCAGCCTGAAGGATTTTGTTTTCTTCGGCTTCTGCGCCTTTGCCGGTCTGCTTATCATCAGCCAAAATGCCCACGGTTGGGGGATCATCACTCTTTATGCAGGTCTGGCAGTTGCCGCAGAACAAGCGCGGAGAAAAGACCATCTGGCTATCGGTGACGGCACCGGTATCCCTCCGTCACGCCTCGCCGCTGGGCTGCCTCTCATCCTCGTGTTCATGGCCTTGCCGCCGGCCGCACATCACGGGACCTCGCTCATCCTCCATGCGCGCCTGGCAATGACGAACAGCGGTACTTCCATCGGACTGCCGCACTTGCGTGATGTGCGTACCCTGGAGCCTCAAGGAGGAGGTGCAGCATTCATCCGCCAGTATATCCAGAGCATCAATAGCGGCGGAGCGCTCTTGCAGTCGCTGCCTGAGCGGCCGAGCCGTGTTCTGGTGTTGGACTTCTCCAATCCCTTTTCCGCCGGTCTCGACCTCACGCCGCCCCGGGGCGACAGCGTCTGGATGCATTGGGGCCGAAATGTCAATTCGGAGATGCATCCTGCTCCGGAAGCGCTGTTTGCTGACGTCAACATCGTCATGATTCCGAAGATCGGCATCAACAGCGTGCCTTTGCAGGAACTCTATCGTCCGTTTGTCGAGCGAGAGTTTGCCTTGCTGACGGAAACGCGCGAATGGACGCTCTATCAGCGCCGCCAGACGGGAGCGGCAGAATGAGCCAGTTGGGCACCAGAATCGATGAGGAGCAGCAGGATATTTCGACCTTGCCTCGAGATCGCACGGTCTCGCTGCGGCTGACAATCCTGCTGATAGGTTTGGTTCTGGCTGCCACTCTGGTGCTTCCAGGGGCAACGGTCACGACCAAATATGTCAATGACCTCTTCATCTTCCTGGATGGCGCCTACCGGATCACGACCGGTCAGGTGCCGAACGTGAATTTCCATACATCACTTGGCCCGCTTGCCTTTTACCTGCCGGCGTTCGGGCTTCGCATGACCGGTCGAATGGCCAGCGCAATGCCTGTCGGCATGGCGTTGGTGGTACTGGTTCTCGCCGTCATTTCGGCCGAAGTAGTCGCCAGCCGAATGCGGCAGGTGGTTGCCTTGCCGCTTGCCCTGTTCCTGCTTCTCGGTGTGGCGGCTCCCGCCAATACGGGGGAAGGTGTGGGCGAACTGTCATTTGCCATGTTCTACAACCGCGTCGGCTGGGCCGCGCTAGGTCTCCTTCTCGTGATGTATCTCCCGCGGCGCGACAGCAAGAGACAGGATTTGGCAGATGCTATCTGCGCCACCGCCCTCGTGCTCTTGATGCTTTATCTGAAGATCACCTACGGACTGGCAGAGCTTGCGTTCCTGGTCTTCATGCTGTCAGACCGACGCCAATGGCGATGGGCGGCAATCAGCCTCGGTCTAATCGTGATCTCTGTCTGCATCATTGAGAGCTTTTGGGGCGGCAGCTTGAGCCATCTCCAGGATCTGAGATTGGCAAGCGATGTCAGCGGCGGGGTGCCCAATCTTCGATCGCTTGTTGATGTCGTCCTGAGAAACCTACCTGACGTTGCTGTATACGCAATATTCATCGCCGTCCTGCTCCTTCTGCGCCGGAACGTGCGCGATACTGCTTTCGTCGGCTTCTGCGCCGCCGGAGGGGTGCTGATCATCGAGCAGAACTTTCAAACGCTCGGCATCGTCACGCTCGGCGCCAGTGCCGCAGTCATCACAGAATTAGTCTTCCTTTCACGGACACCCACGGCTGAAGCGGGGCATGGACGCGGTCTGCCCCTTCTTCTGGCAGTTCTGCTTCTGCCTCCGACTGCGACCAATGCCACCAATCTTTCGATCCACGCTTTCTACAGTTTCTCAGAAAAAGGCGAGGAGGTTCCCCTCCCCGCGTTCAAGGACATCCGGCTCGTGCCGATGTGGAGCCAAAACCAGTATGACGTCTTTCGACGCTATAACGCATCCCTTGAGGATGGCGCTCGCGCACTCACCTCTCTGGAAGGACCGGAGCGGGTGGCGGTGCTTGATTTCGTTAATCCCTTCTCAGCTGGGATGACATTGCCGCCCCCTGCTGGAGACAGCGCCTGGTATCACTGGGGGCGGACCTTGAACCGTGAGCATCATCCGGAAGCAGAGGAATACTTCGCTGACGTTGATCTGATCCTGGATCCGAAAGCTCCGATCGAGGCTTGGACAGCGAACGGCATGCGGGACATCTATTCCAGCTATATCCTCGAGCATTTCGAACTTGCGACCGAAACCGGATACTGGCGGATCTACAGGCGAGGTTCCTGAGCCAGCCCATGCCTTTCTTGCCATGCCCTCCAACCGAGGATCACAAGAAGCCAGACCAGCGCCCATCCGTAGACCGATCCGGAGGTGAGTTGAGTCCACGGGGCTTTGCCGAACTGCGCTAATACGAAGGGAACCGGAACGGCCAGGGCTGCGGCGACGGGCCAGATCCAGACTCGATGTGCGTGGTGAAAGATGACCGGCAACAGGAACAGCGTGTAGTGAGTCCATCCCAAAGGCGACGCAACAAGCGAGGCAAGAAGCGCCAAGGCGCTGACATCCAAGAGTGATGGGCGATAGCGGAATGCCCAGTAGGCCAGTGACAGCAGCAGAAGAGCGCTGATTGGGGTACCGAGCCATGCGAGCCCGGCACGCGCGGCCAAGCCCGACAGCGAGGCATTGGTGAGAAAGATGGCGCGGTCTCCATCACCAGCAACCAGTCCCAACCAGTTGAAGTAGATCTCCGGGCCGAAGATGAAGAGCGGGATTGCTGCAATGATGGCCGCCGTCACGACCGACACGAGGCTGGATCGGCGATAACCGGCAAGAAACAGCAACACAGGCCAGACTAAGAAATTCGGCTTCATCGACACGAGCAACCCCATGAGGATGCCTGCCTCTATCATCTTCCCTCTTTCCATCAGCAGCCAGGCACCAACGGCAGCGAGAACGAGCGGCGTGTAGATCTGGCCAAGATACAGCGTGTCGAGAAAGCCCGCGAGCCCGAAGGCCCAGATGCCGATCAACGGCGTGTAGAACCGATCGCGATAACGCCAGAGCAGCAGCAATACCGCAGCAGCGTAGCAGAGCACCGAGATGATCAGCCAGACCTGGAAGGTTGCCGCTGGATCTGCCGTATCGAAGAGTTGAAAGAGCAAGGCCGAGATCGGAGGATTGAGGTTCGGGTTCCAGGATTCAAATCCCGGAAAAACCACATGGGGCGTGAGTGGCGGATAGATTCCGTAAGGGTCCAGCCCGTTTGCAGCAGCGCGGCCCGATGCAACAAAGGCGCCAAAATCCCAGAGTCCGTGTTCGCTGAGAACGCGGCGAAACTCCCGACGTAATGACCACAGAGAGAGGATTGCCAGCACTGACCATGCCATCGCCGGTAGCAGGCGTTCATGCCTCTCGGAGGTGCCATCAATGCTCGTCGCCATAGGATCGTCCCTCGTCTGACTCAACCGCCTTGCGCTTCGTCCGTGCCGGCCATGCAACTGTTGCGGATATGAAAGGTTGCAATCCGCCGCCGACAGACAGGGCGATGATGAAGATCAATCTGCTCTGCGAGGTCTGAGGAAGCCAGATCTGCGATACTATGCTAAGGTGCAAAGGGTCAAAGGTCCGCCTTCTGGAACTTATCTCCCTCTGGCGGCTTCGGATGAAGCTGTATGGAGCCTTCCGATGAAACTTCTAGCCTGCCTAGTTGCCGTAGCCTCACTTGCGTCTGCTTGCACTTCGACGTCCTCCGGTGTGGAACCGCTGCCTGGAAGCCTCACCTATGGCGGCCAGCCTTCAACGAGACTAACCAAAGCGCCGATCGGAAGCACAGTCACCCACCAGTTCCGTGACCAGTTCTCGCAAGAATGGGGAGAGCGCTATATCATCAGACCCGACCGTTCACTCATGCTCGTCAGCCGTCATCGGATCGAATACCCGGACAGCTAACGCCCGCTTGTGTTGCTTCCTTCATCGCTACGGCTTCTCGGCGAAGCCGGCTAGCGGAACGATGTTCATACATCAGCGTGTCCGGCGCCATGGCTCACTCGGAAAGGAAAGCCCCATGAACAAGCTCGTCGCTTTTGCTGTATACTGTTGTTCAAGTTCTTGACTGACGAACTCCTCGTCAACAATCCGGAGCCTCCGCGACTGCGGGCTTTTCTTATTTTTGAGATGCACCACTGCGGAACTTTATTGGCTGCGTAAACGTCAGTTAGTCGTCGAATTCGTTGGAGGACATCCATGCAAATCTTCCGGACCTACACGCCGCAAGGGACAAAGCCGGGCGCAATCGTCGTCAGGCTTTACCACTCCGGAGGGCAGATCCGCGGCTACATCCGCCAGATCGCAGAGCCCGGTACTGACGATACCATCTTTCCTGGCGAAGAGATGGAGCCGGAAACGGCGTTCCGGATGGCAGAAAACAAAAATAGAGGAACAGACCAGCCGATCTTTGTCGAATTGAGCGAAGGTGTTGAGTGGCGCTCGAACTGGGGCGAACTTCAATGATTCTTTGTGCATCAGGGGAAAAGTCAAAGCCGACTGCACCGACGCCAACTCGGAGCAGACCCTCATCGGCCGGAGTACTCCACTCCGACGCCGCTTGCGCAGACTAAGCACGCCGATTCGAGTGAGCTCGAAGTCGGTTGCCGTGACCGCCCCTCTTTCTTTTAGGAGCGATAAACTGCAAGGATATTTCGCTGCGGCCGCCAGAGGGAGAAGGCCAAATCTTGTTCGACGAGGCTTGTCGGCCGAGAAGGGCGGGTCTACATCTCGCCCAACGAAAGGCTTGCAGCATGACCCCTCCACGCTCTGTTCTTGACACCATCGGCAACACTCCCTTGATCCGGTTGAAAGGCGCATCCGAAGCGACGGGCTGCGAGATTTTGGGGAAAGCTGAATTCCTCAACCCGGGGCAATCGGTGAAGGATCGGGCGGCGTTGGCCATTATCCATGATGCCGAACGTAGAGGCCTGCTGAAGCCGGGTGGCATCGTTGTTGAAGGGACGGCGGGCAACACGGGCATAGGACTGACATTGGTGGCGAAAGCACTGGGTTACCGTACTGTCATCGTTATTCCCGAGACGCAAAGCCAGGAAAAGAAGGATGCGCTGAGACTTCTAGGCGCGGAGCTGGTGGAGGTCCCGGCGGTCCCATATCGAAACCCGAACAATTACGTAAAGGTTTCCGGCAGGCTCGCTGAACAACTTGCTCGAACCAATCCGGCTGGTGCTATCTGGGCGAACCAGTTCGACAACGTTGCTAACCGCGACGCGCATGTTGATACAACCGCTGTCGAAATCTTCCAGCAGACGGAAGGTCGTGTCGATGGCTTTGTCTGCTCAGTGGGGTCCGGAGGCACGCTTGCTGGTGTCGCCAAAGGTCTGAGGGCGAGGAAGCCGGAGGTAAAGATCGGCCTTGCGGATCCGGAAGGGGCGTCTCTTTACGAATACTATGCTCATGGCGAGTTGAAAGCCGAAGGATCTTCCATAACCGAAGGCATAGGTCAAGGCCGCGTGACGGCAAATCTGGAGAATTTCGTACCCGATTTTTCCTACCGTATCTCCGATGCAGAGGCTCTGCCGATCATCTTCGATCTTGTGGAACACGAAGGCCTTTGCCTTGGTGGCTCCTCCGGCATCAACATTGCCGGCGCCATCCGGTTGGCCCACGACCTCGGCCCGGGACACACGGTCGTTACCATCCTGTGTGATTACGGGAACCGCTACCAGTCGAAGCTGTTCAATCCAGAGTTCCTGCGTTCAAAGGGTCTTCCCGTTCCACAGTGGTTGACGACCACGTCTGCGATCGACGTCCCGTTCGAGGCAGCTTGACGCCATGTCGGTTGCAGCCCTTTTCCGTGACGACTTCTACCTCGCGAGCATAGA
Source organism: Pseudomonadota bacterium (assembly GCA_023399635.1). Taxonomy (GTDB): domain Bacteria; phylum Pseudomonadota; class Alphaproteobacteria; order Rhizobiales; family Rhizobiaceae; genus Neorhizobium. The sequence goes on from JAEWOP010000043.1 coordinate 16,593, forward strand.
AGCCACCGTCACCGCCGTTCATGAAGATGGCAGCAT
>JAEWOP010000072.1 GCA_023399635.1 Pseudomonadota bacterium
GACATGACGGCGATCTTGCCTTCGGTTCCAACCTTTTCGATCAGCGCCTGTGCAGCGAGTTCGCCAGCTTTCTTGTTATCGGTTGCCAGGAAGGACTGGTAATACTGTTCGGCGCCTTCGGCGAGCATGGAATCCACGATGACGACGGGGATGCGGGCTTCCCATGCCTTTTTCACGGCAGGAACCAGGGCGTCCGGATCGGAGGGAGCAAGGACGATGCCGGCAACGCCGCGGTTGACCGCGTTCTCGACCATGTTGACCTGGTCGGCGATTGCCGATTCCGCGGCCGGACCCTGGAAGGTCATCGTGTGTTCCGAGACATCCTTCATGGCGGCGTCGGCGCCCTTCTGGACGTTCTGCCAGAAGGTCGAGTTGACCGTCTTGACGATCACGGCGATTTCGCCCGCCTGAGCGGCCGAGAATGCCCCAAGGCTCATGGCGGATGCGAGTAGTGCTGTAGCGAGTTTCTTCATGTCTTCCTCCAACTGAATGGCCTTCCGGCCGGTTATCCGGGAGCTCCTCACTCCCTCATGCATGTTGCGGATAAGGGTCCGCACCCGTTCTTCATCGGCGGTTGCGCAACTGGTCGATCCAGACGGTGCCCAGAATGACGAGGCCGATGATGATCTGCTGAGTGAAGGCGGAGACGCCGTTCATGTTGAGGCCGTTGCGCAGGATGCCGATCACGAACGCGCCGATGCCGGTTCCAGAGATCGTGCCCACGCCGCCCATCAGCGATGTGCCGCCGATGACCGCGCTTGCGATGGCATCGAGTTCGTACATCACGCCTTCATTCGGCTGTGCGGTGACGAGGCGGGACATCAGCACGCAGCCGGTGAGGCCGGCGAGCGTCCCGGAGAGAACATAGGTGAAGCTGACGACGCGCGTGACGTTTACGCCGGAAAGGCGTGCTGCATCTGCGTTGGAGCCGACGGCATAGATGTGGCGGCCAAGCACGGACCGGCTCAGCATCAAGGAGACGGCGATGGCGATCACCACCATAAGGATGACCGGATAGGGAATGCGGGGGAAGACGACGCTCGGGAAGGCGTCATCGCCGATGTTGACGATGCGAAACAACGAGCCGTTGCCAAGGACACCAAAGGCTTCGCCGAGGCCCGATACCGCACGAGCGCCGGTGATCTGCAGTGCGACGCCGCGGGCAATCAGCATCATGCCGAGCGTCGCGATGAAGGGGGGAAGCTTCATCTTGGTAACGAGGATGCCGTTGATCCAGCCACAGATCGAGCCGGTCAGGATGCCGATCAACATGGCGAAGGGTACGGGGATGCCCCAGTCCTTGACGGCCAGTGCCGCCACCACGCCGGCCAGTGCCAGCACGGATCCGACGGAAAGGTCGATGCCGCCGGTGATGATGACGCAGGTCGCACCAATCCCGAGAAGGGCGATGGAGGTGACCTGCAACGCAATCGTCATCGCGTTGTTGACGGTGAAGAACGCGCTGCTCGTTGCCGAGAAGACGGCAATCAGGACGAAGAGGCTGCCAAGGGCCGCAAACTTCTGGATGATGTCCTTCTGCCGGTCGCTGAGCCGCCGGGTCTTCTGTTCGCTTACGTCCGCCATGGTTACCCTCAGTGCGCCTTCGGGCCGTAGCCCGAGGCATATCGCATGATTTCTTCCTGGTCAGTGTTCCGCGTCTCCAGAACACCGGTGATGCGCCCGCCGTGAAACACGGCGACGCGGTCAGTCATTCCAAGGACTTCCGGCAGCTCGGAGCTGATCAGCACGACGCCAATCCCTTCAGCCGCCAATTCATCCATGATCTTGTAGATCGCGAACTTCGCGCCCACGTCGATGCCGCGGGTGGGTTCGTCGAAGAACATCACCTTCGGCTTGCGGAACAACCATTTGCCAATGATGATCTTCTGCTGGTTGCCACCCGACAGAAGGCGGACCGGCTGCTTGATGGAAGGTGTGCGGATGTCGAGAAGCTCCACATACTCCTTCGCCACCTTGTTATGTTTCGCGAAGTCAATGAGGCCGAACCCGTTCGACACTTCCTCCATGTTGGCGAGCGTCATGTTGGCATCGACGGGCATCTTGATCGCCAGCCCCTGCGCCTTGCGGTCTTCCGAAAGGTAGGCCAGTCCCGCCGAGATGGCGTCGCGTGGCGATTGAATCTTCAGCGTCTCTCCGTGGAGCGTGATGGCGCCAGTCTCGAGTGAGTCGGCTCCAAAGATGGCGCGCGCAACTTCCGTGCGTCCCGCGCCCATCAACCCGGCGAAACCGAGGATCTCTCCACGCCGCAGCGAGAAGCTGACATCGGAGAACACACCGGTGCGGGTAAGGCCGGAGACGCTGAAGACAACCTCCTCGGAGGGAGCAGACGTACGCTCGGGAAATTTCTCTTCCAGGGAGCGGCCGACCATCTTAGCGACGATGTCGTTGACTGTAGTCTTGTCGAAGTCGTCGGTCGCGATGTAGCGGCCGTCGCGCAAAACGGTGACGCGATCGACGATTTCCGCCATTTCGTCCAAGCGGTGGGAAATGTAGACGATCCCGACGCCGGCGGCCTTCAGGTCGCGGATGACCTTGAAAAGCAGCCGCGTCTCCTGTTCGGTAAGAGAGGAGGTCGGCTCGTCCATGATGAGCACTTCCGCGTCGAGCGACAGGGCCTTTGCGATCTCCACCATCTGGCACTGCGCCACCGAAAGGTTGCGAACCGGTGTATCAGGGTCGATCGTCACGCCGAGCCGGTCAAGACAACGCTTGGCGTCGGTTCTAAGCTTCCTGCGATCAACAAAAGGGCCGCGACGAGGCTCGCGGGCCAGGTAGATGTTCTCCGCCACCGACAGGTGAGGGATCAGATTGAGTTCCTGATGGATGATGGCGATGCCGGCGGCCTCGGATTGCAGAGGTGAGGCAAAATGACATGCGCTCCCCTTGTAGACGATCGTGCCGTTGGTCGGTTGATAGACGCCGCTGATGATCTTCATCAGGGTTGACTTGCCCGCGCCGTTTTCACCGCAAACCGCATGAACCTCGCCCGGTCGAAGGTCGAAGCTGACATCCGAAAGGGCGAGGACGTCGGGGAATTCCTTGGTGATGTTTTCCAGGCGGAGCAAGGGAGCGCCGAAAACGGCTGCTTCGCCATGGGCTGCTTCGCCATGTCCGTCCTGCGTCGATGCGTGCATTACGGCCTCCTCCTTGCCCGTTCAACTTGCTGGCCAAGCTCCACCCTGCCAATGCCTATTGGTTAAACCCGGTCAGCGAAACTGGTCAAGCCAATTTTTGTGCAGGCGTGATGAGATTTGGGTGAACGCCTTAAGAAACGGCCTGGAGGAAGGGCGATGATGGCCTAAACATCCTTGCCCGTCAGGTTCAAAGTCTATATGGTAAGGCCAGATAACTCTATCGGCCGAGACATGAACGGATCAATCAAGGCGGCTGAGCCGCGCCGGCTCTACCAGCAGATTGCAGATCAGATCCGATCCCTGATCCAGGGCGGCCACTTCGCCCCAGGGGCACGCCTGCCGGCAGAGCGCGATCTTGCGCAGCAACTTGGCGTGTCGCGGCCATCGCTCCGGGAGGCGCTGATTGCGCTCGAGATCGAAGGCAGCGTCGAGATCCGGATGGGATCCGGGATCTACATTACCGCTGAGCCCGAGCGGCGTCCCTGGCAGACCGGTTCGATGGGCGAAAGCCCCGTTGAGCTGATGGAGGCGAGGGCCGCTGTTGAAGGCACTGTTGCCCTTTCTGCTGCCGCGAAGATCACTGCTGATGGGCTGACGGCTCTGCGCGAAGTACTCGACGCGATGCGCGAGGAGATTGAGGCTGGAAGGAAGCCTCTCGATCAGGATCGGATGTTTCATCTGACGATCGCGAGCCAAAGCGGCAATTCGGTGCTGGCCCACATTGTCGGCGATCTGTTCGATGAGCGGCATAGCCCACTGTCGGCGCAGATCCGCACCCGCTTCGAGACGCCGGAGACGTGGCATCATGCTCTTCGTGAGCATGAAGCAATCTACGCTGCCCTCGAGGCACGGGACCCTCTCCTTGCGCAGGCGATGATGCATGCGCATCTGGAGGAGTCGAAGCGTCGGTGGATGGAAAACGAGCCTCGGTAAACACACCACTTTACGGACAAGCAGGAGCCTCCCGGGAGGAGGAAATAGTCATGGATGCCATCGTAACACCCATCATCATTCTGAACGCTGACGACGACGTCGGTGTCGTGCGTCGCTCCGTTCAGCCGGGCGGTCTTGTCGGTCATGGCGACCTCGTGGCGCGTGAACTGATCGGCCGCGGCCACAAGGTGGCGCTCAAGCACATTCCGTCCGGGGCGGAAGTGAAGAAATACGGCCAGGTGATTGGCGTTGCGACGCAGGATATCGAGCCCGGCAACCACGTGCATCTGCACAACCTTGCTATGCTGCCCTCTGAGCACGAGCACCAGTTCAGCATCGATATCGAGGAAAAAGGCATGCTGCCGGAAAACGAGCGGCGCACCTTCATGGGCTATGACCGCGGCTTCGGCGGCGCCGGCACCCGCAACTATATCGGCATCATCTCCTCGGTGAACTGTTCGGCCACCGTCTCCCGCTATATCGCCGACTACTTCAACCGCATGGGCGGGCTCGACGGCTTTGACAACATCGATGGCGTGGTGGCGCTGACGCATGGCGGCGGCTGTGCGATGAACAACAAGTCGGAAGGCTACCGCGTCCTGATCCGCACCATCCAGGGCTATGCCAAACATCCCAATTTTGGCGGCATCCTGATGATCGGCCTCGGCTGCGAGACCAACCAGATCGGCCCGATCCTGGAACACTACAAGATGGAGGAGGGTACCCGGCTGCGGACGATGACGATCCAGCAGCATGGCGGCACGAAGAAGACCATTGACGCTGCCATCGACATCATCAAGGAGATGCTGCCGAGCGTGAACGCCGCCGTGCGCACGCCGCAGCCGCTTTCAAAGCTGAAGGTTGCGCTCGAATGCGGCGGCTCCGACGGCTATTCCGGGATTTCGGCCAATCCGGCCCTCGGCTACGCGTCGGACCTGATCGTCCGCAACGGCGGTACGACGGTTCTCTCGGAAACTCCGGAGATCTATGGCGCCGAGCACTTGCTGACGCGCCGGGCGGTAACGCCGGCGGTCGCGGAAAAGCTCTTGCAGCGGATTGACTGGTGGCGGGATTATACCGCACGCAACGGCGACGAACTGAACAACAATCCCTCGCATGGCAACAAGCTCGGCGGTTTGACGACCATCCTGGAAAAGTCACTCGGGGCTGTCGCGAAGGGCGGATCCATGCCGCTGAAGGCGGTCTATGAATTTGCCGAGACGGTAACGGAGCAGGGCTTCGTCTTCATGGACACGCCGGGCTACGATCCGGTTGCCGTCACAGGTCAGGTCGCCGGCGGATGTAATGTCATCTGTTTCACCACCGGCCGTGGCTCGGTCTCCGGCTTCAAGCCGTCACCCTGCATCAAGATCGCCACCAACTCCGAAATGTATGAGCACATGAAGGAGGACATGGACATCAACTGCGGCGGCATCGTCACGGGCGAGGAAACGATCGAGCAATCGGGACAGCGGATTTTCGAGGACATCATCGCCGTCGCGTCGGGAAAGAAGACGCTGAGCGAGATCTACGACTACGGGGACAATGAATTCGTGCCTTGGCAGATCGGGGCGGTGACCTGACGGTCACCACCCCTCGTTCTTAACGGATCGACTTGGTTTGTGGCTTCATCACGGGAGCCGCTGTATTGCCAAAGAACTTTTCACGTTCGCGCCAGATGGCCGGCAGTGCCAGAAGCGCGATACCAACCAAGGCAATCGCTGTCTTGGTCAACTGGCTAAGTTCTGGAGAACGCCCGTCGAAGTAGTAGACAGCGTAGACGATCGCGACGTGCCATACATAGACGTAGAGCGAATGGCGCCCGATCAGTTGCAGGAACTTCAGCGAGAAGACCCAGGTCAGCACTCCGGCCGCCTTCTGGATGAAGGTGGAGGGATGCTTCGGGCCCGCGACGAGCAGCCACGTGACAAGTGCCGCAACAGCGATGAAGTTCAGCAGATAGACAGGGCCGAAGTCGGCACGCACTTCCATGGAAGCGAACTTGCCGATCATGAAGTCCGGCATCATGCCATTGGCGGTCATGATCCTCAGCGGCAGGAAGAACAGGACGACGATCAGCGCCATCTTGGGAATGAACGTGTTCTCGGGGGTGAGGATGCGGCCCCAGTCGATTTTGCCGGCAGACGTCATGGCGCCGAGAACGAGGCCTGAATAGAACACGATCTGCCAGCCGAGCAGGTTGAAGCTTGCGCGGATGCCCTGATCATCCGGGCCCATCACCAGTTGGTTCATCGGCTCCGTCACGATCCGCTGGAGACCGAGCTGCGCTGCCATCCACATGACGAGGGAGGCCGCGAGTACATAGTGCCACTTGTCTTCGAGCACGAGCTTCACGAGCATCGGCGCAAACAGCATGTAAACGATATACTGCGGCAGGATGTCCATGAATGTTGGCTGGAACAGGAAAGTCGCAATCGCGGCAAGCCGCAGCGGGTCATCGAACGTGGTATAGCCCAGCCAGTTGTACCAGACCGCGTAGGCCTCCGGCAGGATCATCTGCGCGGCAAGCACAGCGATGACGATACCCATGGCATAGCGATAGAGTTCAAAGGCGCGCGAATAGATTGCCTGCCGCCCCGCGGCATAGCCGTTCTTCACCATCTTGCGCGCATAGACCATGCCGATGAGAAGGCCGGACAGGAATACGAAGCCCTGCGCGTCTTCAACGAATGCAAGCTGGTTGTGGTTGACTTTGACGAGCCAGTAGCCGCCCGCAAAGATCAGGTGATTGATCAGCATGAAGACGAGGAAGTAGCCTCGCATACCATCAATAAGGTCAAACCGTTTCATCGGTCGCGGTCTCCGTTATACCGTGCCGATGCGCTTGGGTCGCCCGGTCGGTGGTGCCTCTGGGGGCCAGGATTTCTGCGCCACAAACGCGCGCACGAGCCAGTGAGTTCCGCTCGCGGCATTGGCGCCTTGTTCCTATGGAAGGCGGGATGACTGGTAGATGAACGGGACGCGCTATTCGGCGGCGATGCGCTTGATTCCGGCAACCTGCGTCAGATAAGCGCGCAGGGCGGCAGGACGGACCGGCTTGTGCTGAATGGAAATATCATGCCGCTCCGCTGTAGCACGCACCTCCAGGCTGCGATCCGCCGTCAGCAGGAGGGCGGGGATTTCCGCCTGATAGGCCTGCCGTAGCCGAGAGATCGCCTCTACACCGTTGCCGTCGGCAAGGTGGAAATCCGCGACAATGACTTCCGGTGGAGGCTCAGGTCCGAGCGCGAGTTGCTCGACCTCTTCCAAGGAACCCGCCCGGCCGACGATGCAGCCCCAACCGGAGATAAGAAGGCTCATGCCTTCAAGGATGTTAGGCTCGTTGTCGATGCACAACACCCTCAGCCCATTGAGCGCTTGCGAGCGGCGCCGCCGCTCCGGCTGTTCGGCTGGCCGCGACGCATGTGGCGGCGACAGGTCGCGTGGCACGCGTACCCGGAAGATCGTTCCCTTGCCCTGAATGGAGGAGAGTTCGACGGAATGGTTGAGAACTCTGGAGATGCGGTCGACAATCGAGAGCCCGAGACCAAGGCCGGAGGCTGTGCGTGCGCCTTCATCAAGCCGAATGAATTCCTTGAACACCGTGCGGAATTTCGCCTGCGGAATACCGATCCCCGAATCCAGCACTTCAATCACCACATCATCGCCGCGACGTCGGGCGCCGATCAAGATCTTGCCGTTGATTGTGTATTTGATCGCGTTCGACACGAGGTTCTGGACGAGTCGCCGCAGGAGGTTCACGTCGGACCGGATGCGCAGGGAGCTGGGAACCACAACGAATTTGAGGTTCTTCTCGCGCGCCATCGGTGCGAAGTCCGTTTCCATCCGACGCAGCAGGTCGTCCAGCGCGACCGAGACCATCCTTGGCTTCATGGCGCCGGTGTCGAGGCGTGAAATGTCCAGGACCGCCCCGAGGATCGCTTCGACGGACTCCAAAGCGGAATCGACGTTGCGGACCAGCGAACGGCTGTCGGAGCTGCCAAGCCTCTCGACCAATGCGGAGGTGTAGAGGCGTGCGGCATTCAGCGGCTGCAGGATGTCGTGGCCTGCAGCGGCAAAGAAACGTGTCTTGCCGAGATTGGCCTCTTCGGCAGATGCGCGCGCTTCTGCAAGCTCTCGGTTGACCCGCGTCAGCTCTGCCGTTCGCTCTTCGACACGCTGCTCCAGCGTCTCGTTGGCCTGTTTCAAGGCCCGGTCCGCCGCCACGCGCTCGGTGATGTCGGTCAGGGTCGCCACGATCCCCTTGTCCGGCATGGCATTGGACCGGACTTCCAGGATGCGCTTTCCGGCGCCAAGCACCAGCGGGAAGGGGGCATCAAGCGTCTGGAACTGCCGGACGACATCGGCCCGTTCCTCCGGCTTCACATCGCCCCGCTCCACCAGGATCGTGATGATGTCCGCGAAAGGGTAACCGACCTGCCCAACCTGTTCCGGCAGATCAAGAAGGCTCCTGAAGCGGCGATTCCAGATGGTCAGACAATAGGAGCTGTCGAACACGGCAATCCCCTGGTCCATCTGGGAAAGTGCCGTCTGCAGCATGTCCTGGTTGTACTGCAAGGCTTCGCTTGCCTGGTCCAGGAGCCAGGCAGTGTCGGAGTTCGCATCCTCGGCCTTTTGGAGGATGAGGGACAGGACGAGGCGGGCGGAGGACGAGCCGATGGCGCTGCCAAGAAGCTGCTCAGAGAAGTGGATCAGTGCCATGTCAGCTGGCTGATCGTCCTCCAGCGGACGCCCGCTTGTTTGGGCGTAATTGTCGAAGGACCGCAGCATACGCTCTTCGCCAAGATAGCGCGCGATGGTGGTCTTCAGATCGCCAACGCTGACACGGGTCTTCCACCCGCGCGTGGCGAACTGCGAACGTTGCCGCCGCTTGACGAAGATGCCCGCCTGGATGCGCTCCAGAGGCTTGGGGTTCCGGGATAGCGACCCCAGAACGAAGGCGAGGGAGTTAAGGATCAGGCTGAAAAGGGTTGCAGTGACCAGGGGATCAGCTTCAGCGCCGAATAGCTCCGTGCCAGGGAAGAGGAAGTGTAGGACGGCTGCAGCGAGATGGGCGTTGTTCGGTCCACCGAGGCTGGGCACGAACAGCAGATAACCCCATGCGAGGAAGCCGAACGTCATGCCGAGGATTGCGCCCCGGGCATTGGCGCGTCGCCAAACGAGGCCACCGATCATGCTTGGTGCTATTTGCGCAATAGCGGCGAACGACAGGAGACCGATCGAGGCGAGGCCGGTGTCGCTGTCGGCAGCGCGATAATAGGCGTAGCCGAGCATCAAGACGACGATGATCGATGTGCGCCGGACGCGCAGAAGTGTCTGCGTGAAATCGGCGCGATGCACCGACCGGCGCATCAGCTTGCGGCGCAGCAGGACCGGCATCACGATGTCATTCGACACCATGATGGAGAGCGCCACCGAGGCGACAATCACCATGGCCGTGGCTGCCGAAAAGCCGCCGATGAAGGCAATCAGCGAGATCAGCGGCATCTTGTTTTCAAGCGGCAGGAGCAGCACGTAGAGATCGGCATTGCCTGTGCCACCGAACGAGATGAGACCCGCCATCGCGATCGGGATGACAAAGATATTGATGGCGATCAGGTAGAGCGGCAGCAGGTAGGCTGCCATCCGGAGCTCCCGTGCGGTGCGGTTTTCGACCACAGTGACGTGGAACTGCCGCGGCAGCATGATGATGGCGAAGGCCGAGAGAGCGGTCAGCATCAGCCAGCGACTGAGCGGTGTTTCGTAGGACATCGCCGATGCGACGAACAGATTGTCGGAAGCGCGCGCCCATAGATCGGAAGGACCGTCAAACAGCACGAACATTACGGCGATGCCAACGGTCGCGAAGGCCAGCAGCTTCACCACCGATTCCATGGCGACGGCAAGAATCAGCCCGTCCTGATGCTCCGTCGCGTCAGTGTGCCGGGTCCCAAAGATCACCGCGAAGCACGCCATCAGCAAGGTAACGATCAGCGCCAGATCAACGAAATGGAGATTGCCGCTGCCGATCCCGTAGGCCGACGCGTCGACTGTGGCGGCAACCGAGCTCGATACGGCCTTCAACTGAAGGGCGATATAGGGAATGGCTCCGATCAACGAGATGACGGCAACGATCATCGCGACGGCGGAGTTCTTGCCGTAACGCGCGGCCAGGAAGTCTGCAACCGAAGTAAGCTTTTCAGCCTTCGCCAGTTCGACGACGCGTCGGATAAGGGGCATGCCGACAGTGAAGGCGAGAATAGGGCCGATATAGATGCCGGTGAACTCAAGACCGCGTTGTGACGCAAGACCGACACCGCCGAAATAGGTCCAGGACGTACAGTAGATGGCAAGGCTAAGCGCATAAACCAGCGGCCGCCCGCCGTCAGGCACGCCAAAGCGGCGGCTTCTGCGGTCGCCGTAGCTGGCGACGGCGAACAGAAGCAGGATGTAGCCGAACGCCGACAGGAAGAGTAGCCAACCTGGAAGCATCATTCCTCCCGCCTCAAGCCAAACAGACGAAGACCATAAGGCAAAAGAAGTGTGTTGGAAATCACGGCAATCTCGGCCTAAAGTCCAATGGGTTTGAGAGGTCGATCTGGACAAAACAAGATTGGAAGCCAGGTTGATCCTGTTTCAGAGGATCGCTTCACAAGGGGGTACATGTGACAGTGCTGTCAGAGTTCAGGTCGTTCATCGCAAAAGGCAATGTCATCGATCTCGCCGTCGGTATCATCATCGGCGGCGCCTTTACCGGTATCGTCAACTCGCTCGTGAACGACATCATCACGCCGGTCATCGGGGCGATCTTGGGCGGCATCGATTTCTCGGACTATTTCCTCCCGCTTTCCTCGGCCGTCACTGCGCCAACGCTTGCTGCTGCAAAAGAGCAGGGAGCAGTCTTTGCCTACGGCAGCTTCATTACCGTCATCGTCAATTTTCTGATCCTTGCTTGGATCATCTTCTGGATGGTGAAAGTCGTGAACCGAATTCGTACTGCAGAGGAGAAGAAGCCTGCTGAAGCCGCGCCGGCCCCGCCTCCAGCGGATGTTCAGCTGCTCACAGAGATTCGCGACCTGCTGAAGGCACGCTAGCCGTCACATCACGCAAATCGATGCCATCCTCAACGAAACTCATGGGATTTCATGAGGCTGGTCGGCTATGACAAAGGCTCTAGCCAGAAAGTGATTTGCATGTCCCTACTCAGCAGTCTCAGCCCCCGCGCACTTGCCGCCCCCGAGAGTGGCATTGTCGAGGTTATCACCTATGCGCGTGGCCGCGAGGGCCTCATTCCGCTCTGGGCGGGTGAGGGGGACTTGCCATCGCCCGCCTTCATCAATGAAGCGGCAAGCGTGGCGCTCCTCGGCGGGGAAACCTTCTACACGTGGCAGCGCGGCATCCCGGAACTGCGGGAAGCTTTGTCGCGCTATTATGCTCGGCACTTCGCGGTGGAGCTTTCCAGCGACCACTTCTACGTGACCGGATCGGGTATGCACGCGATCATGCTCGCGGTGCAGGCGCTGACGAACCCGGGCGACGAACTGATTTATCTCTCACCCGCCTGGCCCAACATCGTGTCCGCCGTAGAGATCAGCGGCGCGAAGGCGGTTCCGTTGACCCTGGACTTTGTGGAGGGTGGCTGGTCGCTCGATCTCGACAAGCTCGAGCAACTGATCTCGCCACGCACGAGGGCGTTGTTCATCAACACGCCCTCGAACCCGACGGGTTGGACAGCCACAAAAGAGGACTTGGCCGCGATTCTGGCTCTTGCCCGCCGGCACGGGCTGTGGATCATCGCGGATGAAATCTACGCGCTCTACTACTACGGCTCGCAATCCCGCGCGCCATCCTTCATGGATTTGATGGAGGACGGAGACAAGGTTATCTTCGCCAACTCCTTTTCGAAGAACTGGTCGATGACCGGCTGGCGGGTTGGCTGGCTGGTCGCGCCGCCGGAAATCGGGCAGGTGATTGAGAACCTGATCCAATATTCCAACTCCGGTGTCGCGCAGTTTTTGCAACGCGGTTGTGTCGTCGCGCTCGATCAAGGGGACGAGTTTGTGCAGGAGAACATCGAGAGGGCGAAGACCTCTCGCGACATCCTCTGCGACACTCTGATCGCGACAAACCGGGTCGAGACGTTGAAGCCGGAGGGCGCCCTCTATGCCTTTCTGAAGGTAGACGGTGTCAGCGACAGCCGTGCCACCGCGCTCGACATCGTCGACAAGGTTCAGGTGGCGCTTGCACCGGGCTCGGCATTCGGCCCCGGTGGAGAACTGTTCCTGCGCGCCTGTTTCCTTCGCAATCCCACCCAGGTTCGAGAAGCGGCAAGCCGCCTTGCGGACTACGTCGTCTCGCTTTGAGACGACGCCATCGCTTTCAATAAAATCCAACTGAATTGGGAAGCTAACCCTTATCCTTGCGGCGCAATAAACCTCGCGAACCGGGCCTTGTGTAAGCATTGATGAAGAGAACAAGTGTTTCGCTTGCTGCCAGCACAAAAGGCAGGGAGTAACGAAATGGCCGTTCTCGTCACCGGCGGTGCCGGTTATATCGGAAGCCATATGGCTTGGGCTCTGCTGGATGCCGGCGAGGATGTTGTCGTCCTTGATCGGCTATCGACCGGCTTCCGCTGGGCCGTGCCGCCCGCCGCGCGCTTCTATCTCGGCAATGTCGGCAACCATGATCTCCTGAAACAGATCTTTGCCGAAAACGCGATCGACGCGATCCTGCATTTCGCGGGTTCGATTGTGGTGCCCCAGTCGGTGGCGCATCCGCTCGAATACTACGAAAACAACACCAGCAACACGCGCCTCCTGGCAGCCGCGGCGGTTGAAGCAGGTATCCGCCATCTCGTGTTTTCGTCGACGGCTGCAGTCTATGGCGATCTGGCCGATGACACGCCGGTGGTGGAGACGGCCCCGACCATGCCAAAGAACCCTTACGGCCAGTCAAAGCTGATGTCGGAGCTAATGTTGAGGGATGCAGCAGCGGCACATGACTTCCGCTTCGTCGCGCTGCGCTACTTCAACGTCGCCGGTGCAGATCCCGCCGGAAGAACAGGCCTGTCCACCGAGGGTGCGACCCACCTTCTCAAGATTGCCTGCGAAGCGGCACTGGGCCAGCGGGCAGGGGTCGAGATCTATGGCACGGACTACCCGACCGCAGACGGAACAGGCATTCGCGATTACATCCACGTGTCCGACCTTGTGAACGCGCATCTGATGGCGCTGGATTATCTGCGGGCCGGCGGTCAGCCATTGATCGCCAACTGCGGCTATGGCCGGGGTTATTCGGTCTTGAACGTGCTGGAAACAGTCAAGCGTGTCAGCGGCAACGACTTCCGGGTAACCCAGTCCCCAAGGCGGCACGGCGACGCGGCAAGCGTGGTGGCCAATCCCGCATTGGTGCGCGAGCGATTGGGTTGGGTACCCCGCCACGATGATCTGGAGACTATCGTCAAGACGGCGCTGGACTGGGAGCACGCGCTGATGGCGCGCAGAGAGACCGATCTGCAGGCGCTGAGTCAGCGGCTGGCGTTGGCCACTTTCTAGCCGGAGCAGCGATCTCCTTTCATGCCAGGCTTGACCGCCGCGGGATGAGGACACGGATCAAACGTGGCCGCAGACCTGCTCCGTCGCCTGAACGGCCGACAGCTTCTGGTAGAAGTAGGCAGCGCGCTCCTCTCGCAACAGGGACATCTTCTGCGCGAGCTGTTCATGGGCCGCCTGACCGAGAAAGTCCGCGAAAACGTCCCGATCGAGGCCGTCCGCAGCGAGCATCAGTCCAATCAGCGGATCGGCAAGGGCTTCGGAGATCGTAAGATCGTTGGGCATAGCATCACCTCCATCTGCTGGTACGTTATCCAGTGATTGAGACAGAATTATTTCCGCACTGTGTCTTCCAGCAGACGCTCCTTGAATGACGTCGAGGCGGTCGCAGTGCCGGGTTGTTAAGTTGGTGGTCTCTGAGAGGTCGCATTAAACCGGCCTTGCCGCAGAAGGTTTGTTGGGTGAATCTGGCATGCTGTCCTTCAACCTCAAGGCACGCATCGCGTTGAGGATGACAGCAACGTCGATGGCCTCCTGAAGCAGGGCCCCCTCCACTGGCTGCAGGTAGCCTAGCGCGGCAACGACCATTCCCGCCAGCGAAAGGCCAATACCGGCGACAACGCTTTGGATGGCAATCGAGCGACACCGGCGCGCGATATGGATTGCGCGGACGATGCGTTCGAGTTTATCCACCAGGAGAACGACATCGGCTGCCTCGGCGGTCGCGGTGGCCCCGCGTGCCCCCATGGCAACGCCGATATCGGCCGCGGCAAGCGCAGGCGCATCATTGACGCCATCGCCGATCATCATTACCGGCCCGTGTTTGCGGGCCGAAATCACGGCGCGAACTTTCTCTTCTGGCGTCATTTCGCTGAGGATTTCGTCGAAGCCCATGCCCGAGGCAAGCGTCTCGGCCACATCGGCGCGGTCGCCAGTTGCAAGCGTAATATGGTTGATGCCAATGTTTCGAAACTGTCCTAGGAGGCTTTCGCCGCCCGGCCGCAACAGATCGGAAAAGACAAGAAAACCGGCGAAGGCACCGTCCACCGCGACTGCCACCGTCATGGCGCCCGGAGATGCTGTCTTCAAGTTCGGCAGCGGGCCAACCTGCTCAGCCACGTAGCGGCTGCCGCCGAGCCGGACATGCTGGCCGTCAACCAATCCCTCGATCCCGTCGCCTGGCGCTTCAGCCACCTGCTCCGGTAGCGAGAGCGAGATCTTCCGTCGCGCCGCTTCGGCAGTGATGGTCTTCGCCAAAGAATGCGTGGAGGCTTGGTCAAGCGACGCAGCCAGCCTCAACAGTTCATCGTCCGGACGCTGTGCCTCGATCGCAACCAACGTTGGCAGCCCGGTCGTGATGGTTCCTGTCTTGTCCACAACAAGGGCGCGGATACTGCCCATCCGCTCCAGCGCCTTCGCGCCTTTGACAAGGATACCTTGGCGGGCAGCGGTCGATACTCCGGCAACGAGAGCGACGGGAACAGCGAGGATCAACGGACAGGGTGTCGCTACCACCAGGACTGCGACTGCTCGGACAGGGTCGCCACTAGCAAGAGCCGCAGCGAGAGCCAGGGCGATGGTGACGATCAGGAAGGCGACGGCATAGCGGTCAGCCAGCCGCGACATTGGCGCCTTCTGATTTCGCGCCTGTTCCACGAGACGGACGATACCGGCATAGGTGCTTTCAGCTGCACGTCGAGTGACAGTAAATTCAAACAGCTCACCCACATTGACGGATCCGCTCAGTACGTCCTCGCCCACGCGTCGTTTCACCGGCAGCCATTCGCCGGTCAGTGCCGACTGGTCGAGCAGCGCCGTCCCGTCACAAACGACACCGTCGACTGGCGTCACATCGCCTCGCCTGAGAGAGAGCCTGTCGCCTACAAGGACGGCCTCTATAGGCACTTCTTCGAGGGAGTTGCCGGACCTGCGCAGAGCTGTGCGTGGTGCGCGCGCAAGAAGAGCTGTCATTTCCCGCGTCGCCCGGCGTTGAGCAAAATCCTCCAGATACTGGCCGCCAGCATACATGAGCGCCACGACAAGAGCCGCCAACTGCTCCCCGAAGACAAGCGCCGAAGTAATCGAAAGCGCGGCGATGACGTCGAGGTCTAAATCTCCCCTGCCGAGGCGCAATACAATCTCCAGCAGAAGAGCAGCAAGAACCGGCAGCGCCGCAACACCCCAGACGATCGGAGCCCAGTCCGCGTCGACCCCGAAACGAATGACGGTGCCGGCAAGCAGACCGATCACCGGAAGGGCGATGAGGTAAGGCCGCGCTGATCGCTGCAAACAATCGATGTCCACTAAACATCCCCAAGCGTTACCGGATCAGCGGCTGCTTTTCGACCGACGGCGGCGATGTCATCAAGATCCGGCACCATCGCTAGCGAGACTGTCGAATTTCGGCGGGGAGAGAAATGCGCTATGTCAAATCCCTGCCGCACCGCGTCCCTTGGTTGATGTGGTTGTCTATCGGGACCGGTTCGTCCCGGTTCTTGTAGCTTCGCAAGAATGCCTATCTTGGAACAGAGATCAAAGTTCAGCAGAAGGCTCCCGCCTAAGTGTAAGCATCGGAGCCTGCACGTCGACTATAACCACGAACGGGAGAAGACATGACTTCCATCCTCTGCGTCGCCCTCAACCCCTCGATCGACCTGTCCAACGAAACAGATCGTGTTGTTCCGACGAAAAAGGTGAGGATCCGCAACCAGCGCCAGAATATCGGCGGCGGCGGCGTCAATGTAGCTCGGGTTCTCGCAGAACTCGGTGAGCACCCCGATCTTCTGGTGATGGCAGGTGGGGCAACGGGCGCGGTGTTCCTGGATGCTGTTCGCCAGATGCCAGTCAACCTGCACGTCATCCCGATTGAGGGTGCGATCCGTGTTGCCTTCATGGTGAAGGAGATGGGCACCGGACAGGAATATCGCTTCGTTCCGGAGGGACCGGTGGTGAGCGCGGAGGAGTATGGACAGGCACTGCGCTTCCTGGAAGAGGCCACGGCAGACTACGTGATCGTCAGTGGCAGCCTGCCACGGGGCCTCCCCAGCGATTCCTATGCGCACATTGCCCGCACCTTCGCAGACCGCAAGACCCGTTTTATTCTTGATGCCTCAGGCGAAGCTCTCAAGCAGGCACTGGAGGTCGGTGGCTTGTTCATGATCAAGCCGAGCCTCGACGAGCTGGAGGGTATCGTCGGCGGCGATTTGGACGAAGCGGGAGCGATAGCCGCCTCACAGGAACTGATCGCGAGAGGGGCAGTCGAGATTGTCTGTGTGTCCATGGCGCGGGAAGGTGCCATCCTGGTATCCGCGCAAGGCGTAACCAAGGTTCCGTCCTTCAACGTTCCGGTGGGATCGACAGTGGGCGCCGGCGATAGTTTCGTGGGCGGAATGGTTTGGGCGCTGATTCAGGATTATCCACTGGAGGAGGCCTTCCGCTTCGGCGTCGCGGCCGGTGCTGCGACAGTCATGAGCGAGGGCACGGAACTCTGCCAGCGCGCGGACGTACTCGAGCTTTATGAGCGTGGCGATGCGGCCTTCCGCGACGGGAAGGCGGCGATCAGGTGACCTGACGCCTGGCAAGACCGCTCTCCAGGCAACAGAGCGCCTCAGCCTGAGGCAACTATCTTGCTTTCCGCCTCGGCGACCTTCTGCTTCACGGCCACGAAGCTGTCCGGGCTGACGGAGATACTGTCGATACCGCAGTCCACCAGGAATTTGGCAAAGTCCGGATGATCGCTTGGCGCCTGGCCGCAAATGCCGATTTTGGCCCCTGCCTTGCGCGCTTCAGCAATGACGCTGCCGATCATCCATTTGACTGCGTCGTCCTGTTCGTCGAACAGCTGCGCCAGTTCGCCGGAATCGCGGTCGACGCCCAGCGTCAACTGCGTCAGGTCGTTGGAGCCGATCGAGAAGCCGTCGAAATGTTGAGCAAATTGCTTGGCGAGGATGACATTCGAGGGGATCTCGCACATGACGTAGACCTGCAGCCCGTCATCACCCCGCTTCAGCCCATTTTCTGTCATCACCTCCAGCACCCGCCTAGCCTCGGCAACCGAGCGGCAGAAGGGGATCATCATGACGACGTTGCGGAAGCCAAGTTCGTCGCGCAATTTGCCGATCGCCCGGCATTCAAGATCGAAAGCCTCGCGGTAGCGCGGTGAGTAGTAACGTGAGGCGCCGCGGAAACCGATCATCGGGTTCTCCTCCTCCGGCTCAAAGCCGGAGCCGCCCAAGAGACCGGCGTACTCGTTGGTCTTGAAGTCGCTCATCCGCACGATCACCGGCTTCGGGTAAAAGGGTGCCGCAATGCGAGCCAGGCCCTCGGCGAGATGGTCGACGAAGTACTGCGACTTGTCTTCATATGCTGCCGTGAGAGCTGCAATCTCTTCCTTGGCGGCATCATCCTTCAACTGGTCGAAGTGGACGAGCGCCATCGGATGGATACGGATCGCATTGCTGATGACGAATTCCATACGCGCAAGCCCGACACCATCGGCAGGCATCTGCCACCAACGGAAGGCGGCACCGGGATTGGCGAGGTTCAGCATGACCTTCGTCCGCGTCGCCGGCACATTGTCCATGTTCAGGGCTTCTGCTTCGAAGGTTGCGGTCCCTTCGTAGATGTGGCCCTCGTCGCCTTCGGCGCAGGAAGCGGTGATCTGCTGACCTGTGTGCAGGACGCGCGTGGCATCGCCTGTTCCGACCACTGCTGGAAGTCCCAGCTCGCGGCTGACGATGGCGGCATGCGATGTGCGACCGCCATGATCGGTCACGATCGCCGCCGCTCGCTTCATGATCGGCACCCAATCTGGATCCGTCGTCGAGGTGACGAGGATGGAGCCATCGATGAACTGGTCGATGTCCTTCGCCGTCTCGATCAGGCAGACCTGAGCGGACACGATGGAATCGCCGATCGACAGGCCGCTGACGAGCGTCTTGCCCTTGCTCTTGATGCTGTATGTCTTGAGAACGGCCGCGTCGCGATTGGATTGCACGGTTTCAGGACGTGCCTGAACGATGAAGAGCCGGCCGGTCTCGCCGTCTCGCGCCCATTCCATATCCATCGCGCAACCGTAATGGCGCTCAATGGTCGTCGCCCATCGGGCAAGCGTCAGTATTTCTTCGTCTGCCAGTACCAAGGCTTCGCGCTCCGCTTTCGACGTCGGAACGTTTCGTGTGGGTTGCTCTGCATTGCCATAGATCATCTTGATCGTTTTGGCCCCGCGCTTGCGGGCAATGATTGGACGGAGCGCCGGGTCGTCGAGGAGCGGCTTGAAGATCTGGTACTCATCCGGATCAACCGCGCCCTGCACAACATTTTCGCCAAGACCCCAAGCCGCGTTGATCAGCACAACCTTGTCGAACCCGGTTTCCGTATCGATCGAGAACATGACGCCAGATCCGCCGATATCGGAACGGACCATCTGCTGGACTCCGATTGAAAGCGCCACCTTCATGTGGTCGAAGCCCTTGGCCTGTCGGTAGGAAATCGCGCGGTCGGTGAAGAGCGACGCATAGCAACGGCGGCAGGCATCAAGCAGCGCCTTCTCGCCGGTGATGTTGAGATAAGTTTCTTGCTGACCTGCAAAGCTTGCGTCCGGGAGGTCCTCGGCAGTCGCGCTGGAGCGTACGGCAACGCTGGCGTCTGCATACCCGGCTCGCCGCGAAAGCTCACGGTAGGCGGCGATGATCGCGTCCGCCGTGGCTTTGGGCCAACTACCGCGAAGGAAGAGCTTCCGAACGGCTGATCCGGTTTCGGGGAGCGTTGCCTTCCCCTCAATCCAATTGGTCACAAGACCTGTGATCGCGTCGCGGATGCCGTTTTCGTCTACGTAGTTCCAGTAGGCATCCGAAGTGGTTGCAAAGCCAGGTGGCACGTCCACTCCCTGCTGACCGAGTGTCTGGATCATTTCGCCGAGGGACGAATTCTTGCCGCCTACCTTGGCGACGTCGGTGCGCCTAAGCTCTTCGAACCAGACGACGGGAGAAACGCTTTCGCTCATTGCTGGCCTCCACTGGCAGACCGCCCGCGTCATGCAGCGGCTTCTGTTTTACAGGCTATTCGGCAGGGGCAATGGCATCCTTGATCCGCGTCAAGGATGAGGTCCGCGCCTCGTCGCACCTTCAGGCTGTTGATCCGGAGGAGCGGGGATAGCCATGGCACCAACCAGGCGAGCTGCCATCGCTGGATGGCTTGCCAAGCCATACCCGCTTGCCGTTGTCGACCAAGACGAACTGGGCCTGCGCGTCCATGATCGAATACTGGTTCATTGGTCGTCCCGACAGCCGCACGCAAAGAAGTGGTCTTTGCGGTCGAGTTTGACGAAGATCATGGCGCCGCTCAGCCGGCTACGTAGTCTGAAGGATAACCAACAAGGAGTACGGACATGTCGTTCAAGTCTATTCTGGCGATCATTGGGAGCAATGATGTCGAAGGCGACATCGCACCCGCCATCAAGGCGGCCTGTGAAGTTGGCGCACACCTGACGATAGTGGTGGCGGGTGTGGCGCTGGCACCGACGGTGGGTGACTATCCTGTCGGCATTGGCTGGCTGGAGCAGCGCGATGATGATTTGAAGGTGCTCAAGGCGGTTCAACACCAGGTGGCAAAACAATGCGATGCCGAGGACCTGTCCTACGAAATCCAGGTCGCTTATGCCGAGCGTCCTTTCCTGGAGGAGACCCTTCTCCAGAGGGCGCTTTATTGTGATCTCGCAATCATTGGCCAAGGCGTGGCGGGGGCTGGCGACCTCGTCCGAACAGTGGTTGACGCCGTGGTCTTCCACGCTCACCGGCCGCTGATCCTCGTGCCCGCAGGTGGCAGGCTAACGCTGAAGCCGAAGCGGGTCGTACTGGCGTGGAATTCCAAGGTGGAGGCTGCAAGAGCCGCTCGCGAAGCGCTGGAGGTGCTGATTGCCGCTGACCAGGTCAACGTCACGATCGTGGATCCCGATGCACTCTATGGGCGTAATGGCGAAGAACCGGGTGCCGACGCAGCAACCTACCTTGCCCGCCACGGAGTGAACGTGGTGGTGGACCAGCTGACGAGCGCGGGCCGCAGCGTGAAGGATACACTGCAGCAGCATGCACTCGATACAGAAGGCGAGCTTATCGTCATGGGTGCTTACGGTCACTCCAGAATGCGCCAGCGCATTTTTGGCGGGGTTACCGCATCGATACTCAAGGAAACGAAACTGCCGGTTCTGCTGGCGCGTTGAGTACTCAGGGGAAGCTACGAGAGAGAAGATCGTACCTCGCGTGCATTTGCCACCTGCTCGTTTGACAGGCGTCAATGTGCGCGAGCGTGAGGGATCTATCCTCGAATTTGTGAACGGCAGGCACTGGTCAGAGACAAGAGATGGCACCCCAATATGAAATTGAGACGCTGATCGACAAGGACGTCATGCGCTCGTTTGCGGTAATGCAGGTCGTCGTTCCGGCGCTCGATGTAGACACATGGAGGAAGCTCACGGCGACGGAACAGCAGCGAAAACGCTGGGCTACAGCAAAAGATGACAAAGGCTATATCCGCGGCCTGATGCGCATGACGCCGATGAAGCATCCTCTCTTGGGAGACCTGCTGGATGTTCCGGTGTTTGCCGCCGTCAGCTTGATCAACGAAGGCGAAGTCAGCGACGAGATGATCGCATTCACCAAGCAGCTGGCTGAACAGGAAGGCTGCAAGGCTGTGCGTATCTGGCGAAGCGCACCTGCGAGTCTTGATGTCCTCAGCGTACTTTACGAGCCGCCGGAAGACGCATCATGGCTTCTTTATCCGGTGGGCAGCGTGCTGCACTAGCTCAGGCTTGTGATACCGAGGCCGTGAAGACGTAACCCACACCGCGAACTGATTTGACCAGTTGTGGGTGTTGGGCATCGGCCTCGATCTTGCGCCTCAAACGAACGATTTGCGCATCGACGGCACGGTCGAAGGCCTCCATCTGACGACCTCGGGTGAGGTCCATCAACTGGTCGCGCGTCAAAACCCGCCCAGCATTCTTGGCCAGAACGACGAGCATGTCGAATTCGCCGGTGGTCAGATCGACGTGGTGACCGTTCGGGTGGTGCAGTTCCCGCCGACCGAGATTGAGCGTCCAGCCTTCGAAGGTCAGCACCTGTTGCCTCTGCGCCTCCCCCTCGGGAGCGGGTGCGCCGCGCCGACGGAGGATCGACTTCAGCCGGGCGTGCACCTCCCGCAAATGAAAGGGCTTGGTGATGTAATCGTCCGCTCCCACCTCCAGCCCGACAACCTTGTCCACAACGTCGTCGCGGCCCGTGAGCATCATGATGGGAACATCCGACTGTGCGCGGATCTCGCGCGCCAGATCCAGCCCGTCCTGGCCGCCGGGAAGCGACAGGTCCAGAAATATCGCGTCGAAGTTCCGCTGCTTCATGCTCTGCCGCATCTCGCGGCCGTCTGCGGCACCGCTCACGACATAGCCTTCGTCTTCGAAGTAGCGTCCCAGCATGGTGCGGATGCGAGCGTCATCATCGACGACGAGGAGACTGGGCCTGCTGCTGATGTCAGAACTCATGATCGTGGCAACCGCATGTTACACAGTGTTACAAATTCACACCCACTGTTACATCCCCAGCATTCGCCTGTTACGACAGTAGGGTCAACTGCCACCATCGACAAATGGAGGCGCGTATGTTTCTCGAAGGTACAAAATCAGGTTCGGCAATGCCACTCTCGATGATGGCAGGCCAGCCATTCGGGTTGCACACGCTCTTCACGAGACAGCCGGTGGAGAGCTACTCGGCTGGCCAGATCCTTTTCTTCGAAGGTGATCTGGCGAAGTCGATCTTCGAAGTGGTCGAGGGAACGCTGCGGATCCTGCGCATCCTGCCTGATGGGCGTCGCGTCATCACCGGGTTCCTGCACGCTGGCGACATCCTCGGCATCTCCTTCAAGAGCCATTACATCTACACGGCCGAGGCGATCGGCACGGTCACGATCCGCCGGCTGTCCCGCAAGGCTTTCGAGCACGAAGTCGCAAATTCCGCCGATATCCGCCCGGCGGTCTTCAACCAGATGTCCGACGAAATGGCGGCTGCTCAGGACCAGATGGTTCTGCTGTCGACCAAGAATGCGGAAGAGAGGCTGTGCAGCTTCTTGCTGAAGGAGTTGCAGAGGGTCCTGGCAAAGGGCGCCCGGGAGCCGATCGTCGCGCTGCCAATGACGCGCCTGGATATCGCGGACTACCTCGGCCTCACCATTGAAACTGTTTCTCGAACCATGACGAAACTGGCCAACAAGGGTGTTCTGGCCTCGTGCGGCCGTCATGCGGTCAAAATTCTTCGCCGTGGAACGCTTGCACAATTGGCCGGAGACGGCGATGAATTGGAAAATGACAGCCGTATGTATGGCGCTTCGGCAGAGGAGCGGCAGCGGCACTAGAAAAGATGGAATTCTGTAATGGATGAAGCGGCCTCGTTCCCACAAGCCGGAGCCGACGATCTTGACGCTGCACTTCGACTTCTCGACCACGCCAATCTGATCGTGCACCGGGACGACGGGGTGATCATTCGCTGGACCGAAGGCTGCGAGACGCTCTACGGCTGGAAGCGCGAGGAAGCCGTCGGCAAGGTCCTTCACGACCTGCTCCAGACCGAATTTCCACTGCCCCTTGAAGATATACGCCGACAAGTGCGGGCGGCCGGGATCTGGGAAGGCGAAGTCGTCCACCGTCACAAACGGGGCCATCTCATCTTTATTGCAAGCCGCTGGGTAGCGGTCAGCACAAGCGGCAACGAAGCCGAAACCACAATCATTCAGATGAACAACGACGTGACGACGATGAAGGTGGTTGAAAACAATCTGGCGGAACGGGAGGCCCATCTACGGTCCATCCTGGATACGGTACCGGATTCCATGATCGTCATCGATGAAGCCGGCCAGATCAGCTCCTTCAGTACTGCGGCCGAGAACCTTTTTGGCTATGCGGCGCACGAGGTCCGGGGGCAGAATGTCCGTATGCTGATGCCGTCCCCCGACCGCGAAAGGCACGACGGTTACCTTGAGCGTTACGTGACGACGGGGGAACGACGCATCATCGGCTACGGCCGCGTGGTGACGGGACAGCGTAAAGACGGCACGGTCTTTCCTATGGAGCTTGCGGTCGGCGAGACCAGGATCAACGGAAAACGGATATTCACCGGCTTCGTGCGCGACCTGACCAGCCGTCACAAGATCGAGGAGGAGCTTCGCCAATCGCAGAAGATGGAGGCAATCGGCCAGTTGACCGGTGGGTTGGCCCATGACTTCAACAATCTCTTGACTGTCATCAGCGGCAATCTCGAAATGATCGAGAACAGGATTACCGACGCGCGGCTCCTCAGCATGCTGCAAGAAGCGCAGAGTGCCGCCGAGGACGGCGCGAAACTGACGGGACAACTGCTGGCGTTTGGCCGCAAGCAGCCGCTCAATCCGAAGATCGTCGATGTCGGCCAGCTGGTCTCCGGCTTTTCCGACCTATTGCGCCGCACAGTCGGCGAAACCATCGAATTGCGCACAGTTGTGACTGGCGCTGCCAACGAGGCGCTGGTTGATGCCTCCCAGCTTCAAAACGCCATCCTGAACCTGACATTGAATGCGCGCGATGCCATGTCACGTGGCGGCCGGCTGTCGATCGAAATCTCGCGCGTCAAGCTGGATGTCGACTATGCGCAGATGTATGCCCATGTGCGCACTGGCGATTATGTCTTGATCAGCGTGACGGACACCGGCGAGGGAATGTCGAGCGAGGTGAAGCAACGCGCCTTCGAACCCTTCTATACGACCAAGGGGGTCGGATCGGGCACGGGTCTGGGCCTCAGCATGGTCTACGGCTTCGTGAAGCAATCGGGCGGCCATATCCAGCTCTATAGCGAAGAAGGCCAGGGCACGAGTGTACGCATCTTCTTGCCGGCAATCCAGTTCGCAACTGATGCCGGCTCCGTTGCGGAAGCGCCCGCACCTGAAAAACGTCTGCTTCCAGGCGGCGCAGAGGTGGTTCTGGCGGTGGAAGATGATGCGCGGGTACGTCGGGTCACTGTCGCGCGTCTTACAGAGCTCGGCTACAGTGTGATCGAAGCGGAAAACGGTGCAGAGGCACTGGAGAAGCTGCGGCAGCACCCCAAGATTGATCTACTCTTTACGGATGTGGTGATGCCCGGCGGGATGACGGGCGACGAGCTGGCGGAGATCGTTCGCCAAGAGCGGCCTCAGATCAAGGTTCTGTTCACCTCCGGCTATGCGGAGCCGGAAATCGCCGGCCGCCAGCTCGCGGCCTCGGGAAGCTGGCTGAAGAAACCCTACACCGCAAAGGAGCTTGCCATCCGCCTGCGAGAGTTGCTCGACTGATACCAATCAGGTCGCAACAGTAGCTAGCTCAGCAAAGAGAACGGCTCGCAGGACGGGCCATTCTTCCATTCAGCAGATCAGGCTCCTCAACCGCGGATGCTCCGGGGGCGCTAGCAGCACCGCGCGCATAGGCATCGCCGGCGATGCTGGGAGCGTCGCAGTTTATGAATGATGTCATCAGAAAATGGTGCTGCTAGAGAGATTTGAACTCTCGGCCTCTCCCTTACCAAGGGAGTGCTCTACCCCTGAGCTATAGCAGCTAACAGGCCCGCCGGATCGGTTCGTCCGGGAGCGAGGGCCTATTGCCATAGCTTGGTGGGCAGCGCAAGCTGCAAATTGAAGTTCATTTCGCCCCAGCTTATGGCGGTGGCTCTTTTTTCCGTTGTGGTTTTGGACTAATCGAAACGGATGACCAAGGACCAACGAGACGCGGCGGCAGAACAGCGCAAGGCGCAGGCGGCAGCCCGTGCCGAGGAGCGCCGGGCACGCGCGGCTCAGACGCTTCGCGAAAATCTTCTGCGGCGCAAGAGCCAGGCGCGGGCGCGCCGGCTGGGCGAAGCGGATGAGACCATTGGTTTGCCAGCCGCAAAAAAGGACGAATCAACCTGACACGATGTGCAGCTTCGTCGTCTTCCAAACCATTTGAAGCGGTCAGGGTTTTCGGCTAAGGAGCCCACCTTCGCGCTTGCACAAGAAAAGGGCGGGATGAATTCCCGTTGAACCTCATGGATCGCATCAGAATTCGCGGCGGCAATAAGCTCAACGGCATCATTCCGATTTCCGGTGCCAAGAACGCGGCCCTGCCGCTGATGATTGCCTCGTTGTTGACGAGCGATACTCTGACGCTCGAGAACGTTCCCCATCTCGCAGACGTCGAACAGCTGCTGCGCATCCTGGGTAACCATGGCGTCGATGTTGCCGTCAACGGACGGCGCGAAAGCCAGACGGAAAGCTACTCCCGCACGATCCATTTCACCTGCAGGACAATCGTCGATACGACCGCGCCCTATGAACTCGTTTCCAAGATGCGAGCGAGCTTCTGGGTCATCGGCCCCTTGCTGGCCCGCGAAGGTAAGGCCTGCGTCTCGTTGCCCGGCGGTTGTGCTATCGGCACGCGCCCGGTTGATCTCTTCCTGGAAGGGCTGCAGGCCCTTGGGGCGACAATGGAGATCGACGGCGGCTACGTCACGGCAACCGCCCCGAAGGGCGGGCTCGTCGGAGGGCACTATACCTTCCCGAAGGTCTCTGTCGGTGCCACGCATGTCATGTTGATGGCCGCCACATTGGCCAACGGCACGACGATCATCGAGAACGCCGCGCGCGAGCCGGAAATCGTCGACCTTGCAAAATGCTTGAACGCCATGGGCGCGAAGATATCGGGCGCCGGCACGAGCACGATTACGATCGAGGGCGTGACATCTCTCCACGGCGCCCGTCATCGGGTACTGCCGGACCGCATCGAGACCGGCACCTATGCTATGGCTGTCGCGATGGCCGGCGGCGACGTGACGCTTGAGGGAACCGAGGCCGCACTGCTCGACAATGCCCTGGAGGCTATCCGCATGTCCGGCGCGACGGTGAGCGACACCGAAAGCGGCCTGCGCATCGTGCGTAACGGCAACGGCATTCAGCCGGTGGACGTGGTCACCGAGCCTTTCCCCGGTTTCCCAACGGATTTGCAGGCGCAGTTCATGGCTCTCATGACCCGCTCTTCCGGCGTTTCCCACATCACCGAAACGATCTTCGAGAACCGGTTTATGCATGTGCAGGAACTGGCGCGCCTGGGTGCACGCATTTCTCTTTCGGGCCAGATGGCGCGCATCGAAGGCGTAAGTGGTTTGAAAGGTGCGCCTGTTATGGCGACCGATCTGCGCGCTTCAGTCTCGCTGGTGATTGCAGGCCTTGCCGCCGAGGGCGAAACGGTGGTCAACCGGGTCTACCACCTCGACCGGGGTTTCGAGCGTCTCGAAGAAAAACTCACCCGCTGTGGCGCCGAAGTCGAACGCATCAGCGACTAAGGTTCCGGTGGCGTTGCTAAAGGTACCGGTCCATCCTATCTCCACGCCAGGATGAACCAATACCGGCGGCGTCACGATGGGAATGGAAAACGATGGCTGACCTCAAGCTTCTTGCGCTCGACAAGGAAGACCTCGGGATCATTTCTGCCTGTATGCAGGACAGCGTGTTTCGTGTGGCGGATCTCACCTATGACGCGCGTGGCAGGCAGTTTACTGCCATCGTCAATCGCTTTGTTTGGGAAGAAGCGGCCCGCAAGAAGAAGGGCTTCGAGCGCCGGCGCGCCGTGATCTCGTTCAAGCGCGTGGAGGCGGTGCGCAGCATTGACGTCCAACGCAGCAACCCGGATGAAGTTTACTCCCTGCTGGCCATCCGCTTCGAACCGAAAGGCGAGGGCCCCGACGGCACTATCGAGTTGCTGCTGGCTGGCGGCGCGGCCATCACCCTGGAGGTCGAGTGCATCGAGGCGCAGATGCTGGATACAGGCGGTGCCTGGGGAACCGAGCGGATGCCGCAACATCATCTTTGAGCGGACGAATAGAATTGATCGCGCCATTGGCGTGAATGCATCGAGGGGACTATCGGGTGGCGATCTGGCTGGAACGGGCATCGGCGGACTTTGAGGAGCGCTTTTCTGCCTTCCTCTCGACCAAACGGGAGGTGTCGGATGACGTCAATGCCGTGGTCAAGTCCATCATTGACGACGTGCGCACACGCGGCGACGCGGCCCTGATCGAATATTCGGCGCGCTTCGACAAGGTTGACCTCGACACCGTCAGTCTGCGCGTCAGGCAGGAAGAGATCGATGCCGCGGTCGCAGCGACAGCGCAAGATGTGCTCGATGCGCTTTACCTTGCCGCCGAGCGCATCGAAAAACATCATGCCCGGCAAGTGCCGAAAGACGACCTTTACCAAGATGATCTCGGCGTCAGCCTCGGCTCGCGATGGACGGCTATCGATGCTGTCGGTCTCTACGTCCCGGGCGGTACAGCAAGCTATCCGAGCTCTGTCCTGATGAATGCCTTGCCGGCCAAGGTTGCCGGTGTGCCAAGGATTGTCATGGTGGTGCCGGCCGGTGGCGGCACGATCAATCCTGCTGTCCTTGCCGCGGCAAAGATCGCAGGCGTTTCGGAGATCTACCGCATCGGTGGCGCACAGGCAGTGGCGGCGCTTGCCTATGGTACGGACACGATAGAGCCGGTTGCAAAGATCGTCGGCCCTGGAAACGCGTATGTCGCAGCGGCAAAACGGCAAGTTTTTGGTCAGATCGGCATCGACATGATCGCCGGGCCGTCGGAGGTTTTGGTGATCGCCGACAGTGATAACGATCCAGACTGGATTGCCGCTGACCTTCTGGCGCAGGCGGAGCATGATGTGGGGGCGCAGTCGATCCTCATCACCGATGACCGTGCTTTCGGTGAGGCGGTCGAGCAGGCGGTGGAGCGGCAGCTGAAGACGCTGGCACGATCGGCAACGGCCGCGCAAAGCTGGGCCGACTTCGGCGCGATCGTACTTGTGGACGACCTGATGTCTGCGCTGCCGCTGGCCAACCGCATTGCAGCCGAGCATCTCGAATTGGCGGTGGCGGATCCCGAACCCTTGGTAGCCGGTATCAGAAATGCGGGCGCGATTTTTGTTGGTCGCTACACTCCGGAGGTCATCGGTGATTATGTCGGCGGCTCCAACCATGTGCTGCCGACGGCACGCTCGGCGCGGTTTTCATCCGGTCTCTCTGTGCTTGACTATGTCAAACGGACGTCGATCCTGCGGCTTGGTCCAGAGCAGTTGACGGCGCTGGCACCGGCTGCGATCACGCTGGCGCATTCCGAAGGACTTGATGCCCACGCCCGTTCGGTGGCTATCCGGTTGAACCGCGGGAGCTGAGGATGGCGAAGGGAGATTTCCGACTCTCCGACGTCGTCCTTGACGAATCCATCGGCCGCTCCACTCCGGATGTCGAGCACGAGCGGGCTGTCGCCATCTTCGACCTCGTTGAGGAGAACGTCTTCGAGCCTGTGGGGCATGTCGGTGGCCCCTATCATCTGAAGCTTTCCCTGGTGGACGCCAAGCTCGTCTTCACGGTGGTGACGGAGGCGGGCGAGGGCGTCGCAACGCACATCCTGTCGCTGACGCCCTTCCGACGGATCATCAAGGACTACTTCATGATCTGCGAAAGCTATTACGAGGCGATCCGCTCGGCGAGCCCAAGCCGCATCGAAGCGATCGACATGGGTCGGCGTGGAATTCACAACGAAGGTTCTCAGACGTTGATGGACCGCTTGGATGGCAAGGTGAAGATGGATTTCGATACGGCCAGGCGCCTCTTCACCCTGGTCTGCGTCCTTTACTGGCGCGGATGACAGGGATGATCGAGCCGCCGGCTTCCCGCCCGATGAAGGAAAAGCCGGGTGCGGTGCTGTTCATGTGCGGGTGGAACGCGATCCGTTCGCCTATGGCGGAAGCCATTGCCAAACGTCTCCTGCCACCCGATATATATGTACAGTCCGCTGGCGTTCGCTCCGGCGAGCGTGATCCCTTCGTGGATGCCGTTCTCGAAGAGATCGGCCTTTCCATCGGCAAGCACCAGCCCCGCACTCTGGATGATCTGGAAGACGATTTCTTCGACTTGATCATCACACTGACGCCGGAAGCGCACCACGCCGCCTTGGAACTGACCCGCTCCAATGCCCTGAGCGTCGTTTACTGGCCGACACTGGATCCGACGGCGGTCACAGGGACGCGCGAACAGCGGCTTGATGCCTACCGTGAGGTTCGGGACTCGTTATGGAGGCGCGTGGAGGAGCATTTCGCCGGCTTGAGAAAACGGCCGGCGGAGACGCCGTGAACCGCGGATCGAATCGAAAATTATGCGAGTTCACAAACCGGGCACGATTGTGTAGTTTCCGCGCAAATTTGCGGGCGCAGAATGCACCCAGCTCGAAATCAACTGACAGGAAGAACACCTATAGATGGCTAAAGAAGAAGTCCTCGAATTCCCGGGCGTCGTCACCGAACTGTTGCCGAACGCAACATTCCGCGTGAAGCTCGAGAATGAACACGAGATCATTGCCCATACCGCCGGCCGCATGCGCAAGAACCGCATCCGCGTGCTCGCGGGCGACAAGGTGCTGGTGGAGATGACGCCCTACGACCTGACGAAGGGTCGCATCACCTACCGTTTCAAGTGACGCCTCGCGGGCGGCAGAACAGCTGAAGCCAATGGCGTCTGATCAGAAACTCATCCTGGCCTCCGGGTCGCCGCGCCGCCTCGATCTGCTCAACCAGGCGAGGATCGAGCCGGACCGTATGATGCCGATGGATATCGACGAGACGCCGAAGAAGTCGGAGCATCCTCGATCCTTGGCGCGCCGTCTTGCCACGGAGAAGGCTGAGGCTGCGTATGCAGCAATCAAGGGCGACCTGGCCTGGCGTCACAGCTATATTCTCTCTGCCGATACGGTGGTGGCGGTCGGTCGTCGTATTCTGGAAAAGACGGAATACACGGAAGAGGCTGCCTCTGCCCTGCACCTCCTCTCCGGGCGCGGGCACTGGGTCTATACCGGCATCTGTCTCGTTACTCCAGGCGGGCAGTTCCGGCAAAAGGTCGTTTACACCAAGGTCCGCTTCAAGCGACTGTCGGCTCAGGAACTCGACAGCTACATCGCGTCCGGTCAATGGCGCGGCAAGGCTGGCGCCTACGCAATCCAGGGGATCGCAGGCAGCTTCGTCCAGAAGATCGTCGGCTCCTATACCAATGTTGTCGGCTTGCCGCTTTATGAGACGCTGTCGCTTCTCGCCGGAGAAGGGTTCGACGTTCAGGCGGCTTGGCCGGAAGGTTGACGATGCCCTCAACGATCAAACCAGGCGGCAAGGTGGAGCCGCTGCGCAAGGCGCGGCCGTGCCCCGAATGCGGTAAAACATCGAACCGGGAGCATTATCCATTCTGCTCAGACCGCTGCCGAACGCTTGACCTGTCCCGCTGGCTGAAGGGTTCCTATGCAATTCCCGTTTCCGACGACGAGTCAAAGGCGGAAGAGGGTGAAGACTAGGGAAACGCTGCAGGCTCAGCCAGTTTTCGCCAATTTATGAGGCGTTTCAAAAAAGTGCTTGGCGGCGCTGGACATGGCCGAACAAGATGTTATAACCCCGCTCGCTCCGGGGGAGAAACCCCCGCCGGCCTCTGCCGGAAGGCTTCAAAGCCTCGATGCCCGGATAGCTCAGTTGGTAGAGCAGCGGATTGAAAATCCGCGTGTCGGTGGTTCAAATCCGCCTCCGGGCACCATTTTCTTATTCAAGATCCAAGGTCCGTTCTCGCGGGCGATCAGTGCCACGTACGCTTCCAACGCGGGTTCACAAGACTGTATCGCATCAGGTACTGGCTCCGGCAGCATCGTCTTAGTAACGAGACCTTCTCGACTATCTTGCAACTGATCTCCTCACTTAACCCAATTTGCCTGTGTAGACATGCGCTCCACGCGTTCTGCGCGGATATGAGATTTCGCTGAGCCGGCTCATGCGCACACGGGTACGGGCTGCACCGTTGGCCAAGAACTCTGTCGAGCTCGAAGTTTAGCTCTTGTCAGTCGAGAGTTTCGCCGATAAGAGACACCCGCGCCTCGAGCGCCGACCAGCAAAGCGGAGAGGTGGCTGAGTGGTCGAAAGCACCGCACTCGAAATGCGGCATACGGGCAACCGTATCGTGGGTTCGAATCCCACCCTCTCCGCC
>JAEWOP010000171.1 GCA_023399635.1 Pseudomonadota bacterium
GAGCAGGAAAAGGATGAGGATGGCGAGAAGATTAAGTGGGATCAGCGCCACGAAGGCGCCGGCAAACGTCACCGGAAAGAACAGGTCCTTTGCCCATATCGCCAGTTGCGGACCGAGGATGGCCGAGACAATGCCGGCAGCGAGAATCCAGGAAATCGCCTTCGGCTTGTAGAAGCTTGGAGAAGCATCGGCAGCGGCAAAGCGAATCTTCTGCGTGAAGCCGCCGGACACGCCGATCAGCATCAGGCCGAGCGCAAAAAGCCAGAAGTCCTGTCGGAAGAGTGCGCCGGCGGCAAGCGCGGCACCGGTCGCCCCCATCAGAGCGCCGAGCATGAAACCTGCGGCACGGCCAACGAACCGGGCTGCGATGGCCACTCCGATAGCGCCCAGCGCCACGCCGACGTTGAAGCCCGTCAACGGGGCGGTGGCGAGAGACTTATCGTCGCCCAGCATCTGGTAGGTCGCCAAACCACCAAGCGCGAAGGTGAGCGGCGGGGCTGAACCCAGGATTGCCTGGACACCCGAGAGCAGGAAGACGTTGCGCCTGGCTGCCTTGAGCTGGCCCTGAAGCACGTCGACGCTGCCTTCCATATCCGTCATTCCCTGTTGCCCTTCGGCGGCCTATTTCGCAGTCGTTCCACGAACCTGCTTGGCAATCCGGTCAAGCACCGCATTGACGATCTTCGGTTCCTCGCCTTCAAAAAAGGCCTGGGCAATCTCGACATATTCGGTGACGATCACCGGGATCGGGACGTCCTTGCGCTCGAGTATCTCGAAGGTGCCGGCGCGCAGGATGGCGCGGAGCGTCGAATCAAGCCGCGACAGCGGCCAGTCGTTCTGCAGGGCCGAGCGCACCACGGGGTCAATCTTCACCTGATCGCGTACGACGCCGGATACGATCGAGCGAAACCAGGAGGCATCAGCCTTCAAATAGGTATCGCCATCGAGTTCCTGGCCGAGGCGGTGGGCCTCGTATTCAGCAACCACTTCCAGCACGCCGGCACCGCCGACATCCATCTGATAGAGCGCCTGCACGGCGGCGAGACGCGCGGCGCCGCGCTGGTTGGCGGGCTTCACCGCCGGTTTTTCGTCGTTCGTCATCGGATCAACCATTCAGCTTCTCGCGCAGCGCGATCATCGTCAGCGCCGCACGTGCGGCAAAGCCGCCCTTGTCTTTGTCGGAGCGGCGAACGCGTGCCCAGGCCTGCTCCTCGTTCTCGACCGTCATGATGCCGTTGCCGATCGCCAGCGATTCCGAGACGGCAAGATCCATCAGAGCGCGCGAGGATTCGTTGGCAACGATATCGAAATGATAGGTCTCGCCGCGAATGACCATGCCGAGCGCGACGAAACCGTCATACTCGGCGCCGCCATTCTCCGATGCATCGAGGGCCATGGCGATCGCCGGCGGGATTTCGAGAGCACCCGGCACAGTCACGACATCCCAGGTCGCGCCCGCCTCCTTTAGCACCGCCGTCGCCCCATCGAGGAGCGCATCGGCCATGTCGTCATAGAAACGGGCCTCGACGATCAGAAGATGGGGCTTGGACGTGTCAGACATCAGGCTACCTTGGCGGAAAAATGCGTGCAAATCGGGATGGCGCGGGTCAAACCACGGTGGTGACACGAAGGCAAGCACTTTTCCCGCATGGCTGTTCCCCGGTTCGCGCTGCGTTTGTCCGAGGATGACGACCGCGACTGTTTGGCTTCGGCACTCGCGAGGCTATGGACGCTAGCGCCGCAGGATCTTCTCCATCGGCTTGCCCCAGCCAGTTCGTCGATGAGTTCGTCGAGATAGCGGATCTCGCGCATGGTCGGCTCTTCGATCTCCTCGACGCGGACGCCGCAGACGACGCCCTTGACCAAGCTGCGCGACGGGTTCATCGCAGGCGCT
Organism: Pseudomonadota bacterium; assembly: GCA_023399635.1. Taxonomy (GTDB): domain Bacteria; phylum Pseudomonadota; class Alphaproteobacteria; order Rhizobiales; family Rhizobiaceae; genus Neorhizobium. Next base: position 1,895 of record JAEWOP010000171.1, read on the forward strand.
CTGGCAAAGAAGTTTTCGAAGGAGGTGCCTGCCTCCAGTTCCGCCTTCAGGCTGTCGCGATCATGACCGGTCAGCCAGCAGATGATCTCGTCGACTTGCGCGCCGGTTCGTCCCTTCTTCTCCGCCTTGGCGACGTAAAGAGGATAGACGCTGGCGTCGCTGACGCCTTAGACCCTGTGTCCGCTCATGTTGACCTCCCGCAAAGGTTAATTCGAAAGCCCAAGTGACCGCGGTCTGGAGATTCGCCGAAACGGCTGTCCATGTCCTCAGGTCGTGCCCGGTTGCGAGCGGTCAGATGGACAGGCAGGAGCCACTTGGTACCCTTGGAAAAGAAAGTCAGTGGCTGCGATTATCTCGTCGGCGTAAACGGAGAGGTCAGCAATCTTCTCTCCGAGTTCGCTCAGTTCAACGGCGGCTAGCCGCTGCGTCGCCATCACATATGTTTGGTCACCGATCGCGAATCGAGGGGTACGCCTGCTAAATGTCCATATCATTTCTCACGCCGGATAGAGTGGGACGACGACCCGGGTCTTCAGGCCGACAAGAACGCTAGACTGCAGATCAAGCAATAGTAGCGAGCCACTCTTTGAATGAAAGACTTCGAAGCGCGCCATCAAAATTGGCGGAGTCGGGCTAACGGCAAACCGTGCTTCTCGAGGTATTCGTTCTCGGCGCGGATAGCCTCGGCGTTCTCTATCTTCCAGAGCCGCTCCTTTTCCGCCTTCACTGCTCGTGCAATCCCATCTTCCGCGGCATCGCTCACATCAACCTTCAACGCCTGCGCTTCTGAAAGAAGCGCGCCATTGAGTGGTAGACTGGCCAAGGTACGAATAGCGGCCATGCAATTCTCCTCTGCGATCTCTCCTAATAATAGAGGGGCTCATGAACAGCGACAAGCGGAATGACATCGTGCAATGGTAAGCCGCGCCTAGAGGACAGTGCCTGTCATCAAGCGGTCTCAGTGACAGCGTCCAAAGACTACCCAATCGCAGCGCGGCGCTCGGCCATCACGGCGCGGTAGTTCGAAAACAGGATGATGCCGCCGCCGAGGAAGACCCAGAGGTCGATGGCTTCGGCATAGGCGTAGTAGCCCACCACGGCGGCCATGGGCACGCGCAGGAAATCGATCGGCATCACCACGGAGGCGTCGAGGCGCTTCAGCGCGTGGGCCTGGCAGTAATGGGCGGCGAGCGCGCCGATGCCGGCCACCAGCATCCAGGGGATGTCGGTGAAGCTGACGGGACGCCAGTCCGTGAGCGAGACGAGGAAGCCGAGCGGCAGCTGGATGATAATCATCCACACCACGATGGCGCCGGGCGAGACCTCGCGCGTCAACTGCTTCACGAGGATCAGCGACAGCCCGTAACCTGCAGCAGCGATCAGCACCAGGCCCGCGGCTGGATCCACCATGCCAACGCCTGGGCGAACGATAACGAGAACGCCAATGAAGCCGCCGATGGTGGCGAGGATGCGTGGTGTCGTCAGTTGTTCCTTGAGAAACAGGAAGGCGAAGAAGGCCACCCAGATCGGCATGGTGAATTCCAGCGCGAAGACCGAGGCGAGCGGCAGCAGCACGACACCTATCGTCCAAAGGTACTGGGCGAAGAAGTGCACGACATTGCGCATGACATGCAGGCGGATCAGCTTTCCATTGCGCAGTTCCGGCAAAAGAGCGCGCCCTACGGCGAGGATCACGAAAAGGCCGACAAGCGCGCGAAAGAAGAGAACCTGCTGGATGGAGAGCGTCGCCGCAAGTTCGCGCGAGCCAACGGACATGCCGATGAAGGCCGCCATGCTGAGCCCCATCCAGACGAGGCCCTGCGCAAAGGTTGAGCCGCGCATGTCCTGCGCCGTGGAAAGATTGGTGGACATCCTGTTCCTTCTTCGTCTCATGCGAACGCGGGCCCTGAGGCCCGCGTTTAGGTTGGAGCGGCGATTCAAGCCGCCGATGGACCCGGATCGTCGAAGCCGTGTGCCGTCACCGGAACAGGTTGGCGAGCCTTTGGCATTCCACCCGCAACCACGCGAAGCGCAGGCTTGGTCAGCACGGTTGATAGCTCGCCCTCTGCAAGCACACGTTCACGCTGCGCCGCTTCCGGCTGGTACTCCACCTTGTCGAGCACGATCCGCTCCTTGCGACCGTCGGTATTTTCCAGCACCACCGTCTGACCTTCCGAGAGGCCCAGCAAGGCCAAGCCTCGCACAGTGGTGATCGGCAGGAACATGCCAACCGGCGCCTCGATCTGACCGGTTGAGAGAACGCGCGTGTCGCTGACACCGCCATCGAGACGGAAGGTGACGCGGCTGTTGACGCTGGCAACCTCCTTCGGCAAGTCCTCGCGGAAGACCACGATCGCAGCGTCCAGCTTGCGACGGATGTGCGGGACGAGCGCGTCCTGGCGCACGCGCGGGTTCTCGCACATGGCTTCCAGTATGGTGAAATCCTTGGTGGTCAGAATGATGTTGTCCTTTGACATATCGCAGTTCTCCTATGCCCTTGCAGAGCGCGCGCATTGAACATGAACGGGAGATCCCCTGCCCGCGCCAGGCGCGGTGCAGGGGCAACTATCCTGCGGTAAGGCAGCCTCCATAGAGCGAAAGGCGGCAAGGCGGAAGAACGCGGATCATGACGCCGGCCGCAATTCCACTGCGGCAGCGGAGACGGCGAGATGGTCCGCCGGAGCCTGCACCGTCTCGACTGTCAAACGATGGACGCGGCCGTCGCGAGCAGTCCAGTCGATCGACTGGCCTGCAGAGAGACCGATGAGCGCTGCTCCAATGGGAGTGAGGATGGAAATCTTCCCGGCCGCGATATCAGCCTCGCCCGGGAAGACAAGCGTGACGGTACGGTCTTCGCCGAGATCACTGGTGAAGCGGAGCGTCGAACCCATACGCACGACGTCTGCGCCAATCTTGCCGTCCTGCACGACACGTGCGCGGTCCAGCTCGGCTAGCAGTTCCTCGGAAACGTCGGGGTTACGTTCGGCATGGGCCTCGGCAAGCCGCGACAGCCGCTCATGGTCGGACTGTGCGACGACGATGGCGGGCTTGCGATGTGTGTTCTTGTTGGGAGCCATTGCTGGATCCTCGCTTATTTGTACGCAGGCGTAATCGCTCTGCGGTGACTGTTGATGTGGAAAATTGACTGTCGCCCCAACGGCAGCTTCAACTGGAATACAGGAAACTGCCTATGCCGCCCCACGGCCGGGGCGCGACGCGACCGAGCCGGGGGTCAGGTGCCTGCGATAAGGCACATCCGCTGGAGACAGTTATGGAGGCGTTCGGTCAACATGACCTGAACATGGCCCCGATGGACAGGGAAGTCAAGTTAGCTGGCTCCACGCCAACGAGGTGAAGCGGGCACCCTTTAGCCGCGGCGCAGGGCGGGATCGTCCAGTGCGGGATTGTAGAAGAGCGACAGCGTCAGGCTCTTTGCAATGCGCTCGGCCGTGACCATGAACCAGGCCTTGGCTTCCTCGCTTGGGGCGACGTCGTCCAGAGTGGCGGCAAACAGCGCCAACCATTGCGGAAAGAGGTCAGCCGTCATGTTGGCGACGCCGAGATGGGCTTGCACCGGCTTTCCGCCATAGGCGCCGCTGCGAAAGGCAACCGAGGACCAGAAGGCCTTCATCTTTTCCATGTGCTGCGGCCACCGGCCTGCCAAACGAGCGTCGAACACCGGCCCAAGCTCGGGATGAGCAAGCACGCGAGAGTAGAAGGTGTCGACAAGACGGGAAATGAAGGCATCGTCGATGCCGAGCGCCTTCATTTCGGCAACCGCCCGTTCCTGGATGGCGGCGGAACGCGCGGCTCTGGCAGTGAGATCGGGGTGCATGGCGTCTGGTCCTTGTCCGTTGCCTCTCCTTAAACCCTCGCGAGAGCCTTGCGAAGGGCGTGAGGGCCCAGTGCGGCGACTTGCCGTCTCCGGTGTGGAAGGCCCGCCCTTGTCGGCGCCGCTTGTCAGCCCCCTCTTGCCTATCTTGCCGTCCTTCCGTCGACCGCCTGCCGCCGGCCCTGCCGTCTTATCAGGATGCCTTGGCTTCACGCAGGGCAGGATCAGCCGCGGATGGCGGCCTCAATCCTGGCGACGTCGAGCTTGCGCATGGTCATCATCTCGTCGAAGGCACGCTTGGCTACGGGCCCGCCCTGACGCATCGCGTCCATCAGGATGCGCGGGGTGATCTGCCAGGACAGTCCCCACCTGTCCTTGCACCAGCCGCATTCGCTTTCCTGCCCGCCGTTACCGACGATCGCGTCCCAGTAGCGATCGGTTTCTTCCTGGTCCTCGGTCTCGATCTGGAAGGAGAAGGCCTCGCTCTGCTTGAAATGCGGACCGCCGTTCAGGCCGACGCAGGCGACGCCCAAGACCGTGAACTCGACCACGAGGACATCGCCCTCGCGGCCATCCGGAAAATCGCCCGGTGCGCGGAGGATCGCGCCGACGCTGCTGTCGGGAAAGGTCTTGCCATAGAAGCGAGCCGCCTCCTCGGCGTCCTTGTCGTACCACAGGCAGATGGTGTTCCTGGCCATGTGCATTCTCCTCCGGTTGTGATCCTCGGGTGTCGCGCCTTGCGCGTCGACACTGTGGAAGACGAATGGACTCCCTGCACTCCGACAGCGGCCGGAAGATATTATTTACCCGCGGGTTGGCTCGCCTAACCCTGAAACTCCGCCAGACGCGCGGCGTAGCGGGCCATGGTGTCGACCTCGAAGTTGACAAAATCGCCGGGCTTGCGGTCGCCCCAGGTGGTGACGGCGAGCGTGTGGCGGATCAGGAGGATGTCGAAATCGGCGCCGTCGACGGCGTTGACGGTGAGCGAGGTGCCGTCGAGCGCCACCGAGCCTTTCGGCGCGACGAAGCGGGCGAGGCTTTCTGGCGCACGCAGGCGGATGCGCACCGCCTCGCCTTCCGGCTCGACCGAGAGGATCTCCGCCTTGCCGTCGACATGGCCGGACACGATATGGCCGCCGAGCTCGTCGCCAATCTTGAGCGCGCGTTCGAGGTTGATGCGGGTGCCCTCGCGCCATGAGGCGATGGTGGTCAGCCGCAGCGCCTCTTCCCAGGCCTCGACCTCGAACCATCGGCTGTTGGAAGCCTCGTCGGGAAGCGCGGTCACCGTCAGGCAGACGCCGGAATGGGCAATCGATGCGCCGATGTCGATGGTGGCCGGGTCGTAGCTGGTGGCGACCCTGAGACGCACGCCCTCGTCCATCGGCGTGACGGCGGAGACGGTGCCAATATCGGTGACGATGCCGGTGAACATCAGGAAGACCTTTCGTATTCGGTGAGCCGGTCGGGGCCGAAAGCCGCCTCGCGCAGGAGGCGGAAGCCTGCGGGTATATCGGCACGGGTGAGCGGCGACGCAAGGCCGTCGGCGCCGACCGTCACGGCGCCCTCGAAGAGGAGGATGCGGTCGACGAGGCCGGCCTCGAGGAAGCTGGTCGCCACCGCTGCGCCGCCTTCGACGAGGAGCGACGAGACGCCGCGGGCGGCCAGCGCATTCAGGAGCGTGGCGAGCGATTCGGTTTCCATGACCTCGATGCCGGCGGCGGTCAGGGCGGCGCGGTGGGCGGAGCGGTCACTGTCGTGTACCGCAGAGCCCAGAGAGGCGACCAGGACCGGAACCTCGCGGGCGGTGCGCGCCAGCTTCGACGTCGGCGGCAGGTCGAAGCGGCGGTCGAGGACGATGCGCAGCGGCGAGCGGCCTTCGAGGCCCGGCGTGCGGCAGGTGAGCTCGGGATCGTCGGCGCGTGCGGTGCCGATGCCGACGAGGATGGCGTCCATCTTCGCACGCAGGACGTGGCTCTGCGCGCGGGCGGCGGGGCCGGTGATGGCGACCTGGCCGGAATCGCGCCGGCCGATCATGCCGTCGGCGGAAACCGCAAGCTTCAGGGTCACCTGCGGACGGCCCCTCGTCTGGCGCATGAGATAGGCAGAAAGCACCCGACGGCCCTCCTCCTCCATCACGCCGCTGTCCACGGCAATGCCTGCCTCGCGCAGGATCGCAAGGCCGCGGCCGGAAACGCGGGGATCGGGATCGGTCAGGGAAACGACCACCCGGGCCACGCCGGCTCTCACGATCGCATCGGCGCAGGGCGGCGTCTTGCCGTGGTGGGAACAGGGTTCGAGCGTGACGTAGAGGGTCGCCCCCCTCGCCCTCTCGCCGGCTTCCGCAAGTGCCTGGGTTTCGGCATGCGGACGTCCGCCAGGGGCGGTGACGGCGCGCCCGACAATCGCGCCGTCCTTCACCACGAGGGCGGCGACCGACGGATTGGTGGCGGTGAGGCCTGTGTGCCAGCGCGACAGCCGCATGGCGGCCGCCATGTAGCGCCGGTCTTCGTGGCTGACCGCCACGGCTAGGGCTCGAGCCCGGTGTCGCGGGCGATCTTGGCGTTGATTTGCTCGATCACCTTCTCGAAATCCTCGGCATGGGAAAAATCGCGATACACCGAGGCGTAGCGGACGAAGGCGACGTCATCGAGCGTCTTCAGCGATTCCAGCACCTGCAGGCCGATGGCTTCGGATGAAATCTCCGCCTCGCCGGAGCTCTCCAGCCGGCGTACGATGCCCGACACGGCACGCTCGATGCGGTCGTTGTCGACGGGGCGCTTGCGCAGCGCGATCTGGAAGGAGCGCACCAGCTTGTTGCGGTCGAAAGGCACCTTGCGGCCGGTCTTCTTCGTCACCATCAGCTCGCGCAGCTGCACGCGCTCGAAGGTGGTGAAGCGGCCGCCGCATTCCGGGCAGATGCGCCGCCGGCGGATGGAGGTATTGTCCTCCGCCGGGCGCGAATCCTTGACCTGCGTGTCTTCCGAACTGCAATAGGGGCAGCGCATGCTCGTCCTTACAGATACGGGTACATCGGGAAACGGTCGGTCAACGTCACGACCTTGTCACGCACGGCGGCTTCCACGGCGGCATTGCCCTCGTCTGAGTTGGCGACCTTCAGGCCGTCCAGGACCTCCACGATCAGGTTGCCGATCTCGGCGAACTCGGCTTCCTTGAAGCCGCGGGTGGTGCCGGCCGGGGTGCCGAGACGGATGCCGGAGGTGACGAAAGGCTTTTCCGGGTCGAAGGGGATGCCGTTCTTGTTGCAGGTGATGTAGGCGCGGCCAAGCGCTGCCTCGGCGCGCTTGCCGGTGGCGTTCTTCTTGCGAAGGTCGACCAGCATCAGGTGGTTATCCGTGCCGCCGGAGACGATGTCGAGACCGCCCTTGACCAGCGTGTCGGACAGCGTCTTGGCATTCCTGACGATCTGGGCGGCGTAATCCTTGAATTCCGGCTTCAGCGCCTCGCCGAAGGCAACGGCCTTGGCAGCAATGACGTGCATCAGCGGCCCGCCCTGGAGGCCTGGGAAGACGGCGGAGTTGAACTTCTTCGCCAGATCCTCGTCATTCGTCAGGATCATGCCGCCGCGCGGGCCGCGCAGCGACTTGTGCGTCGTCGTTGTCGCCACATGGCAGTGCGGGAACGGGGATGGGTGAACGCCGCCGGCGACGAGGCCTGCAATGTGGGCCATGTCCACCATCAGATAGGCGCCGACCGAGTCGGCGATCTCGCGGAAGCGCTTCCAGTCCCATATGCGCGAATAGGCAGTGCCGCCGGCGATGATGAGCTTCGGCTTGTGCTCCTCGGCTTTGCGAGCAACTTCATCCATGTCGAGCTGGTGGTCGTCCTCGCGCACGCCGTAGGATACGACGTTGAACCACTTGCCGGACATGTTGACCGGCGAGCCATGGGTCAGATGACCACCGGAATTCAGGTCGAGCCCCATGAAGGTATCGCCCGGCTGCAGGAGCGCGAGGAAGACCGCCTGGTTCATCTGCGAACCGGAGTTCGGCTGGACGTTGGCGAAGTTGACGCCAAAGAGCTTATTGGCGCGCTCGATTGCAAGTTCTTCGGCAATATCGACGAACTGGCAGCCGCCGTAATAGCGCTTGCCCGGATAGCCCTCGGCGTACTTGTTGGTCATGATCGAACCCTGCGCCTCGAGCACGGCCCGAGACACGATGTTCTCAGACGCAATGAGCTCGATCTCGTGGCGCTGGCGACCCAACTCCTTCTCGATCGCGCCAAAAATGTCCGGATCGGATTCGGCCAGCGGACGGGAGAAGAAAGCGTCGGTGTTCGACATAACAAGGCTCCTCAAGGGATCAGGATGCGTGTGCCCGCGTCTTAGCGGGTGGCCTGGTTTTCGGCAATACGGAGAGCGACATTTGCACGTCCCTGCCCAGCCGTGGGAAACAGAAAAGCCGCGGGACGAAGCCGCGGCTTTGCAAGTTTCGCTTCTGAGCGATTACTGTGGCAGGAAGTCCTGCTCGCTGATCGGGCCGGCTGACTGTTCGATGCCGGTGGTCGTCTGGAGCGCCAGCTCGGTTGCGCCATCCAGCTGATAAATATCGTCGCGGAACTGGACCACGCCATCGGCGGCCGACCAGGCCGTGATGTAGACGATGTAGACCGGCACTTCCTCTGCAAGCTTGATGGGTGTGCTGACGCGGCTTGCAATCACCCGCTCCATGTTCTGACGGTCCCAGCCCGGGGTCTCGTTCAACAGCCAGTTGGTCAGGTCGCGGACGTTCTGGACGCGGATACAGCCAGAGGACTCGAAGCGCATCAGCTTGTTGAACAGGCCCTGCTGGGGCGTGTCATGCATGTATTCGTTGTGCGGGTTGTGGAAGTTGATCTTCGTTGAAGACATGGCGTTGATCTTGCCCGGGTCCTGTCGGAACATCAGGTTTGGCGCCTTGGGGGCATTCCAGTCCACCGTCTCCGGCGAAACCTCATTTCCGTTGCCATCAAACAAACGGATGTTGTTGCGCGTCAGGTAGGTCGGATCCTTGCGCATCAACGGCACGATGTCCTTCTCCACGATGGAACGCGGTGCAGTCCAATATGGGTTGAGAATGACTTCGTAGATCTTCGAGTTGATGGCATGGGTCGGCCGGTCGATCTTGCCGACGATCGCAGTATTGCGCAGGGCCACACGGCCGTTGTCGACAGCCTCGATATAGGCAGCCGGAATGTTGACCATGACATAGCGGCGTCCGAGATCGCCGGACATGGACTGCAGACGCACGAGGTTGGTCTCAAGCTGGCGCAGACGTGTGTCGGCGGATACGTTCATCGCCTTGATGGTGAATTCTCCCATGACGCCGTCGGCCGGGAGGCCATGGCGGGCCTGGAAGCGCTTCACCGCACCATCGACATAGGAGTCGAAAGAGGCAGACATGCCAGCGGACTGCGGGAGATCACCGGAGATCATCAAGCGCTGGCGCAATTGCTGGACGCTGCCGTCCACCACGCCGATCCGCAAGCTCTGCGGCGGATTGACCTGAGGCCAGCCGCCGTTCGCGACAATCATTTGATAATCCATCATCGCCTGCTGGATATTGGCGGGTGCCTGCGCGCCGAGAACGGGATTATTGGTGGCAACCGCAGCAACAGTGCGGGAACTGCCCTTGGCGTCGAACTGATCGTCCCAGTTTCCACGACGCGGTGCGGCAATCAGATTGTCGATTGCCGTCTGTGCGAGAGCCGGACTGGCAAGCGCAACCGCTCCCAAAGAAGCAGCCGACCGCAGCAGCATCCGACGAGAAACTTGTTCAGAACCGATTTTCTTCGACATCATCCTACCCATCTGTTCCCGCGGCAAGCCGATAGACGTAGCGGGACATGGTTAACAAAGGCGCAAAATGCGCAGCCGGCGACGACACCAAGGGTGGTTCCAGTCCCAGCAGCCCTGACCGCGGATCACACGGCAATATGGCCGTTTCGTGTCTCATGCGATGGCACTCACTGAAGAGCGGGTGACATTCGCGTGACGGCCTATGGAAGGTTGGCAATGTGCTTTTTGCGCAACGCAAAACCGGACGCGCAGGGGACGCATCCGGTTTTATTCATGGTTACTGGAGGTGGGACTGCCGCGGCCTGTCGTGGATTACAGGCGATAAGCGATCGAATCGTTCCAGAAGCGGTCGAGGCGCTGCAGGAGCTTGTTCATCTGGGCAAACTCGCCCTCGCCGATACCACCGACCTTTTCAATCGAGCCAATGTGGCGCTCATAGAGCTTGGCGACAGTTTCGGCGATCTCCTGGCCATCTTCGGTCAGGCTGATGCGAACCGAGCGGCGGTCGATGCGGGAGCGCTGATGGTTGATGAAGCCGAGGTCGACGAGCTTCTTGACGTTGTAGGAGACGTTGGAGCCGAGGTAATAGCCGCGGGAGCGGAGTTCGCCGGCCGACAATTCCGAATTGCCGATATTGAAGAGAAGGAGTGCCTGGACGGCATTGATGTCGTCGCGCCCCTGACGGTCAAATTCATCCTTGATGACGTCGAGAAGGCGGCGATGGAGACGCTCTACCAGGTGGAGCGATTCCATGTAGAGCGAGCGAATGCTGTCTTCACGCGGGTCTGCTGCGACCGCAACCTGCGGCTTCATTTTCGTGTTCATGATCTCTGCCTCACTGTTTTGCTTGGCGGTTTTTGTTTTCTTCCCGCCTTGTGAGTGAGACTATCGAATGCCTATAAAATTCGACTTAAAAGGTATGTTTAACAGGAACTTACGCAGACTTTCGGGATTGCGGCCGTTCCGAGGCAGATGGGAGGAGAGAGATGAACACCCTTTATCAATCAAAGACTTAGCTCAAAAAATCATTCAAATTCTGCCGGTCAAAGCTTTCGCGTTACGGTAAATCAGGGGTTACCGGCTCCGTCTTCCGGCGCTCTTCCAGCCATAAAGCCAGGCGAAAGAGCGCGTACAAGACCGCAACAAGGGCATGGAATGCCAAAACGATGCGGTTGGTCCCGAACACATCGAACCACATCGCGTACATCAGATACTGAACGGTAACTGCAAGCACCCACAGCACCGGGCCCCAGGAGACGGCGAGCCACAGGCCAAGCGAGGCCACAGGGAAAAGCACCGCCAGCGCCGGTGCCGCGACCTGCCAGGGCAGCGCCAGTAGGTCAAAACGACCCCTGCCCTGCAGCGAGTAGCCGACCAGCATGCTCCAATACTGCAGCCCGAACCAAAGACAGGCGAGTGCGACAAGCCGCAGGAAGACCACAAAGAGGATCTGGGAAAGGGTGCGCTTGGGAACTATCGGTGAATCAGGCTCCATGCATTGATGATAGCCAGCGCAAGGGGGCGCGGCTAGCCGTCCGACGCTGCGACCCTGCGTCCATTCGCATTCCCCCGCCAAGATGATATTGAGTGCCCTTCAGCAAGAAAAAGCGAGGCTTATCATGAGCGACAAGACCCACCTGGTTGATGAGATCACCGGACATCGTCGCATGCGCCGCAACCGCAAGGCGGACTGGACCCGCCGGCTGGTGCAGGAAAACCGGCTGACGGTTGACGATCTGATCTGGCCGATTTTTCTTGTTCCGGGCTCGGGTATCATCGACCCCATTGCCGCGATGCCGGGGGTGAACCGGATGAGTGTCGATAAGGCGGTGGAGGCGGTGCGCGAGGCAGCGGATCTGGGGATCCCGGCCATTGCCCCCTTTCCTGACGTGGAGATTGAAAAGCGGGATCCGACCGGCTCCGAAATTCTTCAACGGGATAATCTGATCAACCAGTTCGTACGGGCGACCAAGACAGCCGTTCCCGATATCGGTCTGATCACTGACGTGGCACTCGATCCCTTCACCAGCCATGGTCATGACGGCATCCTAGAGGACGGAGAAATCGTCAATGACGCAACCGTCGACCAGATCGTCAAGGCAGCCATCATGCAGGCAGAGGCCGGCGCCGACATCATCGCGCCTTCCGACATGATGGATGGGCGAATCGGCGCAATCCGCCGCGGACTGGATGCCGCAGGCCACCAGGATGTCGGCATCATGTCCTATGCGACGAAGTTCTCGTCGGGGTTCTACGGACCCTATCGAGAGGCGATCAATACCGGCAGCCTGCTGAAGGGCAACAAGAGCAGCTACTACATCGGCCCAGGCAATGGCACGGAGGCGCTGCGGGATGCAGCGCTCGACGTAGAGGAAGGTGCCGACATGCTGATGGTGAAGCCAGGAATCGCGTATCTCGACATCTGTTGGCGGCTGAAGGAGGCGTTCGGCCTGCCCACCTTCGCCTACCAGGTTTCCGGCGAATACACGCAGATCAAGGCGGCAGCCATGAACGGCTGGATCGACGGCGACCGGATCATGATGGAAACGCTGCTCTGCTTCAAGCGCGCCGGCTGCGACGGCATCCTCAGTTATTTTGCCGTGGAAGCTGCTCGCGCTCTGGCCAAGGGCTGAGGTTGCAGAAAGCGACAGCTTGCACGGACGGGCTTCGGCTCCCATATCCGAGGGACCAACTGGAGGCGATCGAGATGTCCATGAATTCGAACCCCGCGGAGGCTGCACCGGAGGACTGGCGCGCCTATAGCGGCGTCTTGTCGCGAAGAGCGTTCGCCTTCGTGATCGACTATGCGATCGTCTTGCTTCTGTGCATTCCCGCAGCAGTGATCGTATTCTTCCTCGGCATCATCACGCTCGGGCTCGGCTTTTTCCTTTACCCGGCCCTCTTCGTGATCGTCGCGCTGCTCTATTTCGGCATGACGCTGGGTGGACCTAGTCAAGCGACACCTGGGATGCGCGCCGTGGGGATCATGATGGTGCGGAACGACGGCCGGCGGATGGATTTCCTGACTGCCATGGTCCACACCGTGCTCTTCTGGATCATCAACTCGTTCCTGACGCCTTTGATCCTCCTGGTCGGCTTGTTCACCGATCGCTCCCGTCTCGTGCACGACATGCTGCTCGGCACGGTGCTGGTGCGCACAGACTGACGAGACCAACCAGTTCTGCCGTCAATCCGCTCCGGCAGTCCTTGCCGGAGTGTTGACCTTTTGCCAATCTGCGCCATGGTATGGCTGTTACGGCATCCGCACGAAGCCAAGACGGGACCTGTCGCGCCGCGATGAACACTCAGACAACGCACTCCCCGCAGTTTTACCTGACGGCCCCAGCAACCTGCCCGTATCTGCCCGGACAGTTGGAGCGCAAGGTATTCACCCATCTGGTCGGCCCCCGCGCAGCGGAGATGAACGATCTCCTGACACAAGGTGGTTTTCGACGCTCTCAGAACATCGCCTACCGACCGGCCTGCGAGACCTGCCGCGCCTGCGTTTCCGTTCGTATCATTGCAGAACACTTCCAGCCTACGCGTAACATGCGGCGCGTTCTGGCGGCCAACAGCGACATCATCTCCACAATCCAGTCTCCCCAGCCATCGACGGAGCAGTTTTCGCTCTTCCGGCGCTATCTGGACGACCGCCACCGCCAGGGCGGAATGTCAGACATGTCAGCTCTCGATTATGCGATCATGGTGGAGGACAGCCACGTCAATACGCGCATTATCGAATATCGCCGCCGCGAGCCAGGCGATGGCATCGGAGAAAGGCCAAAGGGTGAACTCTTGGCCGTCGCGTTGACCGACATGATGAGCGACGGGCTCTCGATGGTCTATTCCTTCTTCAACACCGACCTGGAGAAGCGGTCGCTCGGTACCTTCATGATCCTCGACCACGTCGTTCGGACACAGGCACTTGGCCTGCCGCACGTCTATCTGGGTTATTGGGTGAAAGGTTCGGCAAAGATGGGCTACAAGACACGCTTCCAGCCGCAGGAGCATCTCACCGCGCGCGGTTGGGAACGCTACGACCCGTCTTCGGACGCATAACCGGGAAATCCCATGACACCTCATTCGAAGGGCCTCGTGCTCACCACGATCGGCGGCCTTGCGCTCTCGTTCGATGTACCGCTCGTGAAGCTCGGTCAGGGCGATGCCTGGTCTGTCATTGCATTGCGCAGCATCGTCACCTTCGCTGCTGCGCTGACGCTGTGGCTGGTGTTGCGCCTGATCACCAACAAGGCGCCGGTTCTGGTCCCCGGCAAGGCAGGTCTTGTCGCTGGTCTCTGCTACGGCATATCGACGATGACCTTCCTGGGTGCCGTCTTCAACACTGCCACGGCAAACGTCGTCTTCATCGTCGCCTTTACGCCAATGTTTGCCGCGCTGTTCGGGTGGCTCGTGCTGAAGGAAATCCCCTCCCGCTCCACCCTCGTCACGATGGCTGCCATGGTGGCCGGCGTGACGCTCATCGTTTCCGGCGGCCTCAAGATGGGCGGATTGCTGGGCGATATGATGGCACTGCTGACGTCGGCCCTGCTTGCGGCAGCCATCACCATCAGCCGCAAGAGCGGCCGAGATATGGGCTTCGTGCCGCTGGTGGCGACCATCCTCCCTGCCCTTGTCGCGCTTGGCTTTGTCGGCACACAGGGCTTCTCCATGGAAGCGCCAGGCTGGGTGATATTCGACGGCGCCGTGATGATCCCCCTCGCCTTCTGGTGCCTAGCCACCGGTCCGCGCTATCTCAGCGGCCCGGAAGTCGGCATGTTCTACCTCTTGGAGACCATTCTTGCGCCGATCTGGGTGTGGATGGTGTTTGCCGAGGTGCCGGCGGCACAGGCGCTGATCGGAGGTACAATCCTCGTATTGGCGCTGGTGATGCATGCCTGGTGGCAGACACGGCGGACGGAGAAAACTGCGACGGCAGCGGTAGGGTAAGCACTTGCCTGATGCCGCATACTTAATGCCCGCATGCGGGAGCACAGGGACGGCGCGACGCGCTCCTTGCGCGATCACGCCAACCCATTCTTTCATCACCCCGCAAACTTGCCGCTGCGCGGGAAGCCTTTCGGGACCAGACGGCCGGCGGTGGCGCGGTCGCCAAGCCATTCCACCAGTTCGTCCTTCGTCTTGGTGAAGACGCGACCGGCGGAGTCTTCCCAGGTGAGGCCTTGCTCAATGGCGAAGCACTTCACGTCGGAGATGCCGCCGTCCTTGTAGCGCTGCAGGCGCACCCCCTTGCCGCGGGTCATCTCGGGCAGCTGGACGAGCGGGAAGACCAGCATCTTGCGGTTCTCGCCGACCACTGCAACATGATCGCCTGAGACCGGGACGACAAGCTTCGCCTCATCCGGCATGCCCACATTCATGATCTGCTTGCCCTTGCGGGTGTTGGCGACCATCTCGCTCTCCATCACCACGAAGCCGTTGCCGGCGGTGGACGCAAGGATCAGCTTGCGTGACGGATCGTGGACGAATGCCGTCAGGATATCCTGATCGTTCTCCATGTCGACCATGATGCGGATCGGCTCGCCATGGCCGCGCCCGCCCGGCAGCTTGTCAGCGCCAAGTGTGTAGGCCTTGCCGCCGGTCGTCACGAGCAGCAGCTTGTCAGTGGTTTGAGCCGGAAAGGCGAGCTTCAACGCGTCGCCTTCCTTGAAGGTGAGCGACGACGTGTCGCCGATATGGCCCTTCAGCGCACGGATCCAGCCCTTTTGCGAGATGACGACCGTCACCGGCTCCTTCTCGATCATCGCCTGCTGGATGGCGTCCAAGTCGGCTTCCGGCGCCTCGGCGAACTGAGTGCGGCGGCGGCCAAGTTCGGTTGCCTTGGCGAACTTCTTCTTGACGTCCTGGATTTCGACTTCCACCACTCGCCACAGCTTGTCGTCAGATGCGAGCAGCGCCTCGATGTCGGCCTTCTCCTGGGTCAGTTCGTCGAATTCCTTGCGGATCTCGAACTCTTCAAGCTTCCGCAGATTGCGCAGCCGCATGTTGAGGATCGCCTCGACCTGGATCTCCGTCAGATCCCACTTCGCCACCATCACCGGCTTCGGCTCGTCTTCCTCGCGGATGATGCGGATTACCTCGTCGAGGTTGAGATAGGCGATGAGCAGGCCGCCAAGGATTTCCAGGCGCCGCTCGATCGCCGCAAGCCGGAACTTCGAACGCCGGATCAGTACCGTCTTGCGGTGGTCCAGCCATTCCAGCAGGATCTCGTTGAGCGCCATGACCTTGGGCACCTTGCCCATGGACAGGACGTTCATGTTGAGCGGAAAACGGTTTTCCAGATCCGTCAGGCGGAAAAGCGATTCCATCAGAAGCGTCGCGTCAACCGTACGGCTCTTCGGAACGAGTACGATGCGCACGTCCTCGGCAGATTCGTCGCGCACATCTTCCAGCAGCGGCAGCTTGCGGGCGATCAGCAGTTCGGCGATCTTTTCGATCAACCGCGACTTCTGCACCTGGTACGGGATCTCGGTGACGACGATTTGGTAGCCGCCGCGGCCAAGGTCCTCCGTCTCCCACTTCGCGCGGACACGGAAGCCGCCGCGACCGGTCTTGTAGGACTCGATGATGGACTCACGGCTGTCGATGATGATGCCGCCTGTCGGCATGTCCGGACCGGGCACGAATTCGACGAGCTTCTCGACAGTGGCATCCGGATGCTTGATCAGGTGGAGGGCGGCGTCGCAGAGTTCATGGGCGTTGTGCGGCGGGATCGAAGTCGCCATGCCGACCGCGATGCCGGAGGCGCCATTGGCAAGCAGGTTCGGGAAGGCCGCCGGCAAGACGACCGGCTCTTCGTCTTCCTCGTTATAGGTCGGGCGGAAGTCGACGGCATCCTGCTCGATCCCTTCAAGCAGAAGCGCCGCAACGTCCGTCATGCGCGCTTCCGTGTAGCGGTAGGCGGCAGCACTATCGCCATCGATATTGCCGAAATTGCCCTGGCCATCGACGATCGGGTAGCGTTGCGAGAAATCCTGCGCGAGACGGACCAAGGCATCGTAGACGGACTGGTCGCCATGCGGATGGAACTTACCGATGACGTCGCCGACAATACGGGCGCATTTCTTGAAGGCGGAGTTTGGACGGATACCCATCTCGCTCATTGCATGCACGATGCGTCGGTGGACGGGCTTCAAACCGTCACGGACATCCGGCAGCGCGCGGTGCATGATGGTAGACAGCGCATAGGCAAGGTAGCGCTCCTCGAGCGCGGCCTTCAGGTCGATCGGAACGATCTGATCGCCGCCCTCGCCGTCTGACGGCGGTGTTAGATTTTTTCCCATGGGCCTTGACTAGCGGAAAGCCTGATTTGCGGCAAGATTCGTGGGCAATGTGCCTGTGGATGAAAGGTCGCAGCCGCCGCCAGACGGTGTCTGGTGCAACAACAAGATGGGTAGACGTTTGCGGGCCTCCCCCTATAACTGAGAGGAACGAAACCGATTGCCGTCAGGCAAGATGGAGGAATAGAACGATGTCCCACGCGGGCAAGATGCGGCTTTCGATGGCCGGCACCGGATTGCTGCTGATGGCTGGCCCTGCTCTTTCGCTGGACGGCGCCGATCTCTTGGCAAAGATCAATGCGGCAACGGGCCTTCCTGGCGCTCCGGTGAGCGCCCAATCGGTTGACGTCAGCGGCACCACCGTGACGCTGCGCGGCGCGACCTACAAGCCGGCCCCCACTGGGGAAGCCATGGTGCTGGGCGACGTGACGCTGGAGGGGGTTCAGGAAGAGAGCGATGGCGGTTACTTTATCGAAACCGTGAGCCTTCCAGATATCAATGCACGCGATGACAAGACCACGGTCTCCGTTTCCGACATCAGCATGACCAATGTTCTGGTGCCGCCCAATGCAACGGGCGACAGCCTGGACTCGGTGCTGGTCTATGAGGAGGCTTCGGCCGGAGCCACGACCGTGTCCGTAGACGGCAAGGAAGTATTTTCGGTCGCCTCCTTCCGGTCGACGACAGATGTTGCAGAGGACAACTCCTCAGTCGGCTTTGACGTGAAAGTCGAAGGCATCAAGGCAGATCTCTCCACCGTCGAAGATACCAAATCCCGCGAGGCGGTACAGTCGCTCGGATTGACTTCGCTTGATGGCAGCATGAGCATTTCCGGCAGCTGGCAAGCCGAACAAGGTGTGGTCGACATCACCGACTACACCATCGACTTCGCCAATGTGGGGGCATTGTCGATGGCTTTCAGCTTTGCCGGCTATACGATGGATTTCATCCGCGCGATGAACGAATTGGGCGAAGCGCAGGCGCAGCAGGGCGATCAACAGAGCAAGGATGCGGCAGGACTGGCCATGCTCGGACTGATGCAGCGCCTCACCTTCAACAGCGCCGAGATCAAGTTCAACGATGCCGGCATCACCACGCGCGCACTCGATTACGCGGGCAAGGAACAGGGCGTCTCGGGCGAGACGATGGCCCAGATGCTGAAGGGCATGACGCCGATCGTTCTCGCGCAGTACAACATCCCCAAGCTGCAGACGATGGTGAGCGAGGCCGTCAACATCTATCTCGACAATCCAGGCAATTTCACCATCAGTGCGGCACCAACGAACCCTGTGCCCTTCCCGATGATCATGGGAGCGGCCATGGGTGCGCCGAATACCCTTCCCGATGTCCTGGGGCTGACGGTCGAGGCCAACACGCGGCAGTAAGCGCGCCCCGAAGATAGAAAAGGGCCTTGTGGAAAACCGGGCCCTTTTCTCGTTGTCTGGTCTCTTCAATGGCTGCTGGCCGTTTGAGGCGCGTGCTCCTTGTCGTGCAGGCCGAAGCGGTCGATCATGCTGGCGCTCGCCTCGTTAAGGCCGCGAACATCAACCTCTACGCCGTGGCGGCGGAACTTCAGCACCACATCGTCGATGGCCCCGACGGCAGAGATGTCCCAAAGATGGGCCTCGCTGACGTCAATCGTCACCCGCTTCAATGGCTCGCCAAAATCGAAGGCCTTGATGAAGCTCTCGGTGGACGCGAAGAAGATCTCGCCGTCGACGTGATAGGTGCGCTGCGTGCCGTCGGCGCTCGCTTGTGAGCGGACGTGGAAGAGCCGCGAGACCTTGCCGGCAAAGAAGACGCCGGAAAGCAGCACGCCGACCAGAACACCCTTCGCCAGGTCATGGGTCGCCACGACGGTGATGACGGTCGCCAGCATGACGATCGACGACGGCAGCGGGTTGCGGCGCAGGTCGATCACGGAGCGCCACGAGAAGGTGCCGATCGAGACCATGATCATCACGGCGACCAGTGCGGCCATCGGGATGATGCGGACGATATCGTCGAGGACGAGGATCAGGAAGAGCAGGAAGGCCCCGGCAACGAAGGTCGACAGGCGCCCGCGCCCGCCGGAACTGACATTGATCACGGACTGGCCGATCATCGCGCAGCCGCCCATGCCGCCGATCAGGCCCGACGCGATGTTGCTCACCCCCTGCCCGACACACTCCTGGCTCTTGTTGCTGTTGGTGTCGGTCATGTCGTCGACGATCTTCGCAGTCAGGAGCGACTCCAGCAGGCCTACGGCCGCCAGTGCGAGCGAATAGGGAAGATGATATGCAGCGTTTCCCAGGTCAGCGGCACCTGCGGCAGCGCGAAGATCGGCAGGCTGTCCGGGAGTTCGCCGAGATCACCGACGGTGCGGATGTCCATGCCGAAATAGAAGGCAACGGCCGTCAGCACGGCAATCGCCACAAGCGGCGACGGGATGGCGCGTGTCACAAGCGGAAAGAGATAGATAATGGCGAGACCAGCGGCGATCATTACATAGGTCTCGACCGGCACGCCGATGAGTTCCGGCAGCTGCGCCATGAAGATCAGGATCGCGAGCGCGTTGACGAAGCCGGTCATCACCGACTTTGAGACGAAGCGCATGACACGGCCGAGCCTGGCGGCACCGGCGAGGATCTGCAGGAGGCCCATCAGCAGAGTTGCGGCGAAGAGGTATTGAAGGCCGTGGTCCCGCACCAGCGTCACCATCAGCACCGCGGTCGCAGCAGTGGCAGCCGAGATCATACCGGGGCGCCCGCCCGTAAAGGCGGAGACGCAAGCGATGGCGAAGGAGGCAAACAAGCCGACCTTCGGATCGACGCCGGCAATGACCGAGAAGCCAATGGCTTCAGGGATGAGGGCAAGAGCAACGACGATGCCGGAAAGGATGTCGCCGCGGATGTTGGAAAACCATTCGCGTTTATAGTGTGTAAGACCGTTCATCTGAAATTATTCGCAAAAGGAGCATCGGCCGGAACGTGGTTTCGGTCTGAGAGGAAATGATGCTTTGCGTTGTCCGGCGGATCGGCGGCCGGAAGAGCCACCCGGGAATTCCACCCGAGTCCTTGTGATGAGCGCTCTATAGCGGCAGGAGTGCTGCGGTGCAACTTGATGAAGGTCAGGTTGCACCAAAGCCCGGCTTGTTGGAGCCGGGCCGTGGGCAATCAGTCAGTTAGCGGTGATCAGTCGAGAACCTGGATCACCGTGCGGGTCTGCGGGTCGATCACGACACGGCGCTCGTTGACGACCGTGTAGGCATAGTCGTTGTAGCCGTCGATGGTGCGGACCTCGACCGTTTCCGGAACAGGCTGGCCGACGACGATCTCGCCTTCATAGGCAACGGACGGAACGCTCTGTTCCATGACATAGGTCCGGACTTCGCCCGGCACGACCACGGTGGAGCCGGTGACGGCCGGAGCCTGTTCCTGGACGACGATGGTGCTCTGCGCGAGAGCGGCGCCGGACACCATGACAAGTGCCGCGGTGGCGGCGAGAAGCTGAATACGCATGTTCTTTCTCCTGTTCGTCTCAGGGCAGACAATCCGGGAGAAGGGATAAGGTTCCGAGAGTGACAGAAGCCTCGCGGCAAGAAGCGGAAACGGCGCCCGAAGACGCCGTTTTCAAACCTCTTCGAAAGAAGGCTTAATCCTTCTTCTGCGGCGGGATCACGCGCAGCGCCAGTTCGCGCATCTGGGCGGGCGTCGGTTCGGATGGCGCGCCCATCAGCAAGTCCTGGGCCTGCTGATTCATCGGGAAGAGCGTGACCTCACGCAGGTTCTTTGCACCAACGAGCAGCATGATGATACGATCAATGCCGAAAGCGCAGCCGCCATGCGGAGGCGCGCCGTACTGGAAGGCACGGTACATGCCGCCGAAGCGCTCTTCGACGTCGGCGCGCGACAAGCCGGCAATCTCGAAGGCCTTGACCATGGTTTCCGGCGACTGGTTACGGATGGAGCCCGAGGCAATCTCGAAGCCGTTGCAGACGGCGTCGTACTGGTAGGCCTTGATGGTCAAGGGGTCCTCGCTGTTCAGCGCATCAAGACCGCCCTGCGGCATGGAGAAGGGGTTGTGCGAGAAGTCGACCTTCTTTTCTTCCTCGTTGTATTCATAGAACGGGAAGTCGACAATCCAGCAGAGCTCGAACCGGTCGCGGTCGACGAGGTTCAGTTCCTCGCCGGCGCGGGTACGGGCTTCGCCTGCAAACTTGTAGAACTTGGCCGGATCACCGGCGACGAAGAAGCAAGCGTCACCCGGCTCAAGGCCGAGCTGAACGCGCAAGGCTTCGGTTCGCTCTTCGCCGATGTTCTTGGCGAGCGGGCCGGAGCCAGCGATCTTGCCGTCCTCTTCCTTCCAGAAGATGTAACCCAGCCCCGGCTGGCCGGTTGACTGCGCCCAGGCGTTCATGCGGTCGCAGAAGGCGCGAGAGCCACCAGTCTTGGCCGGGATCGCCCAGACTTCGACCTTCGGGTTGGAGGCGATCATGTTGGCGAAGACCTTGAAGCCGGAGCCGGCAAAATGCTCGGTGACAGCCTCCATGACGATCGGGTTGCGCAGGTCCGGCTTGTCGGAGCCGTACTTGCGGATCGCCTCGTCATAGGGGATTCGCGGCCATTCCTTGGTCACCGGCTTGCCTTCGGCAAACTGCTCGAAGACCTTGGTGATCATTGGTTGCATCGTGTCCCAGACGTCTTCCTGGGTGACGAAGCTCATCTCGACGTCGAGCTGGTAGAACTCGCCCGGCAGGCGATCAGCGCGCGGATCTTCGTCGCGGAAACAGGGAGCGATCTGGAAATAGCGGTCGAAGCCGGCCACCATCAGCAGCTGCTTGTACTGCTGCGGCGCCTGCGGCAGCGCGAAGAACTTTCCGGGATGAATGCGCGAAGGCACGAGGAAGTCTCGGGCGCCTTCCGGCGAGGACGCCGTCAGGATCGGCGTCGAGTATTCGGCAAAGCCCGCCTCGCCCATGCCGGTGCGCATGGCGGAGATGATCTGCGTGCGCTTGACGATGTTCCGGTGCAGCGTTTCGCGGCGAAGATCGAGGAAGCGATACTTCAGGCGCACGTCTTCGGGATAGTCGGGCTCGCCGAACACCGGCAGCGGCAGTTCCTTCGCTGCGGAGAGAACTTCGATCTCCTGCGCATAGAGCTCAATCTCGCCGGTCGGCATGTTCTTGTTGACGGTGTCTTCAATGCGCGCCTTGACGAGACCATCGATGCGGATGACCCATTCGCCGCGAACCGTTTCCGCCGTCTTGAAGGCCGGGCTGTCGGGGTCGGCCACAACCTGGGTGATGCCGTAATGGTCACGGAGGTCGATGAACAGAACGCCGCCATGGTCACGCACGCGATGCACCCAGCCGGAAAGACGAACGGTGGAGCCGACATCGGACTTCCTGAGGGCGGCACAGGTGTGACTGCGGTAACGGTGCATTTTGGGTATCCCGGACTGGTGCGAAGCTGAGACAAGCGGCATGCGAAGCATTGCCGGCCAGCTAACAAGAAAATCGGCCGGACAAGCGCATGACAGGCCGATTTTGTCAAGGCGCAACCGGCTTTGCAGGCCGCGCAGTTGCTACTGGAGTGTCGCCTGGTGAAGCCCACTGGGGCTGTTCTTTGGGCGCTGGCCGCTGACGATCTTGCGAAGCACCGCCAGAAAAACACAGGCCGGCAGCAGCACAGCACACCGATTGCGGAAACGAAAAGGCCCGCCACCGTCGCCGGTCGCGGGCCTGTGCTAACGCTGCTCTTAAGAGCCTCTGTCCTATAGGTAAGGCGAGCGGCACTGGGCGCGAACGCCGACACGCGGGACGTAGGTGTTGTCGGAGGCGCGATAGGTCCGGTAGCGGTTCGAGCACCACTGGACATGCCGGCTCGGCAGAGCTTGCGCACGCGGCTGATTGGTGATTGCACCGCCGATAATCGCACCTGCTCCAAAGGCAGCCAGCGGATACCACCAACCGTCGCTGTGGCGGCGATAACCCCTGCGGTATTCTCTCGAACCACGGTGCCCACGGTAGTAGCCGCGGCGGTCATCACGATTGCGGTAATAGCGGCGATCGCGATCTCCACGACCCTGTACCTGCTCTACGTTGGAAAGCTGCGGAGCCTTTACGGAAGGCATGACAACCGCGCCGGCCGGGAAGACGGAGGTGGCGAACATGAGGGCACTGATGGCCCCAGCGGTGAGTGTTTTTCCGATGGTCATCAAGGCGAGATCCTTTCATTCAACATGTCCGTAATCCCTCCCCCAGCGAATAGTTCCACACATGGATGTGAATGAAGGATGGGCAAGGTGCCTTTGCCAGCACGCCGCTGTTCGCTGATTGCGATCATCAGGTCTGGAACCTCCTCCACCAACCTCCGTTTGAAGAACGAGTTCAGATGAGGTCCACTATGGCTGATAAGAGTAAAGCAATGCCCATGATCGGCGCCGCAATCGTGATCGTGATCGGAGTGGTGATTGCATTGTGGGTGATGGGCGGAACCGAGACGGCTCCTCCTGTTCCACCAGATCGCGGCAATACCGAAGAAACGCTGCCAGCGCAGCCCGCTGACCCTGCACCGCCAGCCGCTCAACAGTCACAGTAAAGATCTAGGCGATCCGCCTATTATCGCGAAGACAACAAAAAAGGCCGGGGCAAAATTGCACCGACCTTCCTCATTGTTACCCCATCTACTTGTGCCAGTACATCCGTGGTCAGAAGCGCCGGGTAACGGCGGCATCGCGAGCGGCGAATTCATTCCAGCGCTCATCAGCAATGCCTGCATGATCATCTATGCGATGATTGTGTTGTAATGACGACAATATCTGGACATTAACCATTTCGGTTCAGGTCCGATTCATTCTTAAGGACCTATTTTACACATCGTTAATCCACGGAGGTTTCCGATGCCGCTTCAGGGTCCAGCTTTCATTCTCGCTCTTGCGATCTTCCTGGCCGGCGCTCCCTTGCTGGCAAAACATGCTGACGCCGACCGAAGCATCTATTCCCCTGCAGTGGCTGCGGCGAGCTTCTAAGCCCGGCTACCCTTCCTGCTGCCTCGCATTTCCCCTTGCGTTCGCGATCGCGGCAGCCTTCTTACCTATACCACGACACGCTGGCAGAAGATCAAGGCAGACGGTTTGAGAGGCTGGTGAACCGCCGCTATTTGAGGGGATACTAAGGTCTGCCGTCAACGCCGAATTTCGCGAGACAGACGCGGCCTGCTTGTCCTATGACTTCGCCGTCCTGCGCAAGCGCGTGCGAGTCGCAGTCCCTCCCAAGGCCATTCCATGAGCCAAATCCGCCCGCTCATCCCCCTGCTTGTGACCGCCGGAATCCTGATCGGCGGAAACGGGTTGCAGGGCACGTTCATCGCCTTGCGCGGGTCCCACGAGGGATTCGCGCCATCTGTCATCGGTTTGCTCGGTGCAGGCTACAGCATCGGGTTTGCGATCGGGTGCATCTATGTCACGAGGCTGCTTCGCCACATCGGCCATATCCGGACATTTTCGGCCATGGCCGCCATCGCGGCGTCCTGTTCACTGGCAATGTCGCTGATCATCGACCCGATCTTCTGGCTGCTTATGCGATTCCTGATCGGGATTTCCGTCGCCAGTCTGTTTGCCACGGTGGAAAGCTGGATCAACGCCAAGGTGACGAACGCCAACCGGGCACGGACGCTTTCAATCTACCGCGTCATCGACCTCGGCTCGGTGACGGCGGCGCAATACCTCATCCCCGCGGCCGGCATTGAGGGTGCGGCCATTTTTAGCATCATCACGATGGCCATCACGCTGTCACTGGTGCCGATCTCAGTCGCCGACCGCTCCAGTCCCAGTCCTCCTGAGGCGATTCGTTTTGACCTCCTGGCGGTT
The DNA here is from genome assembly GCA_023399635.1 of Pseudomonadota bacterium. Lineage (GTDB taxonomy): Bacteria > Pseudomonadota > Alphaproteobacteria > Rhizobiales > Rhizobiaceae > Neorhizobium. The sequence goes on from JAEWOP010000171.1 coordinate 26,673, forward strand.
TGGCGGATTTCGCCGCTCGCTGTCGTTGGCGTCACCTGCGTCGGGCTGGCGATGGCGGCATTTCGCAATATCGGGCCGATCTACGGCGAGGTGATCGGCATGAGCGTCACCTCGATTGCCACCTTCATGAGTGCCGGCATCATCGGTGGCGTGGTGCTGCAATATCCGCTCGGTCTCTACTCCGACCGGCTGGACCGGCGCCACGTGATCCTCTGGACGACCGTCGGGTCGATCCTCACCGGCGCCTATCTTTCCTTCGGTGCAGGGAGCAGCGAGATCGCCAATATCATCGGCGTCTTCCTGTTCGGCGCCTTTTCGATGCCGCTCTATTCGCTCTGCTCGGCGCATGGCAACGACCATGCCCGCGACGGCGAGCATGCGCTGATGTCCGCCGGACTGCTGTTCTACTGGTCCGTCGGTGCAACGGTGGGGCCGCTGCTGGCATCGCTGCTGCTGCAGTTCATCGGACCGGATGTTTTCTTCGTCTATACCTCTTTCATCTTCACCGGCTTTGCCCTCTACACCTTGCGACGGATGGCGACCACCGCTCCGGTGCCGCCGGAGAAACGGCCAAGGCGCTTCCGGGCATTGCTTCGCACCTCTGCTTATTTCAACAAGCTCGCCACCCCGCAGGACAAAGAAGATCAGCGCTGATCCGCCCGCTTATATTGACATATGCGGCCGGAAGGAGAAGGAAGACCGATCTTTTGACTATTGCTGTGACGGACTGATGATCGAAACCACTGCCGCCCTCGAGGAAGCCTGCCGGGCACTTGCCCAATCCGACTTCATCACCATCGATACGGAGTTCTTGAGGGAGACAACCTTCTGGCCGCAGCTTTGCCTGATCCAGATGGCAAATCCGACGATGGAGGTGCTGGTCGACCCGCTGGCGAAGGGGCTGGATCTCAAGCCCTTCTTCGATCTGATGGCCGATCCCGCTGTAATCAAGGTCTTTCACGCCGCGCGGCAGGATATCGAGATCATCCACCATCTCGGCAATCTGGTGCCGCACCCGATTTTTGACACGCAGGTGGCGGCCATGGTCTGCGGCTTCGGAGACAGCGTGTCCTATGACCAGCTGGTGCAGCGGGTGAGCGGGGCACAGATTGACAAGACCTCGCGCTTTACAGATTGGAGCCGACGCCCGCTTTCGGAAAAGCAGCTGGACTACGCGCTGGCCGACGTCACCCATCTGCGGGATGTTTATGTGGCGCTGAAGGAACAGCTTGAGCGCGAAGGACGGGCCGAGTGGCTAACGGAGGAGATGGCGATCCTGGAATCGGCCAACACCTACGACATCCATCCGGATGACGCCTGGTTGCGACTGAAGGCGCGGCTGCGCAAGCCGAGCGAACTCGCCATCCTGAAATTCGTTGCCGCCTGGCGTGAGCGCGAAGCGCGCAGCCGCAACGTCCCGCGCTCGCGGGTGCTCAAGGACGACGCGATCTACGAGATCGCACAACAGCAGCCGAAAGACGTCGAGGCGCTGTCGCGGCTGCGGACTATTCCGAAGGGATGGGAACGCTCCTCATCCGGCACCGCCGTGATCGAAGCCGTCAACGCTGCTCTGGCATTGCCCAAATCGGAAATGCCGCATGCGCCAAAGCAGAGCCGCTCCCCGGAAGGAACGGGTGCGGCCGTCGAGTTGCTGAAGGTGCTGCTGCGCCTGATTTCCGACAAGGAGGGCGTTGCCGCGAAGGTGATCGCCAACACGGACGACCTGGAGAAGATTGCATCGGAGGGCGAGACCGCCCAAGTGGCTGCCCTCTCCGGCTGGCGGCGGGAGCTTTTCGGCGAGACGGCATTGAAGCTGATCTCCGGCGGCGTGGCGCTGCGCTTCATCAACAAGAAGGTCGAGGCGGTGGAACTGCCCGAAGTCGTTTCCTGATCGCTACGGCTTCATATGATTGCCGCCCCTGCATCGATAGTTTCCCAACAGCGAAAAGGCACCCGGCGTACCGGGTGCCTTTCTAAAGTTCTAGAACGTCAGCCACGTTAGCCGGCGTTGCTGAAGGCACGATCAACGAGCTTCAGGCTACGGTCCGACTGTACCACGTAGGTTTCACGATACCGGTTACCATTCTCATAGACGTCGTAGGTAACGGGGCTTCCTACCGGCGCCTTTTCCAAACGAGCCGGTACGCCGTTCGAGTTGACGCTTCCGTAGCCGGTTTCAAGCGCGAAAGCGGAGGACGAACCAGCAACGGCGGCAATAAGTGCGAGAGCAAAGGTCTTGTTCATAACGTAGTTCCTTCTCAAAAGGTTTGTGTCAGCCACGCTTTTCGCTTGGCTGACCTAGAGATCGACATTGGAAGCCGATTTCGCAATGACAGAAGAAATTACCGCTGTGTACAGGATTACTGAACAATCTTTGCGCGGGAAGGCATCAGATTCTCACTGAAAGAGATCAATAGTTTAATGGGTCAGGAGACCGCGTCCCTATCTGCCGGGAACGAGTTCAAGATCCCTCACGTGTTGTTGAAACCAGATCGAAGTCCTGAAGACCTACTCGAACTTGAATGCCAGGCGCTTGCCGGTCAGCTTGGAAAGTTGCTGCAGCCGGCCATCCAGACGTTCGCCGGCAAAATCGGCATGCTCGCGCGGCACCACGAATTCCAGATCGAGCTCAGGGGATGTTGAAGGGCGGAACGCCAGGCTGTTGATCATCCCGGGCATCGAGGCCGAGAAGAGGTACACGACCCGTAGCATGCCGCCTAAGAGTTTTGCGAGGTCCATCAGACGAGGCGTCACAATGGATGCGAGGCCGCTGGAGGCACCGTCGTCCTGCAATCCTTCAAAGCGATAGTAGTTGGCGAGGCCGAGATAGGCACGGCCGGGGTGAGTGATACCTACCAGCGACGAATGGGCGATCAGGTTGAGCGCCTGCGGCCCGCGGTAATCGGGATGCGCCCGCCAACTGATATCGGCAAGCAGGCAGGCGGCCTGACGATAGCGGCCTTCCTCTTCGCTCTCGGTGATACCGAACAGCGGCACCATACGACCGGTCCAGGCGGCGAGTTCTCGCGCATGTTCGGGTGAGCGGGCGCGCAAGATGGCAAGCTGATCGGCGGCGACCAGCAGGGGATCGGTCGCCTTCTCCGCGTCCGTCAGCCGCGAATAGAGGTAGCCTTCACGCACTCCCTGGGCAGAAAAGGCGACATGAGACGGCTTCATGGCACGCAGCACTTCCTGCATCGCGACGGCGCCATAAGGAAGAAGCGCACGGCGGTTCTTCGACACGGCCTGCCAAGCCGGGTGTTTCGTGTCCTTACCCTCGATGATTGCCTTCAAGAAAACAGAGAGTTCGTCCGCGCCAACCTTGTAGCCCTGCATCATGTGCAGCGGGTAGTCGATCATTTCCATGTGGAGCTTGGCAATGTTTCGCCAGGTGCCGCCAACGGCATAGAAAGTGCGCCCCTCGCCCTCCTTCAGGAAGCTGGCCTTGGCGACCTGCTGGGCTGCGAGCACCTTCGCCTTGTCCAGAGACTGACCCGAGGTTTCGGAAAGACGCAGACCACCCAGCGGCAGCGTGATTCCCCTACCGATCTGTTCGCCCTTGATGTCGATGAGTTCCAGCGAGCCTCCACCTAAATCGCCGGCGATACCGTCCGGCTCGTGGAATCCACTGATCACGCCATAGGCCGAATAGAGCGCCTCTTCTTCGCCCGTCAGCACCTGGATCTCGCAGCCGAGGATGTCCTCTGCATCGCGGATGAACTGGGCGCCATTGGACGCTTCTCGCGCGGCGGCGGTAGCAAGCACGAAGATCTCGGTCGCACGCGCCTGGGTGGAAAGGGCTCGAAACCGCCTCAAAGCGTTGAGTGACCGCTCTACGGCCACTGAATCCATGCGGCCAGTGGAAGCCAGGCCCTTGCCGAGGCCGCAGAGAACTTTCTCGTTGAAGAGCATCGCCGGAGCGCGCGACAGCCCTTCATAGATGACGAGGCGGACGGAGTTTGAGCCGATGTCGACGACGGAGACGGGAGCGATCCCCGGCAACCGCCCTTGGGCTTCAGATCGGACCATGCATGCTTTCTTGGCTTAACTCTTGCGTCCGGACATGACGCCGGCGATCAGCTTCGGAGCACTCGATTTCAGAGCTTCACCACGACCGGAAAGGCTCGGATTGGTCATGAAATACTGCTGCGCGTTGAAAGGTTCCTCGCCCGGCCGCACTTCGATGCGCCTGGACGTTCCGTCGGCCAATATCTCGTAGCTTTGCTGGTTGTCAATCAAGTTGCCAAGCATGATCTGAGACAGGACCTGCTCATGCACAGTCGGGTTCAAAAGCGGGACCAGCGTCTCGACGCGGCGATCGAGATTACGTGGCATCATGTCTGCCGATCCAATGTAGACCAGCGCGTTCTCTGACGGCAAGCCATGGCCATTGCCGAAGCAGAAGATCCGGCTGTGCTCCAGGAAACGACCGACGATGGACTTGACGCGGATATTCTCCGACAGCCCCTTCACCTGCGGGCGCAGGCAGCAGATGCCACGGACCACGAGGTCCACATCGACGCCAGCGCGGCTTGCGCGATAAAGGGCGTCGATGATCTCGGGATCGACAAGCGAATTCATCTTCATCCATATCGCCGCCGGCGCACCGCGCTCAGCATGCGCGATCTCTTCCTCGATGTGGCGCAGGATGCGTGGGCGCAATGTGTAAGGCGAAACAGCAAGCTTCATGCTGTCTTCCGGCTCACCGTAGCCGGTGATGAAATTGAAGACATTCGCCATGTCGTGGGCGATCTTCGGACTGCAGGTGAAGAAAGACAGGTCAGTATAAATCTTCGCCGTCACTGGGTGGTAGTTGCCTGTGCCGAGGTGACAGTAGGTCCGCAGCCTCCCTTCCTCGCGGCGCACGACCATCGACATGTTGGCTTGGGTCTTCAACTCGATGAAGCCGAACACGCCCTGCACGCCGGCGCGCTCGAGGTCACGCGCCCAGCGGATATTGGCTTCCTCGTCGAAGCGCGCCTTGAGCTCCACCAGGGCGGTGACGGATTTGCCCATTTCGGCGGCGTCGATCAATGCTCGAACGATTGGGCTGTCATTCGACGTTCGGTAAAGCGTTTGCTTTATCGCAAGAACATCCGGATCGCGTGCCGCCTGAAGGAGGAACTGCACCACCACGTCGAAGCTCTCATAGGGGTGGTGGACCACCATGTCCTTTTCGCGGATTGCCGCAAAGCAGTCGCCAGCATGCTCTCGCACGCGTTCGGGAAACCGAGCATTGTACGGCTCGAACCGCAGGTCTTCGCGGGGCGCCTTGGCGATCTCGGAAAGCGTGTTGAGCGCCAGCAGGCCGGGAAGAACAGCAACACGGTTGTCAGGAACGCCCAGTTCCTGCACGACGAAATGGCGCAGTTCGGACGGCATCTCGGAATCGGTCTCGATCCGAATGACCTTGCCGCGGCGGCGGCGCTTCAGCGCCGTTTCAAAGAAGCGGACGAGATCTTCAGCCTCTTCCTCAACCTCAATGTCGCTGTCGCGGATAATCCGGAAGGTGCCCGCGCCCTTGACCTCATAGCCGGGGAAGAGGCGGTTGGTGAACATGCCCACCACGTCTTCCAGGGTGATATAGCGGATCGTTGCGCCATCATTAGGCAGGCGAATGAAGCGTTCGAGCGTGGGCGGCAAGCGAAGCAGGCCTGTCATCGGCTCCCGACCGTTGAGGCTATGGAGCTGCAGCGCGATCGAAAACCCGAGGTTGGGAATGAACGGAAACGGATGAGCCGGATCGATCGAAAGCGGCGTCAAGATCGGGAAGAGATCTTCCTCGAAATCCGTGGCAAGCCAGTTGCGGTCCTCGTTCGACAATGCCGCAGGACGCACGATCAGGATATCCTCCTGGGCAAGATACTGCTGCAGTACCGCCAGCGAAGCCTGCTGCTCCATCTGCAGGTTATCGATCTCCTGAAGGATCCCGTCCAGCTGCTCGGCAGGGGTCTTCCCGTCCGGACTACGGATGACGATGCCCTGCCTCACCTGCCCTTCAAGGCCAGCGACGCGCACCATGAAGAACTCGTCGAGATTGGCAGCCGAAATCGAGAGGAAGCGAATGCGTTCGAGAAGCGGGTGAGCCGTGTTCAGAGTTTCTTCCAGAACGCGACGATTGAACTGCAGCCAGGAGAACTCCCGGTTGATGAACCGATCCGCGCTGGCCATCAGATCGTCGAAAACAGGATCCTCGCTCTGAACCTGGTCGGTTCCGGTCGTCACATCCATCACTCAGCCCCCAATCAAGCTCCCCAGCTATTACAGATTGGCGACGGAACTGTGACAGTCAACCGCCCTCTTCCGCATTCCCGACCTCGTTCAGAACTTCCGCAGCCAATTGACGCGTGATTCGGGTGCCGCGGGCAAGCGCCAGCCGGTCCAACCGCTCCACGATCGTCTGGGCCGCAGCCAGCGACCGCTCCATCCGGGTGACGATATAGCCGACGAGCTTGTCATCGATGTAAAGCTGGCGGTCGGCGAAGAGCTTGACGATGACCTGGGCCAGCAGGTCCTCGTCCGGTTCGCCAATCTCTACCACTGTCGCCGCTTTCAGGCGCGAGCGCAGATCCGGAAGCGTGACCGGCCAAGACATGGGCCAGAGGCGCGAGGTAATGAGCAGGCTGTGGCCGTTCTCGCGGACGCTGTTGATGACATGGAAAAGTTCCGTATCATCGAAGCCCTGACGTTCGGCATCCTCGAACAGGACCGGACCGTCCGCTGCCAACTTAGCAGCTCCTGATCCGGCCCTGGGGTGAACGTCCTTCGCGCCGCTCCTCGCGCGCCAGATAGCAGCCAGGTGCGACTTGCCGGAACCTACCGGCCCGGCCAGGACGACCACCGGGGACGGCCAATGAGGCCAATGATCGATGATGGAAACGGCAGCATCGAGACGCTCCGAGACAAGGAGATCGTCGCGTCCCGTCGCCGTATCATAGGGAAAAGCAAGCGGCAGCTGCTCATGGCGCCGCCGGTCGCGTTCTGCGTTGTCGGTCATGGCTTGTCCCGGGAGTGCTCCAGCACCTTCGGCTGCGACGCCTCTTCCCATGGAAGTGCAGCGACGCGCCCGTAGTAGAGGTCGCTGTCAAGATACCGCGACAGGGCAAAGCGGACAAGCACGCCAACCACGGCGGCCGCCGGAACCGCGATCAGGAGGCCGACAAAGCCGAAGATCAGGCCGAACGCAAACAGCGCGAACATCAGCCACACCGGGTGGACGCCGATCCGCGAGCCCATCAGCTTGGGCTGCAAAATATTTCCCTCGATGAACTGGCCGGCGAAGAAGACGGCTGCCGTCGCGATGATCCAGGTATAGTCCGGCCAGAACTGGACGAGTGCGACCCCCACCGAAAGAAGCAATCCGACGAATGAACCGATATAGGGGATGAAGCTGATCAGGCCTGCGGCAAAGCCGATGAGGAGCCCGAAGTTCAACCCGATCAAGGACAGGCCGATGGCATAGAAGGCTCCAAGGATGAGGCAGATGGAGCCCTGGCCGCGAACGAAGCCCGCGATGGCACCATCCATGTCCAGCGCCAGTTGCCGGACCGTTCCGACCTGATCTCGCGGGATCCAGCTATCAACCTTCGCGATCATCTTGTCCCAGTCGAGAAGGATGTAGAAGGCCACAACGGGCGTCACGACGAGCAAGGAAACTATGTCGAGCAGTGTCTTGCCCGAAGCCCAGATCTGGCGAAGAAGGCCGGTGATGAAGCCTGCCCCTTCCGACATGACGTTGGAGAAGTTCTGCTTGGCGGTCTCGATCTGTGCGCTCAGCCAATCCGGAAGAAAGGCGTCAGGGGTGGCGATCAGTTCCTGCAGGCGCGATACATAGCCCGGCAGTGCGGCTGCAAAATCATTTAACTGGCTGACGATCACGGGAATGATGATCATCAGCGACAGGACGAAGACAAGGACGAAGCAGACGAGGATCACCACGCTTGCCATCATCCGGCTCAGGCCCCGCCTCTCCAGCCAGTCGGCTACCGGATCGAGGAAATAAGCCAACGCCATACCCGCCACGAAGGGCAGGAGGATGGACCGGAAGGCCCAGAGGAAGATGACGAACACCACAAGCGCCGCCACCCAGAAGAGGATGTGACGGCGCAGGTTCGCACCGGTGATGTGATAGGGCATCCGAGCCTTCCTCTTTGGTTGCCGCAGCCGGCACATCGATAGGATGGGGCCGGCTTGCCGGTCAAGTACAGCGACTTTCCGTGCCCGCTATCCCCCGTCAACACGGGCGAAGCGCTTGCATAAGCGCGCAACCCATGCAATGGCCCTCGAAGCTTCACGAGCGGAGACAGGCAATGAGCGAGACGGGCAAGAACGGCCTCACCTATAGCGACGCCGGGGTGGATATCGACGCCGGGAACCTGATGGTCGAGAAGATCAAGCCCGCCGTCCGCTCCACCCGCCGGCCCGGCGCTGTTGGCGAGATCGGCGGCTTCGGCGGCCTCTTCGACCTCCGCGCTGCCGGCTTCACCGACCCTGTGCTGGTCGCCGCCAATGACGGCGTTGGCACCAAGCTCAAGATCGCCATCGACGCTGACCGCCACGATACCGTCGGAATCGACCTCGTCGCCATGTGCGTCAACGATCTCGTCGTGCAGGGTGCCGAGCCCCTTTTCTTCCTCGACTATTTTGCCACCGGCAAGCTGGATCCGGACCAGGGTGCTGCGATCGTGCAAGGCATCGCGGAAGGCTGCCGCCAGGCAGGCTGCGCTTTGATTGGCGGCGAGACGGCGGAAATGCCCGGCATGTATGCCGGCGGTGACTACGACCTGGCCGGTTTTGCCGTCGGTGCGGCCGAGCGGGGCCAGTTACTGCCGGTCGGCGATATTGCGGAAGGCGACCTTATTCTCGGGCTCACCTCCTCCGGCGTCCATTCGAACGGCTTCTCGCTGGTGCGCAAGATCGTGTCGGTGTCAAAGCTCGGCTGGGACGATGCTGCTCCCTTCGCCGAGGGCAAGACGCTTGGTGAAGCGCTGCTGACGCCGACCCGCATCTACGTCAAGTCGCTCCTCAAGGTGATCCGCAAGACTGGCGCGATCAAGGCGCTGGCGCATATCACCGGCGGCGGCTTTCCGGAGAACATCCCGCGCGTGCTACCGAAGAACCTTGCCGCCGAGATCGATCTCGACTCCATCCCCGTCACCCCCGTCTTCTCCTGGCTTGCCGCGACCGGTGGCGTAGAGGCGAGCGAGATGCTGCGGACCTTCAACTGCGGCATCGGTATGATTGCGGTCGTTGCTGCGGAAAATGCCGAAGCTGTGACTGATATACTTTCTGCGGAGAGCGAAGTGGTCGTGCCACTCGGCCGGATGGTGTCTCGTTCGGAAGGCGGGCCCGGGGTCATCTATCAGGGCACCCTTGCCCTATGATCCCGGCGGACGGCCACAGCCGGAAACGCGTCGTTGTCTTCATCTCCGGCGGCGGCTCGAACATGCTGACGCTGGCGAAGGCGTGCGAGGCGACGGGATGGCCGGCAGAGATATCCTGCGTCATCTCCGACAAGGCTTCGGCTGGTGGACTGGCGAAAGCCGAGGCGCTCGGCATCCCTACGAGGGTCTTCGAGAGGAAGGCTTTTGCGAGCAAGTCCGAGCATGAGGAGGCAATCCTCGCTGCGCTCGACGAGATCGCACCGGACATCATCTGCCTCGCCGGCTACATGCGGCTCCTTTCCGCCGACTTCATCCGCCGCCACCAAGGGAAGATCCTCAACATCCACCCTTCCCTGCTGCCGCTCTTTCCCGGCCTCCATACCCACCAACGCGCTATCGACGCGGGCATGAAGATCGCTGGCTGCACCGTGCATTTCGTGACGGAAGGGATGGACGAGGGGCCGATCATCGCACAGGCGGCCGTTCCTGTTCTGGCTAAGGACACCGCGGACACGCTCGCTGCCCGTATCCTGACCGTGGAACATCAACTCTATCCGCTGGCGCTGAAGCTGGTGGCGGAGGGCAAGGTGCGGATGGAGGATGGGCGCGCCGTGACGACGCCCGTGGCGAATGCCGAGCTTGCGGAACAGAGGCTGATCTCCGGCGGGCTCTAGCGGTTCAAACGCTCTACAGCTTGTCCCGGTTCAATGCCGCCCACTGCAGGAGCATGATCGTCTTGCCGTCGCAGATCTCGCCGGTGCCGATCATGGCCAGCGCGTTGTCGAGCGGGATTTCCAGAACCTCGATGTCCTCGTGCTCCTCGTCCAGGCCACCACCGTCATGGACCTGGTGGCTGAGATCGATCGGTGCATAGAAGAAATGGATGCGCTCGGTGACCGCGCCGGGCGACATGAAGCACTCGAACAGGAAGCGGACCTCGCGGACCTCATAACCTGTTTCCTCGACTGCTTCGCGCCGTATCGCCTCTTCCGGATGGTCGCCATCCAGAAGACCAGCCGGAGTCTCGATCACCCAACCGGAGTGACCAGCCACGTAAGCTGGCATCCGGAACTGCTTGACCAGAACGACGACCTGCCGCGGCGGATCATAGAGAAGGATCGTGGCACCGTGGCCGCGGTCATAGCATTCGCGCGAGAGACGGTGAATTTCACCACGGGAGTTCGTGTAGTCGAAGGTCACCTTGCGCAGGTGGTACCAGTCTTCCGAGAGCGTCTTGTCCTCGACGATCTCGACCTTGGCATTCTCCAGTTTGCTCATGCGATTTCCTTGCGCAGCCAGACGCGATTGTCATGAAAGGCCGCACCCCCATAGGGAGCGACGGCATCGGCGCCGGTGAGGACGTTGATCCCCTCCCCGTCGAGATGCGCCTTGTTGGGCCATAGACCCTCGGCGATCAGCACTCCGGGTTTGGCGCCGGGCACAATGCGTGCATGCAGGCGGATCTCGCCGCGCGTGTTACCGAGGCGGACGACGTCGCCATCGAGGATACCGAGACGAAGCGCGTCGGAAGGCTCGATCATCACCTCCGGCCGGCCTTCCTTCTGTGCGGAGGTCGGCGTCTCGGCGAAGGTCGAGTTGAGGAAGTTGCGGGCGGGCGACGTTGCCAGGCGGAGGGGATGCTCGGCATCGGCCTCCTCGATCACCGGGACGTAGTCGGGAAACCTCGGCAGCGCCGCGACCGGCCCCATGGGCCCGAGGCTCTTCGGCGGACGATTGGGCGACGGGCCGTTTTCCCAATCGGGGCTGAAGCGGAATTTCCCGTCCGGATAGCCGAAGCCCCTGAGGTAATGGGCCGTGTCGAAATCCGGTTGCGCATCGATCCAGCGCTGCAGGGCCAAGCTGTCGTAGCCGGGCCAACCGCTGGCGGCGAGCATGCGGTCGATGTGCTCGCGTTCCGACAGACCGAAGCCCGGGAAATGCGAGACGCCAAGGCGCTTGGCCAACTCCTCGATGACGAAAAGGTTGGTCCGCACCGTATCCGGCGGCTCCACAAGCTTCGGGCCAAGCAGGATGTGGTTCTGGCCGCCGGCGCGATAGAGGTCGTCATGCTCCAGGAACATCGTTGCCGGCAGGACGACGTCGGCCATCTCGGCCGTTTCCGTGAGGAAATGCTCGTGGACGGCGACGAACAGGTCATCACGTGCAAACCCCTGCTTCACGAGGCGCTGCTCCGGCGCGACGTTGACGGGGTTGGTGTTCTGGATCAGCAGCGCCGTCACCGGTCCGCGGTGGCGCAGCGCGTCGGCATCCCCCGTTAGCACGCGGCCGATCTGGGACTGGTCGAGCATGCGGATATCGGGATCGGCGTAAGCCGTGCCCATCAGTTCCGACTTGTTCAGGCGGAAGATATCGCCGTTGTTGTGGAAGGCGCCGCCCCCCTCGTACTGCCAGGAGCCGAGGACGGTGGCGACCGACAGCGCGGCGTGCATGGAGACCGTGCCGTTGCGCTGGCGCCCGAAGCCGTAACCGAGGCGGAAGAAGGTCTTCTTCGTGGTGCCGACGAGGCGGGCGAAGGCTTCGATCTCCTCCACCGTCAGCCCCGTGATCGCAGATGCCCACTCCGGCG
>JAEWOP010000213.1 GCA_023399635.1 Pseudomonadota bacterium
CTGCTGCGCTTCATGGACAGCTTCATGATCTACACCGAGCCTTTCGTGGTCACAGGCGGCGGCCCCGGCAACTCAACCACCTTCCTGTCGATCGACCTCGTGAAGATGGCCGTCGGCCAGTTCGACCTGGGTCCGGCAGCGGCCATGTCGATCATCTACTTCCTCATCATCCTGTTGCTGTCATGGGTCTTCTACACCGTGATGACCAGCCACGATGCGAAGAGCTAGGAGGGGCACCATGAGCACGACAGACGTGAAAAGAAGCTGGTCCTGGATCGTCCCGACCCTCTACATCCTGTTCTTGATCCTGCCGATCTATTGGCTGATCAACATGAGCTTCAAGAGCAATTCGGAGATCCTTGGCAACTTTTCGCTGTGGCCTCGAAGCCCGACGCTGCGCAACTACATGGTGATCTTCACCGATCCTTCCTGGTACAACGGCTACATCAATTCGATCATCTACGTCGTCATGAACACCGTCATCTCGGTGACGGTGGCGCTGCCTGCTGCCTACGCCTTCTCTCGCTACCGGTTCCTCGGCGACAAGCATCTGTTCATCTGGCTGCTCACCAACCGCATGGCGCCGCCCGCAGTTTTCGCCCTGCCGTTCTTCCAGCTCTACTCCGCCTTCGGCCTCATCGATACTCACATCGCGGTGGCCATCGCTCACTGCCTTTTCAACGTGCCCTTGGCGGTGTGGATCCTGGAGGGCTTCATGTCGGGTGTGCCGAAGGAGATCGACGAGACCGCCTATATTGACGGTTACTCGTTCCCGCGGTTCTTCGTGAAGATCTTCATGCCGCTGATTGCGTCCGGGATTGGCGTCGCTGCGTTCTTCTGCTTCATGTTCTCGTGGGTCGAGCTCCTGATCGCCCGCACCCTGACAACGACCGATGCGAAACCGATCGCAGCCACCATGACGCGCACCGTTTCTGCTTCCGGCATGGACTGGGGCGTGCTCGCCGCGGCAGGCGTTCTGACCATCATTCCAGGAGCGCTCGTCATCTATTTCGTTCGCAACTACATTGCCAAGGGCTTTGCCCTGGGGAGGGTTTGATGGCCGCAGCATCAACACACGGCCGGCGCTGGCCCCTGGCGTTGGCGACCATCCTCGGGATCTATGTGGCGGTTCTGGTGTCATTGGCATTGTCACTCCCGGTCGAGGATGGTGCGCGGGATTGGTCCGCTCCGCTCTCACCCGGTGGATGGATGGCCTGGTCATTTCCGACTGCAGTATTCTTCATGACTATCCTGGCGCTCCTCGCGCTGATGGCCGTGTGGGAATATGCGCGCCCGGGAGGCCACCCAAGGGTGGGCATCCTGCGATTTGAAACGACGCGCGGCGACCGGCTCTTCATATCGCTGCTTGGGTCAGCCTTTATCAATCTCGCATGGCTGGGGCTCATTGACGCCAGCCTGTGGTGGTCTCTTGCACTCAGCCTTCTTTACGCGGTCATCGTGTTTAGAACCGTCTGATGCAGGTGAAGATCGCGCCCTCGTTCTGGGTGCGTAGGAAAATGCAATCGCAACACGGGAGGACGATATGCGACGGCATCTTATGACTACGACGGCAGCGGTGCTGCTGGCCATGACAGGCAATGCCTTTGCCGGGATGGAGGAGGCAAAACAGTTCCTTGACGCGGAGATCGGCGACATGTCGTCGCTTACCCGCGAGCAGCAGGAACAGGAAATGCAGTGGTTCATCGATGCCGCGCAGCCTTTCGCCGGCATGGACATCAAGGTCGTCTCGGAGACGATCACGACACACGAATATGAATCCAAGGTCCTGGCGCCCGCTTTCACCGCCATCACCGGCATCAAGATCACCCACGACCTCATCGGCGAAGGCGATGTGGTCGAAAAGCTGCAGACGCAGATGCAGTCGGGCGAGAATATCTACGACGCCTATGTCAACGACTCCGACCTGATCGGCACCCACTGGCGCTATCAGCAGGCACGCTCGCTGACCGACTGGATGGCGAACGAAGGCAAGGACGTCACCAATCCCGGCCTGGACCTGGAGGACTTCATCGGCCTGAAATTCACCACCGCTCCGGACGGCGATCTCTACCAGCTGCCGGACCAGCAGTTCGCGAACCTCTACTGGTTCCGCTATGACTGGTTCAACGACGAGAAGAACAAGGCCGACTTCAAAGAGAAGTACGGCTACGACCTCGGTGTGCCGGTCAACTGGTCGGCCTATGAAGACATCGCTGAGTTCTTCACCGGTCGTGAAATCGACGGCAAGAAGGTCTTCGGCCATATGGACTACGGCAAGAAGGACCCCTCGCTCGGCTGGCGCTTCACCGATGCTTGGCTGTCCATGGCCGGCAACGGCGATAAAGGTCTGCCAAACGGTCTACCGGTAGACGAATGGGGCATCAAGGTTGACGAGAACTCGCGTCCCGTCGGCTCCTGCGTTGCCCGTGGCGGGGATACCAACGGACCGGCGGCCGTCTACTCCATCCAGAAGTATCTCGACTGGATGAAGGCCTATGCACCAGCTGCGGCCCAGGGCATGACTTTCTCCGAATCCGGCCCGGTCCCGGCTCAGGGTGAGGTCGCACAGCAGATGTTCACCTACACGGCCTTCACTGCCGATTTCGTCAAGGAAGGCCTGCCGGTGGTAAACGAGGACGGGACGCCAAAATGGCGCTTCGCTCCAAGCCCCCACGGTGTCTACTGGAAGGAAGGCATGAAGCTCGGTCACCAGGACGTCGGCTCATGGACGCTGCTGAAGTCCACGCCTGACAACCGCGCGAAGGCGGCCTGGCTGTATGCCCAGTTCGTCACGTCGAAGACCGTGGACGTGAAGAAGAGCCATGTCGGCCTCACCCTGATCCGCGACAGCTCGATCAACCACGAGTCGTTCACGGAGCGTGCGCCGAAACTCGGCGGACTGATCGAGTTCTACCGCTCGCCAGCTCGCGTTCAGTGGTCGCCAACGGGCACCAATATCCCGGACTATCCTAAGCTGGCACAACTGTGGTGGCAGGCAATCGGCGACGCATCTTCCGGGGCCAAGTCGGCGCAGGAAGCAATGGACTCGCTTTGCGCAGAACAGGAGAAGGTCCTGCAACGCCTTGAGCGCGCTGGCGTCCAGGGAGACATGGGGCCGAAGCTCGCCGAGGAGCACGATCTGGAATACTGGAACGCGGAAGCCGTGAAGGCAGGCAATCTCGCTCCTCAGCTGAAGATTGAGAACGAGAAGGAAAAGCCGATCACGGTCAACTACGACGAACTCGTAAAGAGCTGGCAGTCGAACTAAAAGATCGAGTGGGGGGACCCAAACATGGTCCCCCCACTATTCCTAGAAAAACTAGTGTCGAACAGGATCCGCAAACACCTGTTCTAGAGCGATGCAGCAGCCCGCGCAGCATGATCATAATGGCCCGACAGCGCCCTGAGACGGGTCGCGATGTCGGATAATATGTCGGCTGAAACCTCCGTCGCCAGGACGGATCGCACCAACAGACTTTCCCGCATCGCCTTGTAGCGCGTGCAGGCTTCGGCTCCGGCCTCGGTCACCATCACTAGCTTTTCCTTGCCGCGTCGGCCCGACTTGATGAGCTTCAGCCGTTCAAGTTTCTTGAGCGCGTACGTGACGACATGGGTATCCTCGATGTTGAGCACGAGGCAGATGTCGGCGAGCGTCTTCGGCTTGTCGCGGCTGTTGACGTTGTGAAGCACGATGATGTCCACCGGAGAGAGGTCCGGCACGCCGGCAGCGGCCATGCAACGCACCATCCAGCGGTTGAAGGCGTGGTTCAGCATGATGAGGCCGAACTCGATCTCCGACAGCGCTGGCAAGGCCCCGGTCGCGAGATGTCCGGAAGAAACGATGGGCCCTAAGTCATCTTGCTTGGCAGACATAATTTCCTCCCGGACTGAAAGCGCCGCCGATTGGCCCGGCGGCGCTTTTTGATCACA
>JAEWOP010000017.1 GCA_023399635.1 Pseudomonadota bacterium
CATGATAGTATGGAACGGTGATGCCGAAGCCGAGGTTGTCGTCGAGACTCATCCGCGGAAACAGGAAGCCTGACTTTCGCTCAACCGTATGATCCGGCACTTCAAGGAAGGGGAGAAAGCCGATAGGCATGCCGAAGAGCTCAAAGCGAGCGTTCTGCAGGCGAATCGTCTTAGTTTGGCCGTTCTGGACGACACGCTGGGCCTTCACCTGCCAAAGCGGTGCCTTGCCGGGCTTCTCGGCACACGGTAGGCAGGCGGTGTAGACACCATTGTTCAGGACCATCAGTTCGCCGGGAAGCCGTTCTGCGCTTTCCGCGGCTAGGCGCGTATTGTCAGTTGTTTCGACCCGCAGCGCATTCAGAAAACCTTGGCCGAAGTCATCCGTCACATCGAGTTCATCAGCATAGATCCGGTTGCCGTCAGGCTCGATGAGTTCGATGTTGCCGACCGCCGTCACCCGGCCAGTCTGCTGATTGTATTCTACCCGCTGCGCCACCATCCGGTAGCGGTTGTAATAGATCTGGACGCCGCCAGTGGCAGTCACGCGCTCGGCATCTTGGTTGTAAACGAGCTCGTTGGCACGCAGCAGCATCTTTGCGTCGTCCGCCACCGCCGGCGACATCAACGAGTTCTCCTGCGCGTGTACTGCGACAGGGTGCATGACATTCACACACACGGCCGCGCTTGCCAGCAGGACCGTGAGGCGCCGTCTGATATTTCCGCGGTTGTTGGCCGCCACTAGCCATCCTCCTGATGAAGCAGAATCGTTGCGCCAAGCGCTGTCGCAACAATCACCGGCACCCACACCGCCACAAAGGGCGGCACTGCACCGCTGCTCCCGAATGCTTTTACGAGAACCGTGACGACATAAAGCACGAAGCCAGAAACGATTCCACCCAGAATCACTGACCTGGATTGTGCGAAACGACTGAATTTCAATGACACTGTTGCAGCGATGAGAGTCATTGCTACCAGAAGCAGCGGAAGCGAAAGCAAGGAGTGGAACTGCGTTTCAAGTGGTCTGGTCGGGAGGCCAAACGAGCGGCCGACTTCGATTTTCCGCGAAAGATCATAAAATGCAACGGTTTCGGGCTGAGACAGGCTCTCCTGCAGGTATTCTTGTCTCAGATTGGTGTTCAGATGTGCGCTTTCGAGACGCTTCGGGATTTCGCCGGGACGGTTCTCCAGAACGTCGGTAAGAAGCCAGTAACCATCTTCCAACTTCGCCGTGGATGCATCCTGCCTGAGGATGACACGACCGTCGCCGTCGAACTGGAAAACGACCACGTCGACAAGTTCGGTTCCTTCAGCGCGATAGCTCTTGGCGCCGATGATCGTGTCCTTGCCGTCGGAGGACTGTCGGATCCAGGGAAGGAAATCCGATTTCGCTGACCGATTGCTGGATTGACGCCAACTGGCTTCCATCGACAATGATTCGCGCTGGCCCCAGGCTGCCAAGGGGTTGACGATCATCATCCCGAACATGCCAATCAGAAACGCGCCCGTCGCGAACGGCATGATGAACTGCCAGACCGAAATTCCCGCGGCACGTGTCACGACCAACTCGTAACGGCGGTTGAGCGCGATCAGCGCGGTCATGCCGATGAAGAGCGACATCGTCGGAATTGCCTGCTGAAGAATGAAAGGTATCCGCATCGCAGTGAAGAGCAGCGCCGCCGGTACCGTATACCCATTCAGGCTCGCCATCCGGCGACTGGTTTCGCTGAAGTCGGCCAGGAAGATGATTCCGCTGACGCCCAGGAAGAACCAGATCGCCGTGGTGACATAACGTCGAAAGAAGTACCGACCGAGGGTGCTGAAGATCATCGGCTTCCTCCCGCAACGGTGCGGTGCGACCAGAGCTGACGTATCCGCCGCGAGGCTGCGGTGATCAGGTTGACCAACACGCGCGGCACCCGGATCTTGGTGTTGGTGGCCAACAGGTAACAGCACGTGGCAATCGTCGTCACCGGCAACGCGTAGATCAGGATCGTGTAAGCCTCATCTTGCTTCACCAGGTTCTTCAGCGAAAAGCCTAGCCAACGCAATGCGAAGGCGAACGCGAGCGCGACGACCATGGGATGAAGACGCGTCTGCCGATGCGACCGGCTATCTCCCGCGATGACCAGGGAGACGAGCGCGAACATGAACGGAAATAGCCAATCCGTCAGGCGAGCATGTAGCTCCGATCGGTAGGTTCCGGGCGATCGTTGGACGTGGGAGTCGTTGGGGTCGGGGTTGAAGAGAAAACCTAGGGTGCGGTCTCCAGCATTGAGCGACGGGCCGCCGTCCGAAGCAGACATCGCCGACAAATCGAAGGCGTAGGATGCGAATTTGATGATCGAGATGCGCCCATCAGGCGTCTTTCGATGAACCTCTCCGTCGCGCATAGTGAGCGAGGTTCCGCTCTCGTCGATCGATCCCTCCCGGGAATAGTATATCAGGTCAAAATTTGGGTCCCGGTAATCCACCACGAACAAGCCGGTCAGCACGCGTCCGGAATGGCGTTCCGATATCTGGACGTGCAGCCCGTCCTCGATGCTCCGAAACGTCTTCTCCTCAATCACGGAGGAAAGGAGATCGGCATAAGCTTCCGCCACCATTTGCCGGGCGGCAACGCGCGAAGGTGGTTCGACAAAGTTCGCGACGACGAAGGAGAAAAGACTCAGGAATGCTGCTAGGAAAAGCACTGGCCGGAAGATAATGCCACGTGACGCACCGGCGGCATCGATCACCGGCAGTTCGGAATCATTGTTCATCGCCGTTAGCGTCTGCGTGATGCCGATGGCGAGCGCAAAGGGCAAAACGACCGGGATGATAGTTGGCAGGATGTAGGTCGCAAGCAGCATGAACGAGCCCATGGACTGGCCCGTGTCAGTGACGAGATTGATTCGTCCTAGCACCTGAATGGTCCAGATGATGGTGAGCACCGGAACAAGCGCCACCAGGAACATCTGGATGATCCTGCGCAATATGTAGATTTCGAGAAGCTTCATTAGGTCCCGCTGCGGCGAATCCAGCCGTCCCGCCCCATGGTACGGCTCGGCTTATCTAAGCGATCGCCGGAGGGTTGGCGACAGCCTCTATCTCACAAACTGGCCGATGATTGTGATTTTTTGACGGACTGTGTCATTTCGAAAATGCTCCGACTGGGCACCGTTGAATGACACATCAAAACCGACAGTCCGCCCTGGTGGTGTTCACCTTGTCTCCGGCACAAGGTTCAAGATTTGCGTTGCGCGGCTTGCCTTGGCGTTGGAAACGGGGATGATCGGCGCACATCACGCAAAGACCGGAGTGAAGATGTCAGTGAATTACGAAATCCGTTTTGCAGCCTCGGCGCCGCTTGAAAACGCCTTGGCGATCATGCTGCAGGCATCCGGTGCGGAAGCTTTCGCCGGTTTGCCTGAAGCGGATCCGCAGATGATATGCGCTCGCGCTGCCGAGATCGCCAAGTTCAAGGCGAAGGCCATGGCCACGCTTGATGTGATCGCGCCGGCAGGCTCACCGGCGGATCGCCTGGTGGTGCTGGGGCTGGGAAAGCCGGAAGCGATGACAGCACATGACTGGCTGCGGGCAGGGGGTGCGGCGGCAGCACAGTTCAAGTCCGCAACCAATGTCGTTGTCTTTCTCGATGCTCCGGGAGTGGAAGTTGGGCCTGAGCAGGCTGCTGATTTCGCGCTGGGCCTGATGCTGCGCGCTTACACTTTCGACGCCTACAAGACGAAGAAGAAAGACGACGAGGAGAAGCCACCAAAGACAGTTGCCGTTACCATCGTCACCGGCGTACACGGGCAGGCGGAGGAGCGTCTCGTAGAAGTCCGGGCTACCGCGGCAGGCGTTATATCGGCACGAGATCTCGTCAACCTGCCGCCGAACGTTCTAGGTCCGGTCGAGTTCGCTGCCAAGGCGAAGGAACTCGAGGCGCTGGGTGCCGAGGTCGAGATACTGACCGAGAAGGAAATGCAGGAGCTCAAGATGGGCGCTCTTCTGGGTGTCGCCCAAGGGTCGGTGCGTCCACCACGGCTTGCTGTCATCCAATGGAAGGGCGGGAAGGCGGGAGAAGCTCCCGTTGCGTTCATCGGCAAGGGCGTCGTGTTCGATTCCGGCGGTATCTCGATCAAGCCCGGTGCCGGCATGGAGGACATGAAGGGTGATATGGGCGGCGCAGCTGCCGTGGCCGGGTTGATGCATGTGCTGGCGGCCCGCAAGGCGAAGGTCAATGCCGTCGGCATTCTCGGCCTTGTCGAAAACATGCCCGATGGCAACGCCCAGCGACCGGGCGACATCGTCACGTCGATGTCGGGCCAGACCATCGAGATCATCAACACCGACGCGGAGGGTCGTCTCGTCCTCGGCGACGCCCTTTGGTACTGCAACGACCGCTTCAAGCCACGCTTCATGATCAACCTTGCGACCCTCACCGGCGCGATCCTTGTGGCGCTTGGTAACCAGCATGCCGGCCTCTTCTCCAATGATGACGAACTGGCGAGCCGTCTTTTTGCCGCGGGAGAAGCGACCGGGGAAAAACTCTGGCGCATGCCGCTCGGCAAGGAATACGACAAGATGATCGATTCCAAGTT
>JAEWOP010000117.1 GCA_023399635.1 Pseudomonadota bacterium
CCTCCTGCCTCTCCGGCTGTTTCCCCGCCGTCCTTGTTCCAACCAATGATGGCGTCGAACCCGGGCTCGATCAAACGGTGATGCGAAGCAACCGATCGAGCATCGATCCCGGTCATGCGAGCAACGACATCCCATTCGGTCCGGCCTGCCGTCCGGGGTGGCGCACACCGTCTTTCGATGAGCCGCCGCATATAGGCATTGAGGGCTTCGGCTTCGTCGCTGGAGAAGGCAGTCGAGAGACGTAGTTCGCAATAGGCGTCGATCTTACGTTGGAAGGCTTTGATTGCAGTTAGCTTAGTCATTTCACTTCATGCTGTTCGTTACTCGGACCCTCTATGCGAGGGGGCCGGTCGAGCTAAGCCAAGCAGATTAACGGAGGATTGGAGCAGCAGACTGCTTCTCCGGAAATCCGATTCAGAATCAAACGGCGTTTTACGAAGTAATGGGGGGAGAAGTCGTCATTCCATCAAACGCCGTTAGGCGTTGGATCGGCCTCGTCGAGCAAACAGATCCGGTAACTACAGACCACGTGGACATGGACGCACTCAAGCCTCGTAGTCGAGGCCGTCGGGATAGATCAGGTGGATTTTCCTGCGGAACGGCAAGCCACCCGTACGGTACTTGGCGACCAGATCGTCGAACACCGCGTCGGATTCGCGCTCATCGAACCCCTGATCGGCGAGCATCGAGACGATCTTGTTCTGGAACTTCTCCAGTTCCGTCTGCTGACCCTTCTCGATCGCCCGCCGGATCAGCCAGAACAACGCCACCCGGGCCACGTCATCCCTGTCAGGCCGCTTCGCCCTTCTGTTGGCGTCGCGAAGCGCCTTCTGCTGTTGCCTTGCTGCCTTCAGGTTCATGCTGCTCCTCCCGCTGCCTAACCTCTTCAATGGTCAGGGGACCGGTCCACCGGCGCAAGCCTTGTTTGGCTGAATCAGAAATATCGACCTTTGAATCGGCGGCGCAGAACCATGAATCAAATGACCGCAATTTGTTTCGAGTTGCAGGCACGTTATCTCACGTCAAGACGACCTGTTCGGCCGCGAACGGCGTTGGTGAATCGTCGTATTCGAGTTCCGAATCAAAAATCCGGTGTTCGGAATCAAATGAACGCAACTTGTTTCAGGTTGCTGGAGACTTGATGTGAGTTGCCGACAACGTGCCACACCTCGTCTCAAATCATGTCGCATCATGATGGTGTCCGAGGATCCAGCCCTCCCATTTGCGGACGGCATCGATTGCCGGAATGCCTTCACCCCGCCGGCCGTCGACGACATCGAGCATGCCCAGCAGTCCGATGACGGCATCGAAACGATCCTCGCCTGCCTTGTCCGAGCCGAAGCCATCGTCAATGAAGGGCAGAAGCAGATCGGCATCGAGTTCCGGCCGCGCTGCAAGCCAAGGCAAGATACTCTGTCCCATCCGTAGCCGATCTGCCTGACGCCGCTTGCTCCAGCCACTCCGTGGCATGCCGATCTGACGGTACACGTCACCAGGATAAGTTTCTGCAACGATGACTGGCTTTCTGTTGGCGAGCTCGGTCAAGCTTCCATCGAACGGCCACAGTGCAATCTCTCCCAGTCTCGGCACGATGATTTCCCGCCATCCCGAGATCGCGCCTTTGCCGACCTGATTGCCGCCAAGCGTCCAGAACAACATGCAGGCAGCCTGCCGATCGGCGGTCGCCCGTTCACAGAGACGCAGGAGCGATGACGCACCAGAAATCCCAAGGGCATCGAAGAGATGGACGCGTGCCGTGCCACCTGGGCGGACGGGATAGAACGGGCGCTGCAGCGAAATGTGGTCGCGATGATCAGCAACGTTGTACCAATCAGACCAGATCCCTGAACCGAATGACGTCAGTGCCTCCCGGAAGGAACCGATGCCGGCTGCTCGTGCATAGGCCTCGGGCAGGCCGATCGGGAAGTCGAAGCCGATGAGAAGCGCGCCAGGATCGACGGCGCGACGCTGCAGCCGGTCGAACAAGCTCGACGTGTCACCGACGAGTTCCGGAGGTTGAAGATGCCAGTCTCCGCCGCGCTTGATAGCCACAGCCATCCAGCGCTTTTTCTGCTCCATGCTCCAATCGCAATGGGCGACAACCGCGACGCTCATCCTGCACCCCGCTTCTGCTCATCGGGCGCATGACTATCAGCTTTAGGGCGGCAGATCACCGTCTGTCAGAATTTGCAGCACCGCCGTCTCATCCATTGCCTGGGCATCGAACAGCGCCTTGGCCAAAGTGTTGAAGGTCGGCCTGCGCCTCCTGAGGATCACAGCAGCCCGATCAAGCGCCGCTGCCAGCCTTCCATGGACACGAGCCGCCAGCTCGGGGTCGCGGTCAAGAACTGCGCTTGGATCGCGATGGGAACGATAGAGCAACGGATGCTCGCTCCCGAAGCCGAGCGTCCGCTCCATATCGTAGGCAAGACGCGTGGCCCGCGCCAGATCGCTGTCGTCGGCGCCGGCAGAGCCGCTCGAGACGCGCTTGAGCATCAGTTGCTCGGCGGCTCGCCCGGCCATGAGCATAGTCAGCATGTTTTCGTACCAGTCGCGGGTATCGGTCGCCCAGACGTGGAAGCCGACGAGATTGTAGCCGCCCTCCCCGGTATCGATATTGAGCCCGCGAACAGGTCCGAGATCAAGCGCATGATGGACGACCGCATGTCCGGCCTCGTGGAAGGCGTAGCGCCAGCGCAGATTGTAAGGCACGGGCGGACGATTGCCGCGGATGCCGTCTTCGATGTCCTCATAGCGGATCGCTCGCTTGCCCCGGCGCGCCTTCAATCGCGCCTCCCGGACGACGCGTTCGATATCCGCGCCCGTCAGACCCATGGCCCGCGTGGCGAGACGCCTGAGGATCGCATCGGCGGAATTGCCTTCTTGCACGGCTGCCGGCATTTCCGACGTGTTGGTGTTCTGTGGTTCAGTCATCGGCTAGCTCCCTTCCGTTCCTCTTCCGCCTCTCGCTCCAAATGATCGGCGACAATCTTCCTCAGCGAGAATCCGTCCTCGGCTTCAGCACCGGCGTCCGCTTCCGGCTCAGAGATCAGCGACATCACATCGTCGCCGAGATGGTGGGCCAGGATTTCGGCCAGCGTCGTGATATCGGGCCTGGGGATTTCGATATGGGTCTCCAATCGTCCGGAGCGCTTGATGGCCTCGTCGATATGGTCGGGCCGATTGGTGGCGCCGACGACGATCAGCCCTTCGTTTTTGACCGCGCCATCGAGCAGTTCCAGCGCCTTGTTGACGATGGTATTCCAATAGTCGGCATATTCCCGCTCGGCCGGCTGCCTTTTGCCGATACCGTCGATCTCGTCGATGAACAGGATCGCCGGCGCCATGGCCCGCGCTTCGACAAATGTCTTGCTCATCCGGTCGATGACGTCGTTGAGATGACCGCCCTGCAGCCAGGTCGAGACGGATGTGACGACCAATGGGACCTGCAGGCTGTTGCACAGCGCCCGGGCAAAGGTCGTCTTGCCGGTACCGGGCGGGCCAGACAGCAGCAGCTTGGTACTCATCTCCGACCAAGCCAGGATGCTCACCCGGTAATCATCGACGTCCGCTTTGAGATCGATCGCCCAGTCCTTCGCCTTGCCATATCCGGAGAGGGTTTCGACGGTCATTGGCGGCTTTTGGCCGATCTCGCCCACCGTCGGCATTGGCTCCGGCTGGATCACTTCGGCACCCGACGGCTTGTCCTTCTTCCAGCGGCCGTTATTTTCGGTGTCGGACGGCTTCGACAGCTCGTGCGAGCCCTGGGATTTCTCGGTGGATGTGCTGGAGGATGCCGATCCGGATGCCTTGTCGCCACCACCACCCTCCTCTTCCTCGAAGTCACTGCGATTGCGCTCAATGAGCACGGCAAGAACATGCAGCACGTCGCGAACATGTCGCCCCGGACGGAAGGCAAGAACCAAATCCTCCAGCGACAACCAGCGCGCATCGGAATCCGACGGCAGACCCAGCGTCTCGATTGCCGTGTCCGGATAAAGCACCTCCACCAGATCGGCGACGAACCTCCGGTCGAGCTTTCCCGTTTCCAGCGACAGGTCGGCGGCGATCTGCAGCAGCGAGGGAATGTCCGATCGTTTCTCCGCGATGGCGAGCACGACCAGGTCGCGCGACAGCGCGCTGAGCATCCGCCGGCGCAGGGCATTGCCCGTGACACGATGCACGCCCGCGCCCGAGAAGGTCATCAGACGTTTGCGTGTCTCCCCTTCAACGACGTCAAAGTGATCGTCATTGAACATGTGATCCGACTCGATGACTGCGAACGGGCCGCCGGGTACCAGCCGGGATTTTTCAAGGAGCCGCAGCACCTCCCGCTCGAAGCCTGCAAGTGGCGCATGAAGGGTGACGACCGGTGTCACACGGGTCAGCGTATAAACGATCTCCCGAAGCGACCGTCCGCTCCTTTGCACCGCACGCGCCAGAACCAGGGTCGCAACGATGTGACTGACCAGTGGCTGAGCGGCTGCCCGATCCACAAGACCGACGGCATAGGAACGCCGATCGATACTGCTACCCAGCGCCCCCTCCTCTACGATTGTGCCGTGACGCGCCCGAGGCAGGGCCACGAGTTGCGAGGCGAACGGCGGATGAGTGATCCCGGCGGTCACGGCACCATCGCCAGCAGAGCCGGCTGTCGGATTGCCGGTCTCCTTCGGTGGGATAAGCCAGACACCAAAATTCCGCCGGAACCAGGTATCGTCACGGATCGGATCGCCGGTCAGTCGTGTCGTGTCGTAAGCCGGGCTGTAGCGGCAGGTGAGATGACCATCGACATCGACGATCCTGCTTTCCAGCAGACCATTGCGCAGCGCGATCCGGCGCGCCTCGCGGCGGGCAAGATGACGGAGGCGGCGGATAAACAGACGGGCGAGCTTATCCATCAATCCGACCTCCCGTCTCCGCGGCAATAATTGCAGTGTGGGCGTCCTGCACCGGATCGCGCCGACGCGCCCGACCACGCCGCAACCCGTTAATATCACCGGGTTTCGGGACCCGCGCCAACACACGCTCGCGCGGCGAGCGGCGCGGCGGATGCGCGTCAGCCGACGAACCGGTAGAGCCAGACAGGCTCAGATATTCATTCCGCGACCGATCGAGATGTCGGTTGCGGCTCCGCAGCCAGCCGAGCAGCAGGCGGCATGCCGCATTGCCGCCGTCGGCACCTGCACTCAACCGCAGCATCAGCGGCTCAGGAACAAAGCCGCCCAACAACCGACCTTGCCGGACGAAGGCAAGCGCGAGGCCGATGAGAACGGCGGGATCGTCGCGATCGCTCGAACCGTGGCTAAGGTCGGCGGCCTGCATATGAGAGAGATTCGCAGGCTTGCCGTGAAGGCAGGGCGACGCGATGGTGTCGGTCGTGACCGCTTCGCAACGGAAGCCGGCCACAGACAGGCTGTGGGTATCGATGGACATGACTGTCTCCTCGCCGGAGCGCATCGGCATCCGGCGTTCGTGGAATGGAAGATGAGGGAAGCCGGCCACGCACTTCAGGCGCGACCGAGATCAGTGCCGTTGGGCTAGCGGCTCGTCAGTGCCGGCGCGGACGGCGAGCGAAGCCGACCCGGATACGGACCGCTTCGGGCTCGTCGTCCTGATCGTCGAAGCAGCCGAGATCGTAGTGACCATCGTCCTCGACCTGCGCAATCATCGCCTTCTCTTCCTCGTAAGCGCGAGACGGACCGTTCAACGCAATCAGTGGCTTGCCGGAAGCGGTCAAGGTAGCGGCCGCGGCCGACGCGACCATCATCACACCAAGCGCTTTGCGGGCTTCCGCCTCAAGAAGCTGTTGCACGCGGCGGCCGAAGCGGAGACGCAGTTCGGCCATGCAGGCTGCAACTCCGTCGATTTCCAGCAAGTCGTCGATCTCGGACAAAGCCCAGATGCCGGTCGCGTGGTCGCTCGGGCGGCTGGCACCATCGACAATGGCAACCTCGACCGTGTCGACCATCATGCGCTTGTGGTTCTTGTACAACCAGTCCGGCAGCACCATCGCCGACGCCATCATTTTCAGCTTCAACTCCTCGAGCCGGCTGGTGTCGCCATAGGAGGCCAGCGACCGTTTGAGGTCGAGGATATAGGCGGTGTGCCGGGCGCGGTTCACGAGAATGAGGTCCGGGGTGTACGATCCCTTGGCCGGCGCCTCGCAATCGAGCTTCACACCATCGAGGCTCTGCCAGTCGTTTCCGGAGACAGCTTCGAGCGCCGCCTTGACCAGCGGCAGCTTCAGCGACTGCGTCAAGACAACGATGTTGGGGTTGGCCTTCGCCAGACGCTCGACCGCCTGCTCCAGGAGCTTGCCTTCACGGAACGAGACAGCGCGAACGAGCGAGGCGATGTGAACGTAATGGCCGAGGATTTCGTCATCGACCGGTTCGCCGTCGACAATCGCCGCGATGGCGCGATTGATCAGCAGATCGAGATCAGCCTCAACGTCACGGAAGCGAACGATGTGCGGATGGCGGCGCAACGCGGGCGGCTCGCCAAGGTCGATCCGGGCGCCAGAACCGGACGAACGGTGGGAGAAGACAGATGCCGCTGCTGTTGTCGAACGGAGAACTTCCCCTGTGGGGGTCATAGAGGTAAACGTGGTCATAGCCCGATTCCTTCTCAACAAGGTTTGAGGGTCAGGCCCTTGTCGATGTTACCAGCATCGGCTTGGGCCGTTTTGTGTCCGGTCTTCCGAACAGCCCCAACCTGGCAGGACCGGGAGCCGGGCTCAAGGACCCGGAGCGCAAAATCAGAACAAAGCCGGTACAAGGTTAACGCCGGGCTCACAAAGCGCGAGTCCCACGAACCCGCTAGTTGATCGACATTGCCGACAAGCGGGTTTTGACTCGCCACCGGCAATCAAAAGGAAAAGGGCCAACATGCGGCCCTTTGAAGTTTGGGGGAAGGCCCGGGATTCCGAGCAACGGGTCTTGGGCTAAGCGTGTCACGCCGCGGCGTTTGGTGATGTTGCCGATTTTTTCGCGGCGCTCCACTCTGACTTGATCTGCTTAACCATGTCATGGCGGGTCAGGCGCTTTTCAGGCTGGGCAAGTGCCTCAGCGACGGAAGGAACGTCAACGTCCGATGTGCGCTTGGACTTGGGCGCCTCGATCGTGGCAGTGGCTCCAAAAGCCGCCGCGATGGATCCCATTCTTTCTTCCACCGAGGAGACGCTCGCGGCCACCGGATCAGGGCTGCCGCTGTCATTCGCAGAAATCGGGCCATCCGTACGAACCTCGTCCGGAACATTCGCGCTCGGCATGTCACTGGTTTCACCGCGATGCCAGGCCGGGGCGCTTGATTTGGAGGTGGCCCATTCCAAGATCGGCACGACTTCCGTTTCCAACCAGCTCCGAAGCTCGCCTTTGTCCGGCCAGGTCGTTTCGCTGCCCATCTTGTAGAGCAGCGCGCTGACCGCGGCCCAACCAGTCTTGCTCGGCAGGGCACTATTTGAGATCACATATGCCGCGGTTGGATAGGGCCTGACGAACTGCGCCAGACTTTCCAGTTCCTTATGGGCAAGGCGCGCCGTCAGATGCGTCTTTTCAGCGAGGGTCTTCTTGACGATGTTCTTCTTCGGCAACGCCTCACTGACGTGCGCGCGGATCTCCTCGAGATGCCCGACGAACGATTTGACCCCATCCCGGATCTTCATTGCGATGATCGCTTTGAGCCCATCAATGCCGCCAACATCATACGGATCGACCTCCGGCCGTGCCTCTGCCTCGTTTTTCGAGCCGGCCATAATCGCCGTGACGTCCTGCACCCTGAGTTTGCCGTTCTGCGCAGCAATGCCGATAGCCTGCTCGATCTGCTCGGGCTCCGCGGCACTCAACTTCCCAAGGACCGTGGGACCCACGGCCAGTTCCACCAGAATATCCCGATATGCATCCAGGTTGCGAAACACCGCGCGCTGGGTCCGGACGTGGCGCGCGGTATAGCCGCAGCGCTCGACGGCCCACTTTTCCAACGTTCCTTCCGGGAGCAGCCCGGCTGCGCGTTCAAGATGCTCGCCGAGTTTGAAGGTATCTTCGGTCGAACGGCGCGAAACGCCGATGAGGAACATGGCCGTCTCTTCGAGCTGGCTCTTGATGTCTTCTGCGACAGCGTTGGCTTCGTAGAACGTGCGGGCGGCGGACGGGAGAGCGGATGCGTTGGCAGTCTTGTTCATGGTTATCTCCATGTAAGAGGAATGATCGTAAAAGCATATCCGCTTCTACCCCTCTATTATCTCAAGCACACAACCGCCAGGCTACCAATCTAAGGTTTTTGTAAATAAATGTAGCCAAGTAACACATTGCAATTGATACTTATATTACTTTGAATTTGACAAATTTTATCGATAAATTTAGGAATCTTGCTTGCTGAATGCCCAAGCAACGCGAACAATTAATACGTGCATTCACGCCATGCAATTGGGGCCGAAGGGGGATACTCGCTCGGGCTCTTTCACGTCAGCCTTCCACCTGGTAGCAAGTTCAACAGAGTTCTATATTGCAGTCAGAGAGCACGTCCATCCGATGGCGAAGGCCATACTCACCACGAAGATCGACCCGACCTACGACGACCTGCCGGAGCAGCGGTATCACTTCCCGCGCACTTACCTACGTCAGGTCGAAGCCGCTCGCCGGGATTGGATCGTCTATTATGAGCCCAGGCGTCCGAGTGGCGATCTGATGAAATCCGGTGGCAAGCAGGCGTATTTCGCGACGGCGCGAATTGCCGACATCATCCCAGACCCATCGAAACCCGATCACTACTACGCGCTGATCGAGGACTTTCTGCCATTCGATCATGCCGTCCCATTCAAGGAGACGGGCCATTACTACGAGAGCGGCTTGCGCAAGGAGGACGGCTCGACGAATAAGGGAGCATTCGGGCGAGCGGTGCGGAACATTTCCGACGCCGAGTATGATCTGATCCTCGCTGCCGGCTTCGCCCATGTCCTCGGGAAGCGTGACCGCGAACGGCCAGTGCCGGATCCGGCGGAGGAAGCGCGCGTCGGATTTGGTGACAACCCGCAGATGCCCTACGAGGTCGACAGCATCGACCGCCGTATAGTCACGCAGGTGCTTCAACGTCCCTTCCGGGACCGCGCTTTCTCCGCAGCCATAAAGACGGCCTACCATGACACCTGCGCCGTCACCGGCCTCAAGTTGATCAACGGCGGCGGACGATCGGAAGTCCAAGCGGCTCACATTCGTCCGGTGGCACACGGTGGGCCGGACAGCGTTCGCAACGGCCTCGCACTATCCGGAACTGTGCACTGGATGTTTGATCGTGGGCTGATTTCAGTCGATGACGATTACAGTCTGCTGATTGCGGGCGGGGGTGTTCCCGATACGATCACGCGGCTGATCAACTCGGAGCGACGCTTGCTCGTGCCGACACGGGCGGACGAACGACCGCATTCGCAGTTCCTGC
>JAEWOP010000276.1 GCA_023399635.1 Pseudomonadota bacterium
GTGCTGGAGTGCGCCGCGGTTGGCGTACCGGATCCGCATTCCGGTGAGGCGGTGAAGCTTTTCGTCGTCAAGAAGGATCCAAACCTGAAGGAAGAGGACCTGAAGGAACACTGCGCAGCTAACCTGACGGGCTATAAGCGGCCGAAACTGATCGAGTTCCGCAGCGAGCTTCCGAAGTCGAACGTCGGCAAAATCCTACGGCGCGAGCTGCGCGGCTGACGGCTGACACTCGGCTTGATTTGGAAGTGAAAGCTTATAGGTTCCCGTGCATCCCTCCCCCGGATCACGAGGAACCAACATGCAGGCCATCGTCAAAGACCTGAAGAACACCGCCGCCTCAACGAACGCCACCGATCTTCGCGCGGCGTTCGCTGCTGACCCGCAGCGTTTCGAACGCTTTAGCGTGTCCTTCGACGACCTGCTGATGGACTTCTCCAAGACAGGCGTCAACGACCAGGTGATGACGCTCCTGGAGCGACTTGCCGAAGAGGCGGGCGTCGAGAAGAAAAGGGATGCGATGTTCTCGGGTGAGGCGATCAACTTCACCGAGGACCGCGCTGTCTTACACACCGCGCTGCGCAACCGCGCCAATACGCCGGTGATGGTGGACGGCAAGGACGTCATGCCGGAGGTCAACGCGGTGCTGGAGGCAATGGGCGCGTTCGCCGACGGCATTCGCTCCGGCAGGCTGAGGGGTTCTACCGGTAAGGCCATTACAGACGTCGTCAATATTGGCATTGGCGGCTCGGATCTCGGGCCGGTTATGGCGACGCTGGCTCTGGCACCCTATCACGACGGTCCGCGAACGCATTTCGTTTCCAATGTTGACGGTGCCCACATCGCCGACACGTTGAAGCTGCTCGATGCAGAGACAACCCTGTTCATCATTGCCTCCAAGACCTTTACGACGATCGAGACGATGACGAATGCCGCCTCTGCGCGCGCGTTTATTGCCGAAGCCCTTGGCGAGGATGCGGTCAAGCATCACTTCGCTGCCGTCTCGACGGCGCTCGACAAGGTAGCGGCATTCGGTATCGAGAGCGACCGCATTTTCGGCTTCTGGGACTGGGTCGGTGGACGCTATTCGATCTGGTCGGCGATCGGCCTGCCTCTGATGATCGCGATCGGGCCGGATGCTTTCGGCCGCTTCCTGGACGGCGCGCATGCCATGGACGAACATTTCCGTACGGCACCGACCCGCAAGAACCTTCCTATGCTGCTCGGGCTCATCGGCTTTTACCATCGCAACGTGCTCGGTTACCCGTCGCGCGCCATCTTGCCATATGACCAGCGCCTGCTGCGTTTTCCAGCCTATCTCCAGCAGCTCGATATGGAATCGAACGGCAAGGGCGTGACGGTCGACGGAACACCAGTGGACGGAGACTCAGGACCTGTTGTCTGGGGTGAACCTGGCACGAACGGACAGCACGCCTTCTACCAGCTCATTCACCAGGGCACGACCGTCATTCCGGCCGAGTTCATGATCGCGGCGAATGGCTTTGAAAGCAATCTTCGCCATCAGCACGAGCTTCTCATCGCCAACTGTCTGGCGCAGTCGGAAGCTCTGATGAAAGGCCGAACATTGGAAGAGGCGAAGGCGCAGCTGACATCGAAGGGGATGGATGAGAGCAAGGCCAACTTCATCGCGCCGCATCGCGTATTTTCGGGCAACCGCCCGTCGATTACCTTTGTCTACGACCAGCTGACGCCGTTTGCGCTTGGACGCCTGATCGCGCTCTACGAGCATCGCGTCTTCGTCGAAGGCGTACTCTTCCGGATCAACTCCTTCGACCAATGGGGTGTTGAACTTGGCAAGGAACTGGCCACAGGCCTGCTGCCGATCATCGAAGGCAAGGAAAGCGCCGAGGGGCACGACAGTTCAACGCAGGGCCTGGTGAAGGCACTGGCGGAGCGAAAGGTCTAGAGAGCCGGGAGCTGTGACTACAGCCCGATCTCCTTGGCAAAAGGCGGGTTGGCACCGGCGCGAGATACCGTCACGGCAGCGGCCTTGGCGCCGAGCGCCAGAGCTGCCCTTACCTGATCTCCAGTGAGAGCGGCGATTTTCTCCTTGGTCAGCACGGCCTGCATCTTGAGGGAGGCGAGGATGCCGGCGTCGAAAGTGTCGCCGGCGCCGACGGTATCAACCACCGTGACACGCTCGCTCGGCACCGAAACCTTGAGACCAGACGTATAGGCAGTTGCGCCCTCGGCCCCACGGGTGATGACAACCAGCTTCGTTCCCTGACCCAGCCAGTAGGCCGCCCGCACATCGTCGTCGCCTTCAAGGCCAAACCAATCCAGATCCTCGTCGGAGAACTTCAAGATGTCCGACATGGCGGCCATGCGGCGCACCCGATCCACGTGCTTCTCCTTATCGGCAATGAAGCCGGGGCGGATATTCGGATCGAAGGAGATAACTCTCCTCTTGCATTCGCGCGCCATCAGCGCCTCGTAGGTGCTGCCGCAGGGTTCCTGGATCAGGCTGATAGCACCGAAGTGCAGGGCTTCGCAGCTCTCTGGGAGCACCGGCAGATCAGCCTCGGTGATCATCCGGCCCGCGGTCCCTTCATCGTAGAAGGCGTAGCTGGCCTGGCCGTCTAACAGCTTCACGAACGCAATCGTCGTCGGACGGGAGGAGACTTTGGCAAAGCTGAAATCGACATCGCTGGCGGCAAGCGTTTCGCGCAGGATGTCCCCCATCATGTCATCGGAGAGGCCGGTGAAGAAGCCGGTCGGCATGCCGAGGCGACCAAGCGCGATGGCCGTGTTGAAAACCGCACCGCCGGCGTAAGGGGCAAAGCCCTTTTCCCCCAGGGTCGTCTCGCGCGGCAGCATGTCAATCAAAGCTTCACCGCAACATACAATCATGACGACCCTCCCAAGACAGACTGACCCCTGCTCATTACGTGAGCTTTTGTCGCCTGCCTAGAGCGAAAGCTCGCTGACGCCGCCATTGCGCCCGGACCAGGCCAGAGGGGCATCCAGAAACGCTTCGACCTCAACCAGTGTCTTCTCGTCAAACAGTTCTTCCGTACGCGCCACTGCAAGAACATCACGCCATGTGGCAATGTTGTGTAACTGCACCTGCCCCTTTTCGAACCTTGCCTGAGCCTCCGGAAAGATGTCGTAGAAAAAGAGCGCGATCCCATGTTCGACAACGCCGCCGGCAGCGCGGATGGCATCGATGAACTTGAACATGCTGCCGCCGGCCGTGGTGAGGTCCTCGATGACGAGAACCCGCGCGCCTTCGGGCATGTGTCCCTCGATCTGCGCGTTGCGACCGTGCCCCTTGGGCGCCTTGCGCACGTAAATCATCGGGAGGCCCAAGCGTTCGGCGAGGAAGGCGGCAAAGGGGATGCCGGCGGTTTCGCCACCCGCCACACAGTCAAACTTCTCGAAGCCCGCATCACGCATCACGGTAGCGGCGGCAAAGTCCATGATCGTCGAGCGAATACGCGGATAGGAAATCAGTTTCCGGCAGTCGATATAAACGGGGCTCATCATCCCGGAGGAAAGCTTGTATGGCTGGTCAGCCGAGAAATGGACCGCCTTGATCTCCCACAGCATCTTCGCCATCAGCTCGGCCATTACGCCGCGATCGGAAAATGTGGTCTGGATCATGCTGCCGCTCCTTCCGTGATGCCTTCAGTGGAAGCGCCATACCAGCATGAAGAGCCGTGCGCCAGCCGCTGGCTGCGAGCACTCTACTGAACGCGCCAATAGAGCGGGAACATCGGGTCGAAGACCGTAATCAGCTCGGAGCCGGTGTCGCACTTCGGCGGATAGCGAACAGGCTCATCCTGCTTGATCAGTGTCATGGTCTCTTCATTGGCGGGAAGATTGTACCATGCAGGGCCGTTGAGCGACGTGAATGCTTCGAGACGGTCGAGCGCATCCTCCTCTTCGAAGACATGAGCAAGGCAGCTCATGGTGTTGGGAGCGGTATAGATGCCGGCACATCCACAGGCGCATTCCTTCAGCGGGTCGACATGGGGCGCAGAATCCGTACCGAGGAAAAGGCGAGCGTCACCGGAGGTAGCGGCTGCGCGTAGCGCCTGGCGATGATGCTCGCGCTTGGCCACAGGCAGGCAATAATAGTGTGGGCGAATGCCACCAACGAGGATTGCATTGCGATTGATGATCAGGTGGTGCGTCGTGATCGTCCCGGCGAGGTTGCCGGAGGCGCTCTTGATGTAGTCGACGCCATCTCTCGTGGTGACGTGCTCCATCGTGATCTTCAGTTCCGGCAGGCGCTTGCGCAAGGGATCCAGCACCGTCTCGATAAAAACCGCCTCCCGATCGAAGATGTCGACTTCAGGGTTGGTGACTTCGCCGTGCACGCACAGCGGCAGGCCGACCTTCGCCATCCGTTCAAGGACGGGCATCACGTTGTCAAGGTTGCGCACGCCGCTGCTTGAGTTGGTCGTGGCGCCTGCAGGGTAGAGCTTCACTGCGGTGATCAGGCCGCTCTCCTTGCCCGCGGCCACATCATCGGCATCGGTGCTTTCAGTTAGATAAAGCGTCATCAGCGGCTGGAAGCGGTCACCACAAGGTATCGCAGCCATGATCCGGTCACGATACGCAGCCGCATCTGCCGTCGTGACCACAGGGGGTACCAGATTCGGCATGATGATGGCGCGAGCGAAGTGGCGGCTCGTGTCCCCGATCACCGCCTGGAGAACTGCGCCATCGCGCAGATGCAGATGCCAATCGTCAGGGCGGCGGATTGTGAGCGTGTTCATCGGGAGCCTTTGCAGTCGTTTCCGATCGCTCGCATACCACTAATCCCGCGCGTGAAACAATCGCGGCTGGCACCGGCTCGAGCGACGCTGTCTCCACATGGATCGCGAAAAGGTGAAGGCCAAATGGGTGCGTTGTGCCGAGCACGCAGCACGCACCGCGGAACCGGTTATCGATTCGGGCGTTCGATTAGCAAATATGAAGAATAAGTGAATCGGAGCGCACAATGAAATCCCGGATCTCGAAAGTCAACAGGGGTTTTGTACTTGCCACCAGTACGGCTGCTGTCCTTCTCTCGATAGCGGCTGTTTCAGGCGCGAAAGAAGCGGGCGTGGTGGATGTGGCGCAGAGCGTTCAGGACAATTGCGATCGTATGGCAGGCAGCCCGAACGACAACCAGCGCAACATCGCGTTTGCTGCCGTTGAGCTTGGGCAGATTGACCTCGATGCCATTGATTCCTGCAGGGCTGCCTTCGAAACAACCGGCAACCCGCGCTTCGCCTATCAATTGGGTCGTGTGCTGAACCAGGCGCAGGAGGTAGACCAGGCTATGTCTGCTTACGAAGCAGCCGTGCAAGCTGACTACGCTGCTGCCAAGGTGAATTTCGGGATGCTGATGGGGCGCCTTGGCGATTCCGAGGCTGAGTTCAAGATGTACAAGGAAGCAGCCGAAAGCGGCAATGTGCTCGCGTCCTACAACCTGGGCGTCGCGTACCGGGATGGAGTTGGCACTGCCCCCGATGTCCATCAAGCGATCGCTTGGTTTGAAAAAGCCGCGGCAGCGGGTGACGACACCGCAGCGTTCAACATCGCGGTCATCTATGATGAAGGCACGCTTGTGCCGGCAGAGGACGAAACCGCAATCGCCTGGTACGATCTGGCTGTCGCCCGGGGCAACGTCGACGCTATGGTCAACCTGGGCATCATGCTGGAGACCGGTGAGGGGATTGAGCCGAACCTTCAGCAGGCGGCGGAAATGTATGCGCTCGCCGCAGAGAAAGGCGACACCTTTGGCGCAACGCGATTGATGGAGCTTGATGCGGCCGGTGTCCTCGCACCGCCTTCCGACGTGGCCGAGGCAGACGACGGGATGCGTACGCTCGTTCTGAAGGAAGGCGATTTCGAGACGCTATCAGGATCCGCCCAAGACATCTGAAACCTAAGGCTAGACGCCTCACTGAAGACGCCCGGCGCCTGCCGCACTAGAGCTAATGCTTTGTCTGGTAAAGAAGAATGGCGCACCCGAAAGGATTCGAACCTCTGACCCCCAGATTCGTAGTCTGGTGCTCTATCCAGCTGAGCTACGGGTGCGTGCCGTGAAACGGCTGTGCCGTTTGCGTTGCGATCCTCTAAAGGCTCCTCATATCGATTGCAAGCGCTTTTCCTTATGCCGCGAATATTTTTAGCGCACCCAGCGAGACAAGTCTCTGTCGCAGCTAATCTTTTCCTTCAGGCGCTGACGCGATAATCGTCCAGCGACACCGGCCTGTCCGGGATTTCAATCCGGAACTGCGTTCCGGGACCTGGCTTTTCGACGAGCGCAATCGTTCCTTCATGCGCCAGGATCAGCTCCCTCGCGATCGCCAGGCCAAGGCCTGTTCCGCCGGAACGAGCAGAGCCACGGAAAGCCGCAAACAGGTTTTCACGCGCCTTGCGCGGCATCCCTGGACCCGTGTCGTCGACCGTGATGCTGACAACGCTGCCGATGCGTTGCGCAATGAGCGTAATCCGGCGCACCGTCATGGGATCGTCCGGATGGAAGGTGGCAAGCGCTTGAGCTGCGTTGCGGCAGATATTGTGGATCACGCGGAACAACTGCTCGCCGTCGGCATCGACTTCCAGGTCAGGGGCGATCTGTTCGACGAACTCGATGCCGCTTTCGGGTTCGATTGCCAGAATGTCGCGCACCTCCTGGCAAAGCTCCGCAAAGCGGAGCCGGCGACGGCGCGGCGCCGCCTCGGTAGCCTGGCCGTAGGACAACACTTCATTCGTATAGCCGACCGCACGGTCGATGGTCCGAAGGAGCTTCGGGGCAAAGCTCCTCACCATTGGATCCTCAACGTCGACCAGACGGTCCGACATCAGCTGCGCTGAAGCGAGGATATTGCGCATGTCGTGATTGATCTTGGAAACTGCCAATCCGAGGTCAACCAGATTCTTCTGCTGCTTCAGGGTCCGTTGTAGCTCAACCTGCATTGCGGTGAGGTGGCGGCCCGCCACGGCAAGCTCACCCTTTGCATCATCTCCATGGAAAACCCGCTGCGGATCGTCCGGACGCTCCGAAAACAGCTGCATGTTGCGCGTCAGGTTCCGGATCGGTCGGATCATCATCCGGTTGATGGCGAGAAAGATCAGAACCGCCGTGATCAGTGAGATCACGAGCGACAGGGTGAACATCATGCGCGCGTAGCTCAGCATGTCCTTGCGCAGCGCGTCGTCCGTCATCACCAGCTCGATGATCATGTCGGTCTCGCCGATGGGGCCAAAAACGCGCATGATCCTACCGCCGCCGAAGAATAGCGTATCCATGGCGTCACGGATGGAAACGAGAAGCGGCACGTCAGCAAGGTCGTATTGATCGTCGACCTGTGGCGGGACATCGACAGCAGCGAGAAGCCGCGAGGTGCCATCCTTGCGCAGCGCGATGACCTTGCCGCCAGTGGCCAGCAGAGTTTCGTCCTGGACGCTACGGGGCAGATCCGATGGCTGCAGCCCATCAATGACAATGCCGGCCGCGGCTGCTGTGTCGAGGCGGTCTCGCAGCCAATTCATCCGCATGCCAGCCACCGACGGCACGAAGATCAGCACTTCTGCCAACATCACGAAGAGGACCGTCATCCAGAGCAGACGGCCGGAAAGGCCGCGAAACAACTGCGGCATCGGCTCCGGTGCCGAGGGCGTGGGGATGGGACCGATACCCGTTTGCGCTTCACCGCTCATGCGGTTCTCCAGCCTGCAATGCTGCGGACATCCGCAGCGGCAACTTCAATTATGCCCCCGCATTCCCTTTAGCAGTTTTTCAGCCCTGAACAAATAAGGGCCGGAAGACGTGCTTCCGACCCTATACGCGTCAGATCCTTTTATGGATCAGAACTCTTCCCAGTCCCCATCAGCCGCTGCGGACGCGGCTGCCGGAGCGCCCATCCCGAAGGCCTTGGCGATCTTGCCGGTCATGGCTCGGGCAGGAGAGATTCTCGGCGCCTGATGGGAAGCAGCAACGGGACGCGACGATGTCGGTGCCGTCTGTCGTACGGGACTCGAGCCGGCCGCGGAGGCATGATGCGTCGGCGCCGCCTGGGCTGGATAGCCGTTGCCGATGTTGAAACGGGACACCATGGAGAAAAGGCTTGCCGCTTCCGAAGACAATTTCTGCGTGGCGGCGGAGGTTTCCTCGACCATGGCAGCATTCTGCTGCGTTACCTGATCCATCTGGTTGACGGCGGTATTCACTTCCTGCAGGCCGGTTGCCTGTTCCTTAGCGGCAACGGCGATGGAATGGATGTGATCGTTGATGCGCAGGACCCTGCTTTCGATCTCTGACAGCGCTTCCCCGGTCTTCTGGACAAAGCGCACCCCGCCAGCCACTTCCTCGCCGGACTTGGTGATCAGCCCCTTGATCTCCTTGGCGGCAGCAGCCGAACGTTGAGCGAGCTCGCGGACTTCCTGAGCGACAACGGCAAAGCCCTTGCCTGCTTCGCCGGCGCGTGCTGCTTCGACACCGGCATTGAGGGCCAGAAGGTTCGTCTGGAATGCTATCTCATCGATGACGTTGGTGATCTGAGCAATTTCGCGCGAAGCCTGCTCGATCCGCTCCATCGCCTGAACCGCACTGCGGACGACCGTGCCCGACTGTACGGCGCTTTCTTTCGCCTCACCCACCATGACCGTGGCTTCCTGAGCGCGCTCCGTGGAAGTACGCACAACGGCCGTGATCTGGTCCAACGCAGCTGACGTTTCCTCCAGCGCGGCTGCCTGTTGCTCCGTGCGCTTCGAGAGGTCGTTAGTGGCGCTACTCAGCTCGTTCGACCCATCGTTGATGGTGCTCGTGGAGAGCCGGACGT
Organism: Pseudomonadota bacterium; assembly: GCA_023399635.1. Lineage (GTDB taxonomy): Bacteria > Pseudomonadota > Alphaproteobacteria > Rhizobiales > Rhizobiaceae > Neorhizobium. The sequence goes on from JAEWOP010000276.1 coordinate 8,802, forward strand.
TCTGCATCGCGCTCCGCAGGCTTTCAACGGCGGCGTTTACGTTCGCCTGAAGTTCCGCAAAGGCACCACGGAAATGGCCGGACATCGTCGTCGTCAAGTTTCCCTGTGCCATGGCCTGCACGACTCGACCGGTTTCCGAAACCCCGGCTTCGACAGCGTCGAGCAGGCTATCCACGTTGCGCGCGAAATTATCCAGGCTTTCGTCGCCGAACGTCTTGTCGATACGCTTGCTGAAGTCACCCTGGACGGCGGCGCCAACGACCGTCTCTATGCAACCCCGCAGCTCATCGCTGCGAGCACGGCTGCCGTTTTCCTGCTCGTTCATGCGAGCAACCTCGATGCCGTTGCGCTTGAAGACTTCAACAGCAGCAGCCATCTCGCCTACCTCGTCGGCGCGGCCAACAGAGGGGATCGCCGTTGAGAAATCGCCCGCGGCAATCCGCTTCATGCTTTCGGTGATCTCAGTGATCGGTCCGCTCAATTGGCGACGCCCGAGGTACAAGCCGAACGCCGCACCGGCGCCCACGCCAAGCAGCGTAACCATTCCTACCACAAGCACGATGGCGCTGCTGAAGCTGTCGATCTGAGCATCGACAGCTTCCAGTTCTGCCAGATCCGCCGTAACGACTTTGTCGATCTCAGCCTGGAAGGCTTTACGATTGCTTCGGTTGTCTTCGTTGTTCCCCTGCGCGTTGGCAGCTTCCGGACTAACTTCAGCACCCAGACGAACAGTCTCCGTGCGGAAGGCCCGGAACTCACCGGCCCGTTGCAAGAGGCTCGCGAAGTTCGCCTGCTGGCTTTCGGGAACGACGGCTTTCCATTCAGCCAGAAGCTTGTCCATGCTGTCGAGGCTCTTGAGCAAGCCTTCGCCAAACTTGCTTGCCTGCTCCGTTGTTTCGGAGGCATAGATGCCACGAGCATCCATGACGACTGCCGTCACGATACGGTTGAGGCTTTCGCCTAGATGAGCCCGATGCGCTGCAGCCTCATAGGTGTGCATCTGCGTGCGGAACTCTGACATGGCAAAGAGAGACAGTCCGCCGACAACCAAAGCCACGGCACTCATAAGGCCAACTAGAAGATTAATCTTCCCCCGGATTTTCATTGCATACCCTTTTCTACAGACATCTCTGTGGTTCAGGGAAACGGTTAGTGCCGATTAATCCCAGTCCTGAATGCGAGATTTGGCACGCAAGAATTAACGAACGCTTGAGCCTATATTTCTGACGCGGCTCCAAGCATCACGGCAACATCGTTCGCAACATGTTGACTTAATTGAAAAAAGATCCCTACGAGATGCGAAATCCATAGACACTATGAATTTTCGTCCCTCATTTTAGCGAAAGACGTGAGGTCAACCCTCCCGCCACGCTGGTTAACCGCCCTTGATGTTGATGGGGGCACGCTCCTGTAATTGACTTTTCGGAGCAGTTGCTCTTATAAGCCGCGCACGTTCAGCCTTTACGGCTCGCGCGAATGCGCAGACTTGGCAGGACGTTTCCGAAACGCTGATGCCGCAAGGCATAACAAGAAGGGCCGCACACCGCGGTATTAAATAAATGTCAAAGCGTACGTTCCAACCGTCCAAGCTTGTTCGCAAGCGCCGCCACGGTTTCCGTGCCCGCATGGCCACCGCTGGTGGCCGCAAGGTTCTTGCAGCTCGTCGCGCACGCGGCCGCAAGCGTCTCTCGGCCTAAGGCCGAGCGTGCCCGTTAGCCGGGCGATGACGAAAGACGACAAGGACAAATCGACTGTCGGGCGGCTGAAAAGCCGGCCGCAGTTTCTTGCCGTGCGCAAAGGCGAGATGCGCCGCGGCCGTAATTTTCTCGTCGAGGTTCTCGATCGGCAAGAGCCGGACGCTCCTGCACGTGTTGGCTTCACCGTCACCAAGAAACACGGAAATGCGGTTGAGCGAAATCGAATGCGTCGCCGCCTGAAGGAGGCGGTTAGAACGTCGGCCGCGTTTGCAATGAAGCCGGGACACGATTATGTCATTGTCGCGCGGCGGGAGGTCCTCAAGGTGCCTTTCGCGGAACTGGCCGCACAGATCGTCGAGCGTATCGAGACACGACCGAAACAGAAGCGGTCCGAGGAGACCCGTTCCAGGAAAGCATGATGGAAAAAAACCGCAACTACTTCATTGCCATCGCCTTGTCGGTGGTCATCGTTCTTGCCTGGCAGTTCTTCTACATGAACCCGAGGATGGAGGCGCAGCAGCGCGCACTTGAAGCTCAGCAGGCATTGCAGGGCGAGGCGCCCCGACCTGTTGCTCCCGAAAGCCCCGGCGTAACAAGCAGCGGCGCACTGCCAGGCGGAACGCAGGCCGAGGCAACGCAAAACCGTGAGCAGGCTGTTGCGGCAAGCCCGCGCGTCGAAATCGACACCCCTGCCCTGTCCGGCTCCATCAACTTGATGGGTGCGCGTTTCGACGACCTGAAGCTGCGCGAATATCATGAGACCGTAGACGACAGCAGCCCGACCATCACCCTCTTTTCCCCGGCCAATACCGCTGGCGGCTACTTTACCGAACTGGGCTTCGTGCAGAGCGAGACATCGGGTGCCGTGCCCGGTCCGACGACACCCTGGACGCTTGCCAGTGGCGAAAGGCTGAGCGTTGATACGCCGGTAACGCTCTCGTTCACCAACGAGAAAGGCGTCGTCTTCACCCGCACGATTTCCGTCGACGACCATTACATGATCAGCGTGACGGACAGCATCCAGAACCCGACAGGCGAAGCACTGACGCTGTCTCCTTATGGCCGAGTGACTCGCTACAACAAGCCGGCCACCCCCTCGGTTTACGTCATCCATGAAGGCTTCATCGGCGTTCTCGGTGAAACCGGCCTCGTGGAAGAAAGCTACGGCGATGTTGAAGAGGAAGCCATCGCGAATGCGAAGACGACAGGCGGCTGGATCGGCATCACGGACAAATACTGGGCTGCCACGCTCGTCCCACCGCAGTCGTTGCCTTACGATTCGCGCTTCTCGCATTTCACCGATGGGCAGCCACGGTATCAGGCAGACTTCCGCAGTGATGCACTGACGGTTGAGGCTGGCCAGACCGCAGAGGTGAAGAACCTCGTTTTTGCAGGCGCCAAAGAGGTACCACTCGTCGACCGCTATGAAGCCGAATACTCGATCCCGCGCTTCGAGCTCCTGATCGACTGGGGATGGTTCTACTTCATCACCAAGCCGATGTTCCACCTGATGGACTTCTTCTTCCGCTACTTCGGCAACTTCGGTGTGGCGATCCTCCTGACAACCATCGTCGTCAAGGCAATCTTCTTCCCGCTGGCCAGCAAGCAGTATGCCTCCATGGCCAACATGAAGCGCATGCAGCCGAAGATGGAAGAGCTGAAGGCAAAGCATGGCGACGACCGCATGGCCATGCAGCAGGCCATGATGCAGCTCTACAAGGAGGAGAAGATCAACCCGATCGCGGGCTGCTGGCCGATCCTCCTGCAGATCCCCGTGTTCTTCGCGCTCTACAAGGTGATCTACGTCACGATCGAGATGCGGCACGCACCGTTTTTTGGCTGGATCCAGGATCTTTCGGCGCCGGACCCGACGTCGCTCTTCAACCTGTTCGGCCTTCTGCCCTACGACGTCCCCAGCTTCCTGCTGATCGGTGTCTGGCCGCTGATCATGGGTGTTACCATGTGGCTGCAGAGGCGCATGAACCCGACACCGCCGGATCCGACCCAGGCGATGATCTTCAACTGGATGCCGCTGATCTTCACCTTCATGTTGGCAACCTTCCCGGCCGGCCTCGTGATCTACTGGGCATGGAACAACACGCTGTCCATCATGCAGCAGGCGCTGATCATGAAGCGGCACGGGGCCAAGATCGAGCTCTTCGACAACATCAAGGGCATGTTCCGGCGAAAGCCTGCACCCAACAAGTAACGTTGAAAAAGCCCCGGCCAAACCGGGGCTTTTCTCTTGGTACGTGTTCGACGGGCCGCCGCAACTTGACAAGCAGGAGCAAAAACCCGAAGCCCTGCCTTCCACATCGCCAGGACGAGACCCATGCCCGCGAAAACGAACCCGGACGAGAAGCCGCTCTTCGGCCGCCCCTGGATCTTCATCCGCGGCGTTCCCTCCCTGAAGTTCCTGCCTCCGGAGGGGCCGCTGGAGGTGGCCTTCGCCGGGCGATCAAATGTAGGCAAGTCTTCGCTCATCAATGCCCTTGTCGGCCACAAGGGACTTGCCCGAACTTCAAACACGCCCGGCCGGACGCAGGAGCTCAATTATTTCGTACCCGAGGGGTATTCCGGAGAAGGCGGTGACCTGCCGCCGATGGCGCTCGTTGACATGCCGGGCTACGGTTATGCGCAAGCCCCAAAAGACCAGGTCGATGCCTGGACAAAGCTCGTCTTCGACTACCTGCGGGGACGGGCCACGCTGAAGCGCGTCTATGTGCTGATCGACAGCCGCCACGGCATCAAGAAGAATGACGAGGAGGTTCTGGACCTGCTCGACAAGGCAGCGGTCTCCTACCAGATCGTCCTTACCAAGACCGACAAGATCAAGGAGGCCGGCGTACCTCGGCTGATTGCGGAGTCGGCGGAGAAAATCCGAAAGCGGCCGGCCGCTTACCCGGAGATCATCGCCACCTCCTCGGAGAAGGGGAAGGGACTGGACGATCTGCGCCAGACGATTGCCCAGACGGTTGGCTATTCCACGGTCTAGACCGCCTCCGCGGCTGGTTTCATCTGTCATGAACCTGCGCTAGATACAGCGCGAATATTCTTCCACGAGGACTTCCATGAGCGCGACAGACAGCGAACTTCAGGCGAAACTTCTGGCTCAAGCGCTGCCCTACATGCAGCGCTACGAGAACAAGACGATCGTCGTGAAGTATGGCGGCCACGCCATGGGGGACAATGAACTCGGCAAGGCCTTCGCCGCCGATATCGCCCTCCTGAAACAGTCGGGCGTCAATCCGATTGTGGTACACGGTGGAGGACCGCAGATCGGTGCCATGCTGAACAAGATGGGCATCGAATCGAAGTTCGAAGGCGGGTTGCGGGTCACCGATGCAAAGACCGTTGAGATCGTCGAGATGGTGCTTGCCGGCTCGATCAACAAGGAGATCGTGGCCCTCATCAACCAGACGGGTGAGTGGGCGATCGGCCTCTGTGGCAAGGACGGCAACATGGTCTTTGCCGAGAAGGCGAAGAAGACCATCATCGATCCCGATTCCAACATCGAGCGGGTTCTTGACCTCGGATTCGTCGGCGAGGTGGTCGAAGTTGACCGGACGCTGCTCGACCTGCTGGCGAAGTCCGAGATGATCCCGGTCATAGCGCCGGTTGCCCCCGGCCGCGACGGCGCGACCTACAATATCAATGCCGACACCTTTGCCGGCGCCATAGCGGGCGCACTTCACGCAACGCGTCTGCTGTTTCTCACCGATGTCCCCGGCGTGCTCGACAAGGACAAGAACCTCATCAAGGAACTAACGGTCGCGCAGGCGCAGGCTTTGATCAAGGACGGGACGATCTCCGGCGGCATGATCCCGAAGGTCGAAACCTGCATCGACGCCATCAAGGCCGGCGTGCAGGGGGTGGTCATTCTCAACGGCAAGACGGCGCACTCCGTACTGCTCGAGATCTTCACAGAGCACGGCGCCGGCACTCTTATCGTTCCCTGATCAGATCAGGACGAGGGCAAGGATTCCGAGGACGATCAGCAGGCAGCCGGCGATCTCCAGCCGGTTGATGTGCTCCTTGAACACAAAGACCGACGAGGCGAAGGTGAAGAGCATTTCCACCTGCGCAAGCGCCTTGATGACCGCGGCCGGCTGAAGCGTCATGGCGGTGAACCAGCCGAAGGATGCAGTGGCGCCGACGAAGCCGACGAGAACCGCGGGGCGCCAGGCGGCGAGGATCTTCGGCAGTTCCTCGCGCTCCCTGATCACAATCCAGACCAGCATGGCGAGCGCCTGCATGATGATGACGACCATCAGCGTGTAGCCTGCCTGCACTACCGGATCAGCCGCCGGCAAACTTGGAGCAAGCGACAGCGAAGCGTAACGGTACGAGACGCCGGAAATTCCGAACAGGAAGCCGGACAGGAGCCCGAGGACGGCCGTGCGGCTGCCCACGGAAGAAATCAGCGACCTCGGCGTCAGTTCCGTTCTTGCCACCGAAATCAGCATCACGCCGACGACGGAAATCGCTATGGCAATGATCGTGCCGATCGTCACCGTTTCGCCCACGAGCACCAGTGCCACAAGGGCAGCCTGTGCGGGCTCCGTGCGCGAGTAGGCGGTTCCGACAGCAAAGTTGCGGAAGGCGAAGATATAGACCAGCAGGAAGGTCGCACCGATCTGGGCAAAGCCGCCGGCAATGGCCCAGAGCCAGAAGCCGGCGTTCGGAACGGGCATAGCCCGCCCGAACCCAAAATGAAGGATTGCCATGTAGGCGAGCGCAAATGGCACGCCATACCCGAAGCGCACGAACGTCGCGCCGGTGGTGTTCAACCGGCCGCGCAGGTGCTTCTGCAGCGCCGAGCGCATGTTCTGCAGGAAAGCCGACGCTACCGTGATGGGAATCCAGAGTTCCATGCTGTCGCCGCTAGCATCAAGTAGCATCTTCGCCAAGGGCACTTCGGCTTCCCTCGGGCGTTAGCCGTTTTCTTTGACAGCCACAGAGTGCATAAGGCGGCCATGACCCAGCCGAAGATCTCTCCAGAACCCGCCGATTTCGCCCATGTCACGGAATGGGTGTTCGATCTCGACAACACGCTCTACCCCCACCACGTCAACCTATTCTCGCAGATCGACAAGAACATGAGTGCGTTCGTGGCGGAACTCCTGCAACTTGAGCCGGACGAGGCTCGGGCGTTGCAGAAACGCTATTACCATGAGCATGGAACCACGCTGCAGGGCCTGATGCTCCACCACGGGATAAACCCGGACGAGTTCCTGGAGCGAGCCCACGCGATCGATTATTCGCCGCTCATGCCACATCCTGAACTTGGCGAGGCGATCAAGGCACTGCCGGGCCGCAAGTTCATCTTCACCAACGGCAGCGTCCCGCATGCGGAAGCCGCCGCGCGTGCGCTTGGAATCCTCGATCACTTCGACGACATCTTCGACATCGTGGCGGCCGACTACGTGCCGAAGCCCGCCGGAGTGACCTACGACAAATTTGCGAGCCTCCACCGCGTCGAAACGAAGAAGGCAGCAATGTTCGAGGATCTCCCACGCAATCTGCAGGTACCAAAGACGCTAGGGATGCGTACGGTCTTGTTGACGCCGAGGAACATGGACGATGTCCTGATCGAGCGATGGGAGCTTCTGAGCGAGGAAGACGACCATATCGATTACGTGACGGACGATCTTGTGACCTTCCTGACCGGCCTGACGTCCCGCTGAAACCTTACGGAAGTTTCATCCACCTTACGGATGTTTAAGTGGTTCCTCCCGTGTGGCCGCCGTAGCTTGAGGCCATAGAGCAACCAAGGAAGGAGCCTCTCGATGAAGACCAAGAAGGTTATTCTCGCATCACTCGCCGCCGTTCTCGTGGCGGGCACGGCATTACCGAGCTTCGCGGCTCCCGGGCGCGACGGCCCTCGTCACGGCGGCCGAGCCGGCATGATGCAGGAGATGATGTTCGTCCGCCTGCTCAAGACCGCGGATACCGACAAGGATGCCAAGATCACCAAGGAAGAGGTCTCGGCAAGACAGGACGCGCTGTTCAACGAGATCGACGCCGACAAGGACGGCAACCTGATCCCCGGTGAACTCCGTGCCTATCGGAAGGCCAAGATCGAGGAGTTTCGAAAGGAGCGGGCCGAGCGGCGCGAGGAACGTCGACAGGAGACAGCACAGGCTGGAGAAGAAGCTGACAGCAAGGACCGCGCCGAGCGCCGTGGAGATCGCGACCGTCGGCACGGTGGCCACCGCTGGGGCATGAATCACGGCCGGATGGGCGGTATGCAACTGATACGCCATGCCGACACCGACGAAAACGGCCAGTTCAGCAAGGCCGAAGTGGGTGCCGCCGTCGACAAGCTGTTCACCCGCATGGATCGCAACGGCGACGGTGTGATTACCATCGACGACATGCCGGACCGCCGGTTCTAATTGTCCCGATCAGAACAGCACGTCGTTTACCCGCCCCACCGCCGCCAGGGGCGGGTTTCTCGTTCTAATGCTCGTAATAGTCGCCGATGATCTTCCAGGCTTCGTCGGCCGTTTCGACGAAATTGATGAGGTCCAGATCTTCGGGCGCGATCGTGCCGAAATCGGCCAAGGCCTGCCAGTTGACGATCCGGTGCCAGAACTCCTTGCCGAAAAGGATGAAGGGGATTTTCTCCATGCGTCCCGTCTGGATGAGGGTCAGGGCCTCGAACATCTCGTCCATCGTGCCGAACCCGCCAGGGAAGATGGCAATCGCCTTGGCGCGCATCATCAGGTGCATTTTGCGGATGGCGAAGTAGTGGAAGTTTAGGCTGAGTTCAGGTGTCACGTAGGGGTTGGGCGCCTGCTCATGCGGAAGCACCACATTGAACCCGACTGTCGGTGCGCCGGCTTCCACAGCACCGCGATTACCGGCCTCCATGACGCCTGGCCCGCCGCCAGTCACCACAACGTATTCCTGATGAGCGTATTTTTCACCGTGCAAGGCGCAGAGGTTTGCGAACTTGCGGGCTTCCTCGTAGTAGGCTGAGGCCTCCTCCAGGTTCTTGCGCTGAGTCTCGTTTCGCGCCGCCCAGGGCGCCTGGCCCGGCGCTGGGATCCGCGCGCCGCCAAACAGAACCACTGTCGATTTGATTCCATGCTCAGCCAGGATCATCTCCGCCTTGAGGAGCTCCAACTGCAGGCGCACGGGGCGTAGTTCCTCACGGCAGAGGAAGTCATCGTCGGCATAAGCGAGGCGATAGGAGGGCGACGTCGACTGCGGCGTCTGCGGCACGCCGGCGGCACTCTGCCGGTCGGTCGAACTATCCTTTAGTGGGTCCCAGACCCCGTCCTTGCGCCGCGGTTCGTCCTTCTTGAGCTTCGCCATGTCCTGCCTTCCAAGTCGGGCGCAATGCGCCAATTCACATTGACGGTGGAGTGACCGTCGCATAGATCAATCATCATCATCTGGCCAGCCGCCGGCCCCTATCCTACCCATGCGACGTTAAGGACTTGCCATGAGCAGCACGGATCTCACCGCCCTGGAAACGACCATCGAGACAGCCTTCGAACAACGAGATGGCGTTTCGGTTTCGACGAAGGGAGAGGTTCGGGATGCGGTCGACGCCGCGCTGAACCTTCTCGACTCCGGCAAGGCACGCGTGGCGGAGCGTCAGGCTGACGGATCGTGGAAGGTCAACCAGTGGCTGAAGAAGGCGGTGCTCCTGTCGTTCCGTCTCAACGACATGGAAGTCGTCAAGGGTGGCCCGGGCCAGTCGACCTGGTGGGACAAGGTGCCCTCGAAGTTCGAGGGCTGGGGCGAGAACGAGTTTCGTTCGGCTGGCTTCCGTGCCGTACCGAATGCCGTGGCTCGCCGCTCTGCCTATATCGCCCCGAACGTCATCCTCATGCCCTCCTTCGTGAACCTAGGCGCCTATGTCGACGAAGGCACGATGGTGGATACCTGGGCGACCGTCGGCTCCTGCGCCCAGATCGGCAAGAACGTCCACCTTTCGGGAGGCGTCGGCATCGGCGGCGTGCTTGAGCCCATGCAGGCCGGTCCGACCATCATTGAGGACAACTGCTTCATCGGTGCGCGGTCCGAAGTCGTCGAAGGCTGCATTATCCGTGAAGGCTCCGTGCTCGGCATGGGCGTCTTCATCGGCAAGTCGACGAAGATCGTTGATCGCGCCACGGGCGAGATCACCTATGGGGAGGTTCCTCCCTATTCGGTGGTCGTCGCTGGTACGATGCCTGGCAAGCCCTTCCCCAACGGCGAGCCTGGACCGAGCCTCTATTGCGCGGTGATCGTCAAGCGCGTGGATGAGAAGACCCGCTCCAAGACCGGCATCAACGAGTTGCTGCGGGACTGATACAGGCCGATGTCCGCCACCGATCCGGTTGAAAACCTCCAGTCCCTCATCCGCTGCCGCTCTGTTACGCCGGTGGAAGGAGGGGCATTGTCCGCCTTGGAAGCCATGCTGGTACCTTTGGGCTTCCGGGTCGAGCGTATGGTGGCGACTGCGGAAGGCACTCCAGACGTCGAGAACCTTTATGCGCGCCTTGGAGACGCCGGCCCGCACCTGATGTTTGCAGGGCACACAGACGTCGTTCCGCCGGGAGACGAAGCCGACTGGTCGCATCCACCCTTTGCTGCTGAAATCGTCGATCAGATGCTCTTCGGCCGCGGAGCCGTGGACATGAAGGGCGGGATCGCCTGCTTCATTGCCGCGATCGCCCGGCATGTTGAGAAGCACGGCCCGCCTCACGGCTCCATCTCCTTCCTGATCACAGGAGACGAGGAAGGTCCATCGATCAACGGCACGGAAAAGCTCCTTCGCTGGGCGGCGGAAAGAGGCGAGACCTGGGATGCCTGCCTGGTCGGTGAACCCACCAATCCGGACATGCTGGGCGACATGATCAAGATCGGTCGACGCGGATCCCTATCGGGACGGATCACTGTTCAGGGCGTGCAGGGGCATGCCGCCTATCCACATCTTGCGGACAACCCGATCCGCGGTCTCCTGCAACTGACCCACGCGTTGACGGATACACCATTCGACCATGGTACCGATGATTTTCCGCCTTCCAACCTGGAGGTCACGTCGTTTGATACCGGCAATCCAGCTGTGAACGTGATCCCCGCAAAGGCGACGGCGGCCTTCAACATCCGCTTCAACGACACGTGGACGGTCGAGACCCTGCAGCAGGAGATCCTGCGACGCCTGGATGCGGCGGCGACAGAGGGTACCTTGCGACCCGGCCGCGATCCCGTGCGGTTTGTTATCGAGTGGAACGAGCGACCGAGCCACGTCTTCCTCACGCGAAACGACGCGCTGATCGAATCGCTTACCACCGCGGTGGAGAAGGTCACCGGCCGCCGGCCTACCCTGTCCACGACAGGCGGGACGTCGGATGCCCGCTTCATCAAGGACTATTGCCCCGTCGTCGAGTTCGGCCTCGTTGGGCAGACCATGCACATGGTGGACGAACGGGTGGCGGTGGCGGATCTGGAGACGCTGACCGATATCTACGGCAGCTTCATCGACAATTGGTTCGACCATGCCCGGAGCGCTTGAGGTCAGGTTCTACCTCGCGGCACTTTGGCAACTCGTTCGAGGAGATGCTGCGGGCCTTCGCAAGCTGGACCTTTCCGATCGCGGCCTGATGCGCTCCTTTTGGGCGATTGCCTGGTGCCTCCCAGCCATGGCGATATCCTGGATCTGGTGGCGCGCGCTCTACCTGCGAGGCATGCCGGAAGATGCGAGCGTCGGTGGGTTGTTCTTCTTCCGGCTTGGCATGCTGGAATTTGCCAACTGGCTGGTTCCGCTGATCCTGATCGGGCTTCTGGCCTGGGGGCTTGGCTTGGGGCGCAAATACTACGCCATGGTGGTTGCCGTGAACTGGCTATCCGTACCGTTCGCCTATGCCTACGCGTTCCTTAGCCTGCTGCTGATGGTGACACCCGCTCTGACCGGCCTCTTGTCGTTGATCTGGCTCTTCCTGATGATGGCACTGGTGTTCTCCATCTCGCGCATTTTCCGGGTCATTTGCGGCCCGCATCCGCTGATGGTTGCAACACTGACACTGGTACTGATCGTGCCCACCATGCTGCTGTCGGACACGCTGGAGCGGTTCCTCGGCATCTATCCCGGCTGAGCTTTAGCAATCGCCTGGATAATCCACCTTCATGAAGTAGAGGCCTTCCGGCGGCGCCACCGGACCGCATTGCTTTCGGTCCCGCGCTTCCAGCGCCGCGCGAACATCCGCCGGGGCCATCTTGCCGTCGCCCGCGAGCTTCAGCGTGCCGGCAAAGGAGCGGATCTGATTGTGCAGGAAACTCTGCGCCGACGCACGTATTTCAATCAGGTCTCCCTGCCGCGTCACATCCAGACGATCGAGCGTCCGCACAGGGCTTGTTGCCTGGCAATGGGCGGAGCGGAAGGTGGTGAAGTCGTGATGGCCAACGAGCGTTTGCGCCGCCGCGTGCATGGCCTCGTGGTTCAGCGGCTTCGGCACCCACCATGCCCTGTTCGCCTCCAGCGCCAGCGGCGCCGGGCGGTTGATGATGCGGTAGAGGTAGTGCCGCTTCACTGCCGAGAAACGGGCGTCGAACGTATCCTCGACTGCCGTCACGTCAATCACGGCGACCTTCTCGCCGGCCATCCCCAGATGCGCGTTCAACGCATTACGCAGGGTATATGGCTTCCAGTCGCGTGAAAGATCCGCATGAATGACCTGTCCATGGGCATGGACGCCTGAATCAGTCCGGCCGGCGCCGCGGACTGAGACGCTTTCGCCCGTCAGAGACAGGACGCTGTTCTGGAGCGCAGCCTGGACGGAGTGACCGTTCTCCTGCATCTGCCAGCCGACATAGGTCGTGCCGTCATACTCGACGGTCATGCGGAAGCGAGGCATCAGCTAAGCCTCGTGTCGGGCGGTAAAGGCGTGCCGCGCAGGAAGTCAGCGGCTGGAAGCTGCTTGCCGCCCGCCTTCTGCAGGCGGGTGAGCCGGATCGCGCCGCTGCCACAAGCGATGGTGAGCATGCCGTCAAGGACGGTGCCGGCGTCCCCCTCGCCTTCAGCAACCACGGAGGCGAGTACCTTCACGCGCTCGGGACGTCCGTTGATTTCGACCGCGAACCATGCACCCGGGAAGGGTGACAGACCGCGGATATGGTTGTGAACGTCCTGTGCCGGCCGCGCGAAGTCTATTCGCGTCTCGTTCTTGTCGATCTTCGAGGCGTAGAGGACGCCGTCGTCCGGCTGTGGCGTCAGCGGCAGATCGCCTGCTTCGAGCTTCTCCATCGCCTCGACCATGGCGCGGGCGCCGACGAGCATCAACTGGTCATGGAGTTCGCCAGCCGTGGTGTTGTCGCCAATGTCCACTTCGCGGGTAAGGGCGACCGGACCGGTGTCGAGCCCCTTCTCCATCTTCATGACCATCATGCCGGTTGTCTTGTCACCGGCCATGATCGCCCGCTGGATGGGGGCGGCTCCCCGCCAGCGAGGCAGAAGCGAAGCATGGCCATTGTAACAGCCGAGCCGGGTGCCGTTCAGGATCGCCTCGGGGAGAAGCAGGCCGTAGGCCACAACCACCGCAACATCGGCGTTCAAGCCCCGGAACCATTCGCGATCGGCTTCGTCCTTGAAGTTCAACGGTGTGAAGACGGGGATTCCCAAGAGCTCCGCCGCCTGATGGACCGGCGACTTCTGCAGGTCGAGCCCACGGCGACCGCCGGGCCGCGGCGGCTGGCTGTAGACTGCGACAATCTCGTGGCCAGCCTCCTTCAGCGCGCGAAGCGTCGGGACGGAAAACTCCGGCGTTCCCATGAAGATGATGCGAAGGGTCATCTCGATCCTGTCTGCGCTTTTGCCAGCAACATCAACGAACACAGCCGCCCGTAGCCGAATAGCGAAACTTATACCGCGCGAGAACGGGCGACCTTGGTGAATTTCTTGATCACCATCTCCCGCTTCAGCCGCGAGATGTGATCGATGAAGAGCACGCCGTTGAGATGATCGATCTCATGCTGGAGGCAGGTTGCAAGAAGCCCGTCCGCCTCGATGGTCTGCTGCTTGCCCTCGCGGTCCACGTAATTGACGGTCACCGTCGCCGGTCGCTCCACTTCCGCATAATAGTCGGGGATGGAGAGGCAGCCTTCCTCATAGGTCGAGCGGGCGTCGGAGGCTGCGACGATCTCCGGATTGATGAAGACCATCGGCCTGTTGTCTTCGTCTTCCTTGGAGACGTCGATCACGAGCATGCGACGCGGCACGCCGATCTGGATCGCAGCGAGCCCGATCCCGGGCGCATCATACATCGTCTCCAGCATGTCATCGGCAAGACGGGTGATTTCGGAATCGACATGCTCCACCGGCTTCGAAACCTGGCGAAGTAGCGGGTCGGGAAGGATGATGAGGGGCTTGATCGTCATGCGCCTCCCATAGCGCATCTTTTTCCGCGATGGAACAGGAGAGAAAACCTTCGCAATGCAACGCCGACAGAGACATGTTCATGTTTTGATCTTTTCCAGCCGACGATATCTGCTAGGGTGGCGCAATGGAAAGCCTCACCTCCCTCTTCCCATCGCTCGCTGCTCGCCCCGAATCTGCGCTGCTCATGGTTTTTGGCGCAATTGTCCTGATCGGTATTACCATCCCCCTCGTCGCATCCTCGAGACGGCGAAACGTGGAACTGGTACGGCAGGCAGCGCAATCTGAAGCCCGTCTCGCAGAACTCATGCGCAGCCAGTCGGAGATGCAGGGCCGCTTGGCGACAATGGCCGAGACGTTGTCTCAGCGCCAGTCGGAGCTGAACCAGGCGGTGAACCAGCGGCTCGACGGCATGAGCCATCGACTCGGCAACACGATCACTGAACAGACGAAGTCGACGCATGAGAACCTGCGCCTCCTGCAGGAGCGGCTGGCGGTGATTGACGCGGCGCAGAACAACATCCAGACGCTGGCAAAGGATGTCGTCGGGCTGCAGGCAATCCTTTCCAACAAGCAGACACGCGGCGCATTCGGGCAGGGCCGGATGGAGGCTATCATTGCCGATGGCCTGCCCATGGGGGCATACG
>JAEWOP010000037.1 GCA_023399635.1 Pseudomonadota bacterium
GACCGTTTCCGTCGGGGCATTGTTCCGGAAAGCGCAGGCCAAATGAGCCGTTGCCAATTCTCGTCTGGATCAGACTGTAGAGGCCGGCCCACAAGCGCTCATCAATGATCTCAATGGTTGCGGGACGCGCCCCGTACTCACGTTCTGTAAAATAGGTCGACACGCTCTCCCCCATTATCGCTTCTCAGCGCGGTTCTACCCGCTCCCGACCAGTCTGCGCATCGCTTGATCAGCCTCGAAAGGTTCGGCGCGGTCCAGCAACAGGCCGCCCCCACCCAAGTGGAAATCGCGAGGCGATATACTGAATTTGCACCAGTTAGGGTCAGCCAGATCGTTGCGCTCAACTCTCGATCTACAAAGGATACGCCTGTTCCACAAGTGGACCGATGGCGCTGAGCATGATGAATAGCTTCAGCTTCGAATATCCATCGGATGCAGGTAAGTAAAGCGGTGGCGTTGAGCATGATGGGCTGGCTGATTTGGGACCCAAAAGCTGTCGCCGATCGAGCATCTTGCCAACGTCTGCAATGGGGTCGGGTCCAAACGGGCGGAAAGCGCCCGATCTCGGACATCGAGAACAGATTTGACGCTCCTTAAAGCGGACGTAGCCGGCGACGCTGAAGGTCGCCGGCCCTATCCTAAACGCGAAAAGGCTCGTCATGGGCTGGGTTCAGCTTTGACATCTTATCTGTAGAAGGTACGGTTGGGTCTATGCGCACCAGAGGACTAGGCGTTCAGACCCTTGGGGCATCGCGCTTCGTGCAGGAACCGGGATTCTTCAGTTTCGCGCTCTCAATCAGGAAGTCAGGGTCACCCAGTGCGTCCGCGATCGCTTCCAGATGGCTCCTGCCGGAACCTTATCGTGCGTCCCCCTTCACCGCCTTCTTCATCCTGGCTTTCGCCTCCTCCGGCGTCTTTCTCGCAACTCGCACCCGATCTGGATTAATGTTCTCATCGAGCGCGTCGAACATGTTTCTCAAAGAAGAGACGTCTGCCTCAAACTCTCCGAGGAAGCCCGTGCATAGGGAGCATGCCCAGACCACAATTACCTGGTCGGGCACGTCCTTCAGCCTCTTCCACTCCACCTCAAGCGCGGTCTGCATTTCGCCGCTGGCTTCGGCCATGAAAAGTGACCGGAGCTGCTGCAGCCGTGCGTCACGCTTCTCGCCCGCGAGATTGTGGGCGATCTCGTTGCGCACTGAGTTCACAGCGAGGATCAGGTCCCAGATCGAGTTGTCGTCTTTCCGCAAACCGTAGGCGCGTACCACCTGGACTTTCTGTGAGAAGCCGAGGCGTGCTTCCTTGAAAACATGCTCTGGGTGGAAGAAGACTATGGTCAAGATGTTATCGAGCGCGGTCTCAATGATCAGGTGCCCTGTCAAGACAGCCTGTAGGAGCGGATCGATCTGCCCCATCTTCTCGTGAAAAAGTGCGGCGTACTTGTCGAGATGACTGGCCTTCTTCATCATGGCAACTCCCTTCCGGTCACGCTTCGATAGCACGTTCTCACATCTTCGACCTCGAAAGTTGCACGCCGACCCAATGCCGCCCGGGATCTGGAATGTGATGCTTGCGCTGGGTGCCCCGGACGCCCCGCGTATTCCCCCGCCGCGGACTTAGACCTGCCAGCCTGCAAAGTGGGGCTAAGGCCGCGCCTCGGACGGCACAGGTGGCAACGGTAGTTCCACAACAAGCTAACGTAGAAGGGGACTTTCAATTGGTTCCGGAACCGGTAGATTGAAGATCAAACCAAATGGGGGCGAGTATTGGGTTGGGATACAGGACTTGATGAAGGTAGTGTTGCCTACGTGATCACGTCAGCACCTGCACCTCGGGTGCGATTGTTCGATGGGCCGGGAACCGGACCGGCCGCGCCCAAAGCCACGGCGGGAGGCGCGTGACCGAAATTGGCAACGCGAGAGGAACTGTACACGAAGTTCGGGATCGCGGCCGAAGCCGGTCAGCTATTCGAAACAGAGCTTGGAACGTTGCTGCTCTGCTCGCGAGGACTCGAGCATGGCTGGCACCTCGTGCCGAACGGCGAGAAAGCGCGCGCCGTTCTGGATGAGATTGACCGGAGCACGCTCGGACGCCTATTAAATAGCTTCAAAGGTGCGATCCGCATTGAAGGCGACCTTGCGGATAAGTTCTCATCCGCTCTAAGAGCTCGAAATCGTCTGAACCATGGATTTTACGAAAAACACAATTTCAAGATTCAGACCGACGAGGGGCGGGACACGATGATTGCCGATCTGGAAGCTATCCACGAGGAACTATTTCAAGCTTGGCAGATCGCCAGCGCCATGACGTCGCAAATATCGGAAATTATTCTACATGATGCAGCCTTATCGCCGTAGCGAACAGCGTCACCACTCGAAAGCAATGCTATGAAAGCATCCAAGATAACGGCGGTCGATTTTTTCGACGATCTGACTTCAAGCTACGCGCGCAAAAGGTTCTTCGGCGGGTTCAGCCTACTGATAGTGTTCTGCCTGGTACTCGTCGGCGTTGTTAAAGCATACGTTACATGGCCAATCACCAACGAGATCATGGTCTCCGTGCTGATCGAGATCGTAGCCGGGTTGGTGATCATCCTCGGGTTCTACGCTCTCTATGTCTACTTCATCGGAGCCAATACAGCCGTCAGAGAGGTGAACGTCACCCGTCCGCAGGACATCAGCGAGCGGATGATTGCGATGCCAAAGGAGGTCCGGCATTACATGTTCTGGGGACGGTCGGGGTCGTTCTTCAGGGCTTATCCGCTGCTCGAGCTAGACAGGCAAGCCCGCGAGAACAAGCGCAACATCGTGGTCGACGTCCTCCTGCCCGATCCCGACGACGAGCGCCTCGTGAGGTCCTACAGGGAGATCCTGAAGGCGCTCGGGGAAGAGCCGGGGGACAATCCACTGCTTCCCAACGTCCTCTCGACCTGTATGGCCTGCGCGATCGTGTCGTCGAACAATAAGCACCTCGACATCAAGGTTCATCTGTCCCGCTTTCTGCCAGCGTTCCGGGTCGACCTTTCCGACAACGGCGCGATCCTCACGCAGGACGACAAGAAGAAGTCGGCCCTCTATTTCGACTACGGCTCCGAGTTCTACGACATGTTCCGTAGCACGGTGACGAACGAGCGCGACGTTTCCCGAGAGGTAACGTGGGACACGGCGCTGTTCGCGGGCCTGAAGCTGGAAGAGA
Source organism: Pseudomonadota bacterium (assembly GCA_023399635.1). Lineage (GTDB taxonomy): Bacteria > Pseudomonadota > Alphaproteobacteria > Rhizobiales > Rhizobiaceae > Neorhizobium. Next base: position 3,196 of record JAEWOP010000037.1, read on the forward strand.
AAAGCTGCGATGCGAAGACCCTAAAAGCGTTTGGCATCAACGTCGGCGACGTGGACGCGATTCAGCAGGAGGTGGCGCGCCTGATCACGGTCCGGCCCCACCGCTACGGATGAGGGAACTGGTCGGAGCACAACAGCGGGCCAGCGATTTCCGCTTGCATCCGCTCGGGTTTTTCTACCTCCAGGATGCTGTCGGGGAGGCGAGGACGCGCCGCGTCCATATCTGGCTTCCCGACGGCCCGGACCGGCCGGAGAACGACCGTCACCAGCATTCGTTCGACATCGAATCCTTGGTGGTCGCCGGACGCATGCGCAGCGAACTGTTTCGGTTCGAAGAGGAGGCGGAAGGTCCCGAGGCGGAATACGCGGTCACCTACGATGGGCAAGAATCCATCCTGACGCCATCAGGAAGAAGGGGACGGCTCCTCCCGATCGCGTCGTTTGAGACCGCTTCGGGCGCGTCCTACCGGCTTGAGGCGGGCGTGATCCACCGGGTAGCTGTGATCACAAGGCCCTGCATCACCGTGGTGAGGACACTCGAGCGGCGCGTTCCCATTTTCTCCTATGGGCATGAAGACGAGGAGGCTTTCGATCGCCGGCTTTGTACTGAGAGCGAGGCCGAGCAAATCCGGCGCCACCTCGTGCACGCAGGCGCAGGTTAGTCCTCCGCTAGAGAAGGTTGGGCAGCGTCGGGAGGTAGCGGAACGGCTACAATGAAGTCGGCGAAAGAACGTCCGCTTACTGATGACTTCACCCGAAAGATGTCGGTCGGTTCACGGCCCCTTTTCGGCCGCGAGATTACTGTGCACAATGACCGCCTTTGACTTAAACGGAAACTGTCAATGCAGGACCGACTTGAGGCTGAGAATTTACAAGTCTCCATGCAGTCAGGCCCCCGCAACCAATACAACAATCCAAAACAAAACAGATAAACCACACCCAAAGCCACCCTTCACGCACAAGCACCCGCACTGAAACTTGCAAATTCGCCCATTCAAGTCGCTTCTCAAAAAGCTCCTCCGCGTAGCCGTCGAGGAGCTTTTTTTGTTTTTGCTGCGTGTCGATCTCGCCAGCTTCCATGACCTTTGACCTTGCCCCCCAAATTTTATCCAGTGTTGGGTTTGCTCCAACGTTTTTGGGTTGCTGTATTCTGGGAGGTAACGGCGGGTTGCGGTGCGGAGCCATTCCGGCTGCGCAGCACCGCATCACGTCACGTCGCGGGTTGATTGTCTGAGCGAAGAACTCGGCGGGTGTCAGCCACACGAGTCCAGAGTTTAGTCGATGATCGTTGTAATCGCTGCGCCAGTTTGAAGACCCAGATCGGGCCTGGATCAGTGACGAGAAGAGCGTTTCATTCAAGAACTCGTCTCGCAGCCGCCCATTGAAGCTCACGGATGAAGGCGTACTGGATCGGTTTGCCTGGCGCGATATAGTGAGGCAGCCTTGGTCCGATCTGTCCATTGCAGGATCGCCTTGCCGGTGAACTCGCTGCCATTGTCGCTGACGATCATCTTCGGCTTGCCCCGTCCCTCGATTATCTGCTCCGCCTCACGAGCGACCCTCAAGCCGGAAAGAGAAGTATCGGCGACGAGTGTCAGGCACTCCCTGGTACAATCGTCGACGACGGTCAGCACCCGGGACCTGCGGCCATCGGTGAGTTGAGCCGAGACGAAGTCCAGCGACCAGCGATCATCGGCGGCAAGCGGGATCAGCATCGGTGCACCTGCACCGATCGCGCGCTTGCGGCCACCGCGCTTGCGCACGGTCAGCTTCTCCCCCCGATAAAGCCGGAAGAGCCGCTTGCGGTTGACAAGGTACCCCTTCTGCCTGAGCAGCACATGAAGCCGCCGATACCCAAAACGGCGGCGTTCATTCGCCAGCGCCTTCGCTGCGCTTGGTTTCGAAACGGGTCGTCATTCGGCAGAAGCCCACGGCTTTACACGTCCGCCATTCACTCATCTCGTGGTGATCAATGAGATTTCCAATAGCTTTCCGGCTCGCTGCGGGCGTCACACTTCTTTGCCAAAAGGTCTTTCAAAGCCGCATTGTCTAGCATCGCATCCGCCAGGAGCCGTTTCAGCTTCGTGTCCTCGTCTTACAGCGTCTTTAGCCTTGGCTTCGGATACATCCATGCGTTCCCTGTGCGCCCGGACGACGCTTTCGCTTTTCGCTCTTTCTGCGTCACTTCGTTGAAATCCGGGTGCTTTCCGGGTGATCGACCGACGGATGGATGGGAGAAAGTGGAACCCGATGGACCGCCTGAGCTGCATCACAGGCGTTCCATTGCGCGGCACGCCGCCATCCTGGGCCAGTCTCACCACGGTTAATTCAGTCTCAGGCCCGATCCGGGATCAAAGACGTGAATATCAGAAGAGGCGACTTCGACTCCGATTATTTCGCCAATTGCTGGTCGTATCTCGGCGGGCACGGAAATGTTGATCTCGTGGCGATCATTCTTGAGGCAGATAAGGCGTGTCTCGCCGTGGAACTCATTGCGCTCAACGGTTCCACGAAACGCCTTGGCATCGTGGTTCAAGCGGAATGATCCCGGCCTGATCCCGACGGTGACCTCACCGGAGCGCAGACCAGCAGGGGCAGCAAACTTCACGAGATCGTCGCCGACGCCCTCCGGCGTGATCTGCAATTGCAGGAAATTCATGTTCGGAGTGCCGATGAAGCCTGCGGCAAAGATGGTTCGGGGTGTCTGGTAAATCTCTTCAGGCGTGCCCATCTGCTCGATCCGTCCGTCTTTCATGAGGACGATACGATCGGCAAGCGTCATGGCTTCGAGCTGGTCATGAGTGACGTAGATGCTCGTCGTTTTCAGGTCCCTGTGGAGCCGTGCGATCTCAACACGCAGACTGCCCCGCAGCTTTGCGTCGAGGTTCGAAAGCGGCTCGTCGAAGAGAAAAACTTCCGGCGTCTTGATCATGGCGCGGGCAATCGCCACACGCTGTTGCTGTCCGCCCGACAGTTCCGTGGGCTTGCGCGCAAGGTAGACGCCAAGTCCCAGCGCATCGACCACGGGTGCAAGACGCTGATCGATTGCAGACTTTCCAATACCGGCCCTCTCGAGCCCGAAGGTGATGTTGTCCCGTACGCTCATATGAGGGTACAGCGCATAATTCTGAAACACCATGGCTATGCCCCGGTCGCCGGGGTCGCGGTCGTTGATCCCCTCGCCGCCTATGAGAAGATCTCCGCCGGAAATTTCCTCAAGCCCGGCAATCATCCGCAGCATGGTGGATTTCCCGCAGCCTGACGGTCCGAGAAAGACGACGAATTCGTGGTTATCGATCTTGAGGTCAAAATCCCGCATGACCTCCAGCGAACCATAGACTTTCCGGATTCCCCGGCACTCGACGGTGGCCATCAATGCGTCTCCCCATTCATCACGATCTGCAGCTTCACATCTTCAGGCCGGCCTTCGGCCGCCCTCTCGAAAGCGGCAATCGATTGATCGAAGGCATAGGTGCCGGAGACCAATGGTTTCAGGTCAACCTTGCCGGCGGCAATCAGCGCCAATGCGCGATCGAATACGTTGGCGTAGCGGAAAACCGTCTCGATGCGGCATTCGCGGAAGCAGGCTGCTGCAAGGTCCACGGCGACGGGTTCCGGCGGCAGGCCGACGATAACAACCGTTCCGCCTGGGCGGACGACCTTGAAGAGATCGCGGACCGCAGCCGGCGCGCCCGAGCATTCGAAGACGATGTCCGCCCCCCAACCTTCGGTTTCCTCATTGACCGTCTGAACGAGATCGACCTCCTTCAGGTTGACGCCGGTTATGCCGCCATAGCTTTCGGCAAGTTTGAGCTTGGTCGCGGAAATGTCCGAAATGAACACCCGAGAGCAGCCACCGGCCAGAGCGGCGAGCGCCACCATGATGCCGATCGTCCCGCAGCCGGTAACGACCGCGGTATCGCCAGGCGTGATGTTGGCCCGGGCGGCCGCCTGCATGCCGACGGCAAATGGTTCGACCATCGCCCCTTCGGCAAAGGAGACATTGTCCGGCAGCTTGTAGGTGAAACTCGCCGGATGAACCGTTTCGGGGCAAAGCACACCGTGCACCGGTGGCGTCGCCCAGAAGGTGACAGCGGGATCAACATTGTAGAGGCCGAGCCGCGACGCGCGAGATTTCGGATCGGGAATGCCGGGCTCCATGCAGACGCGGTCGCCGGGCTTCAAATGCGTTACATTGGCTCCGGTCTCGATGACGGTCCCCGCGGCCTCGTGGCCGAGCACCATTGGCTCATTGACGACGAAGTCACCGATGCGCCCGTGCGTATAATAATGCACGTCGCTGCCGCAGACACCGACGGTATGCAGACGAATGCGAACGTCATCCGGCCCCAAGTGCTGAGGAATTTCAATGTCGCGCAGGGAAAGTTCGCCGACACGTTCGAGGACAAGTGCTTTCATGGGTCAGTCAACCTTGATCAGTTTTCTTGGAAAATGCGGCATTGAGGCCACCTGCAAGCACGCCGAGCAGGATCAGTGGCGGCAGCGACAAGAGGACGACGGCAGCGTTGAGGATGCCCCACGGCACGTTCATGCCGAGCTGCGACATTTCGGACGCGATGATCGGCAGGGTCTTCGCCTTCGAGGTCGTGAGCATCATGGCAAGCAGGAACTCGTTCCATACAAGAACGAATGAGAAGGCGACCGCGCCAAAGACCTGGAAACGGGCAATTGGCAGGGCGATGCGGAAGAACGTCGCATAGGGACCAAGTCCATCCACCCGGGCAGCCTCTTCAACGTGAAGGCTGACGCGCTCAAAAGCCGGCACGGAAAGCCATATGGTTATTGAAGCGGTGACGATGAGATAGGTCACGATCAGCGACAGTCTCGTGTCGTAGAGATCAAGACCAAGCCAGATGACCAGCATGGGAATGGCGATTGCGACGGGCGGCAGGAAACGGAGCGACAGGACAAAAAACTGCGCTTCCGCCGTAATCCTGTTCTTGAATCGGGCAATCACATAGGCGGCGGGCACACCGAGTACTGCGCCGAGGACGACCGCACTCGAGCAGATGATTAACGAGTTGGTGAGCGCGCGCGCGACCGAACGGCGATTGAGCACATAGCTCATATTGTCGAGGACAGGCTGGAAGACGAGTTTGGGCGTCGATACCAGCAGGTCGGCATTGGTTTTGAAAGCGTTGAGCAGAGTCCAAAGCAGCGGCAGCACGACAAGTGCGGCGGCCAGAACCAGCAACACCCTGAGGAAGAAAGTGGAGACTTTCATCGGTTCAGCCTCTTCCACGTAAAGGTAAAGGTGACAATGGTCAGGACCATCATGATGACAGCCATGGAGGAGGCGTACGAAATCTTGCCGGCTTCGATGAAGCCCTGCGAATAGGCGTACATGTCCAGTGTCTCGGTAGAGATGCCGGGACCACCGCGCGTCATGACGTAGACGAGATCGAAGGAACGCAGGCTCTCGATAGCCTTGACGAGGAGCAGGCTGATCAAGGGCGCTTTCAGCATCGGAAGCGTTACGAAACGATGGATTTCGAAGCGGCTCGCGCGATCGATACGTGCGGCTTCCAGCGGCTGCGGCGGCAGGGATTCCAGAAGCTTCAGGATGATGACTGCAAAGAACAAACCCCACTGCCAGACATCAACGAAGGCAACGGCAAGAAGGGCGCCGAGGGGTGTCGACAGAATATCGGGCGTAATGCCGGTGAGTTCCCTGACCGGCCAGGTCAAGGCGCCGTAGAGCGGATGAAAGGCGAATTTCCAGACGAAAGCGGCGCAAACCCGTGGCAAAAGAACGGGAATGATGAAAAGCACGCAGAGAACGTTTCGTACGCGAGGGCTCGCGGCCTCGAACATCGCAATCCCGAGAGCAAGCCCGGTCACCATGGTCATTGAGACGCTGATGACCTCCCACTTGAAGGACACCCAAAGCGCGTTCAGAAAACGTGCATCTGAAAACAGCGCGGCATAATTGGCAAACCAGACGTAGTCCGCGTCGGGCGCAGACAGCGTGCGGTTTTGCAGGGAGATGTTGATGGCGTAGACCGTCGGCACGAGCGCCAGAACGATCAGGATGCTGAGAGTGGGTCCAAGAAAGACGTAAGGCAGCGAGCGGCCGCGGCGCATGGCAGGTCCTCGGGTGGGGAAAAGGGGGCGCGTCACTGGACGCGCCCGTCAGACGGCTTGGGAGGCGTCAGAGTTTGGCGGCGAAAGCTTCGAGTTCGTTGAGCGTCGCCGTGATATCGGTGCGGCTGCCGGTGATCAGCTCTTCGAGCATGATGCCCCACTGGTTGCCCAGTTCCTGCCAGCGCGCATCCTGCCAGAAGGTCACGGTGGTCTTTTCACCGGTCGCGGCCATGGCATCGGCAAGGTTCTGGCCGAAGGTCTTGGCATATTCCGGGCTCTGGTAGGTGCTGGTGCGCGTCAGTTCGCCCGGCTGGCCGGCGGCGAGGCGGCGTGCTTCCTGTTCCTTGGATGTCGCCCAGGCAACGAAGAGACCGGCGCAGGCCTTCTCCTCGTCAGTCTTGTTGGCCTTGGAAGCAATCGCAAAACCATGGGCGTAACCGGCGCCGGGCAGCGGCGACGGCGGAACCGAGAATGCCACCTTGTCCGCAACCTGGCTCTGGGCCTTATCGACGGACATGCCGCCAAGAGGTGCGGATTCGATGATGATCGCCACCTTGCCGGAGCGGAAAGCGCCGGTGGACTCGTCCCAGGAGCCGGTCTGCGTGCCCGGTGCGGAATATTTGAAGAGCTCGAGATAGGTCTCGGTCGCCTTTACGGCCGCATCGGAATTGAAGGCAGGCTTGCCATCCTTGAACCACTCGCCGCCATTTGCCTTGAAGAAGGGCATCCAGCGCCAGACATTGGCGCCTGAACCGCGCTGACCGCGCAGCGCAGTGCCGTAGACGCCATTGGCCGGGTCATGCAGCTTCTTCACGGCGGCAAAATATTCGTCCCATGTCTTTGGCGGGGCGATGCCCGCCTTTTCCAGAAGGTCGGAGCGATAGACCATCAGGTCGCCGCCGCCCTGTACCGGTGCAAACCACTCCTTGCCATCATAGGTCGCAGCAGCGCGCATGCCGGCGTCGAAATCTTTGTAATCGTATTCTGCCGGGTAAAAGCCTTCGAGCGGAACGATCCACTTTGACGAGGCAAAAAGGGCAAGATTGGCCTCGTCGACGTAATAGACGTTAAAGCTCCCGACCGTCGAGGCGTCAGCCTGTGACTTTGCGCGGCGATCGTTTTCGTTGAGATAGCTGATCTCGAAACCAGCGCCCGAGAGTTCTTCGAACTCATCGACGTATTTTTCGAGAAGTGTCAGTCCGTCGCGTGGCTGCGCCAGAACACGCACGTCGCTGGTGCATTGTGCGGCGGCAAATGCGTTGGATGCGGCAAAGATGGCGATAACCGCGCAGCCGGCGCGGAGTGCGTTCAGTGTCATGATGTCCTCCCTTGGTGGCAACTCCCGTGCCATCGACCGAACCAGATTTGCGCAAGCGAGACGCGTAAACTAGTTGGCGTCAATCACAGAACTGGTATTATCTTGACATTTGTGCGCCATAACATGAGCAGATGAATGCGTATTGCATCGGACTTTCCGCAATCGGTCTCCGAGACCTTCTCCGCGACACGCGAGCAGATCGTTCTGCCAGGAGGGGCGTCCTATCTGATCCGCAGGGACGACTACCCCAATCCGATCTGCATCTGGAACTACCACCCAGAATGGGAAATCCACTTCATTCCTGATGCTACAGGCTTTGCCTATGTAGGGGATCACATCGGGCCGTTCCGCCCGGGGCATCTGGTGCTCACGGGGACGAACCTTCCCCATAACTGGATTACGCCGGGCGCGCCCCCGTTGCCCGGTCGAGACATGGTTCTGCAGTTTGATGCGGATGCGCTGATCGGTATCCGCGCGGTCTGTCCGGAGTTTGATGTCCTTCACCGGCTCAAACCTCTGGCACAGCGTGGCATCGAGGTTCTGGGCGAAGACGCTCTCTCGATCGGTGCCAAAATCCTAAAATTGCACGCGGTAGGACACCGCGGCGGGCTTGGGCTTTTTCTGGAAATCCTCGAAGATATCGAGGCAGCCGCCGACAAACGCTTGCTCGCAAGCGAACATTTCATATCCGTCTATAACCAGGTGTCTGACCGCAGGCATCGCAGGATCGATCAGGCGATCCAGATCCTCCAATCGAACCCGGCCGCCCAGATGCAGGAAGTGGCCGAGCTGGTTGGCTTCGAGCCCTCGGCATTCTCCCGCGCCTTCCGACGCCTGACCGGCATGAACTTCTCCGACTACAGCCGATCGGTTCGCGTCTGGCGGGCGCGAACCCTGCTTGCCGAGACGGAGACATCCATTACCGATATCTGTTTCGAGGCGGGCTTCAACAACCTGTCGAACTTCAATCGTTACTTTCGACTGGAGATGGGGCTTACCCCCAGGGCTTACAGAAAGGCGGCGCGCATCAGGGCGAAATCCGTCATCGCGGGACCGTCAGTGAAATAGGGTTTGTCGCTGACCTGATTGGGTCCGAATGTGCAACGCTTTTTGACGCCGATGCGTTCTATGGTGCCAGCGTTCGTCCTTGATCGCTGTCGGGGTATACCGCGACGGCGGGCGGGTGCCCTGGGGCTATGGACGCCATCAAAAGGAGGAGTTCATGCAGACGAGTATCAAAAAGCTGGCCGGAGCGTTAACGCTTGCTGTTGCGCTATCGGCCCAATCCGCCGTCGCCGCCAGCCCGAAACCGGTTCCGGTAGGGATTGATC
>JAEWOP010000057.1 GCA_023399635.1 Pseudomonadota bacterium
TTTACCGGACTGCCACAATAAACTTGTCCGGTTCGGGATGATGCTCCTTACGGAGGTGGACCATGGCATTCTATAATAGACTTTTTGATGGGCTGGGGCTCCGGGGCTGGTGTGACTCCGGCGCAGGAAGCGGCCCGATGAGCATGGCGGAATTGCTCAAGCGAGCCAAAGAGGCCAATGATACGTCTGGCCCGTCGCTTGTAGACGCGCCGTTTCCGTCGCTCGATGCCCTGCATGATGCGTGTCGCGCGATACCGCGTACGCGTGATCTGACGTCTGGAATTGAAAGCACTTTTCTTTATCTGCGCGTCGGCCTGAAGACGATCCTGGATCCGGTCACACAGCCGCTGTCATGGCTTCTCGATTTCTCGCTGCGCGTGGTAGACGTCGTTCCCTGGTGGGTGTTGGTTATCGCGCTCCTGGTGATCGTCTATCTCGCTTCACGTTCGTGGGCGATTCTTGCTCTCGTGACTGCAAGCCTGCTCGCTTTGGGCTTTGTCGATCATCTACATTATGCTTTGCAGACGATGGTCATCGTATTCGCCTGCACGCTGATCTGTATCATCATCGGCATTCCAGTCGGGGTCATGATGTCGAAGAGCAAGCGAATGGAGCGGTTTTCGTTGCCCGTCCTCGACATGCTCCAGACGCTTCCATCTTTCGTATACTTGATCCCGCTGATCTTCCTCTTCTCGGTTACCGAATCGAAACTCTACGGCATTGCAATCATCCTTTATGCCGTCGTGCCGGTGATCCGGCTGACCAATCTCGGCATACGGATGGTCGACGGGAACGTTGGCGAGGCGGCTGACGCATTTGGCCTTAATCCGTGGCAGAAGCTGATCAAGGTCGAACTGCCGCTGGCGCTTCCAAGCATCATGGCTGGCGTCAACCAGACGATCATGATGTCGCTGTCCATGGTCGTCATCGCCTCACTCGTGTCAGCGCCGGGCCTAGGCGTTCTCGTCCTGCGGGGCATCAACAATCTTGAGCTCGGTGTCGGCCTCGTTGCAGGGTTAGGGATCGTTCTGCTGGCGATCAACTTCGATCGCGTCAGCAAGGCTTCGATGTCGCGGGTAAATTCCACTCTCCAGCCTCGGGGAGGAAGTCATTGAGCAACCAACCGAAGATAGCGATCCGTAATCTCTACAAGATTTTCGGTGCCAAGCCTCAGGCAATGGTTCCGCACGTTCAGGCCGGAATGGACAAGGCAGAGCTGCTTGACAAGCACGGCCACGTTCTCGGGCTTCGCGACATCAATGTTGACATGAAACGCGGTGAGATCACCGTTATCATGGGCTTGTCGGGATCGGGAAAATCAACCCTGATCCGCCACATTAACGGGTTGATCACCCCCACCGCCGGGGAGATCCTGCTCGACGGAACCGATGTCGCGGGTTTGACGGGCGCGCCATTGCGGGAGCTTCGTCGCTTCCGTATGTCCATGGTTTTCCAGAACTTTGCGTTGATGCCCCACATGCGGGTGCAGCAGAATGTGGAAATGGCGCAGCGCGCGCGAGGCGATAGTGAGCTTGACGCACGGAAAACCGCACTGAAGTGGCTGGAGCGTCTGGGTCTCAAAGGTTTCGAGAATTATTATCCGCAACAATTGTCCGGGGGCATGCAACAGCGCGTCGGTATCGCCCGCGCGCTTGCTTCCAATTCGGATGTCATGTTGATGGACGAAGCCTTCTCGGCACTCGATCCGCTCATCCGGACCGACATGCAGAACCTTCTGCTCGAACTTCAGGAAGAACTCGACAAGACGATCGTGTTCATTACCCACGATCTGGATGAAGCGCTGAAGATTGCCGATCACCTTGTGATCCTCAAGGACGGCGTCATCGTCCAACAGGGAGAGCCGCAGAAGATTGTTCTCAATCCTGCAGATCCCTACATCGAGAAATTCGTCAACGACATCAATCTGGCGCGCGTGCTGCGCGCTGAATCAATCATGACTGCCGGGCTTTCAATGAGCAGCCATTCGGACGGACATGTCGACGCCGAGGACAATCTCGAACACCTGATCGCCTTGTCTCAAGGCAACGCCGAAAAGTCCTTCGTGGTTTTGAAAGGTGGCGTCCCAGCCGGCGTCGTCAAGATGGCGGATGCCTTCAAGGCGCTGGTACCGCGCAGCAGGCGAGGAGGCGAGTGCAGCGAGCGGCCCCTCGACGATCAGCAACAGCAGGAGCGTGCTCTTTGAAATACCTCGATCACTTCTATATTGACGGCCGCTTTGTCACGACAGACGGCCGGACACGACGCGATGTCATCAATCCTGCAACAGAAAAGGTTGCCGGAACTATCGCGATGGGGACGTCGGAGGACGTCGATCTTGCCGTAAAGGCGGCGCGCCGCGCTTTCACTACCTATAGCCAGTCTTCGCGAGAGGAACGGCTGGCTCTGTTTCGCCGGGTTCTGTCTTTATTCGACGAACGCGCCGAAGAGCTGGCGCAGCTGACGACACTGGAGATGGGGGCGCCAATCACCTTCGCGAGGGAGGCGCAAATCGCCGGTGCACGCGCGCACATCGCCGATGCTATCCGTATTCTCGAACATTTCGAGTTCGAGCGCATGTCTGGTCCGACCTTGCTGTCTCTCGAACCTGTTGGTGTCTGCGCGCTGATCACGCCGTGGAATTTTCCGGTGCTGCAGATCGTTACCAAAGTCATGCCGGCGCTTGCCGTCGGCTGTACCGTGGTGCTTAAGCCGAGTGAATATGCGCCGATCAGCCCCATGCTGTTTGCCGAAATCCTGCACGATGCAGGCTTTCCGCCCGGTGTTTTTAATCTGATCAACGGCGACGGGCCGACCGTCGGCGAAGCAATGTCGAGCCATCCGGGCGTCGACATGGTTTCCTTCACGGGGTCGACACGCGCGGGCGTCCAGGTGGCCAAAAGTGCTGCCGATACGGTCAAGCGCGTTCATCAGGAACTCGGCGGCAACTCCGCCAATATCCTCGTCGATGACGTTGATCTAGAGAGCGCCGTGACAAAGGGCGTCCTGGCGGCCTATCGTAATGCTGGCCAGTCTTGCACCGCACCGACGCGCATGCTGGTGCCGCGTCACCTGCAGGAAAAGGTGATAGAATATGCGCGAAAAGCGGCGCAGTCCGTGGTGCTCGGCGACGTCACGGACGATCGTGTCATGCTCGGTCCGGTCATGAACGAGCGCCAGTACGAGCGCGTAAGGCTGTTGATCGAAAAAACGATCGCCGAGGGTGCGGTTGTTGTTGCCGGAGGCAGCGAGCCTCCCCAGTCGCTTGACCGGGGATACTTCGTGCAGCCGACGGTCTTTGCGCATGTCACCCCTGACATGACATCCGCGCGTGAAGAGATGTTCGGGCCTGTCGTCAGCCTCATTCCCTATGACAGTGTTGAAGAAGCAATCACCATCACCAACGACACGCCCTATGGGTTGGCGGCCTATCTTCAGTGTGCGGACTTGTCCAAGGCAAGGGCGATCGCGGGGCAGTTGCGTGCCGGTCAGGTGATGATCAACTATCCTGCCTGGGATGCCTCGGCTGCTTTCGGCGGCTTCAAACAATCTGGCAATGGTCGTGAATGCGGCGAGGCGGGATTTGAGGCTTTTGTAGAATTGAAGGCGATTGGCGGCCTTCAGGCGTGATTGACAGCTCCTATCGCATGCGGCCGGCCATGGTGCGTGGTGCCGGCTGCATTACCATCGGTCACTGCGCCAGGGGGCTGTAACGGACGCTCGTCCGCATCGGCACGTTCAGGCGTCAGGACACCGAGGCGTGACTTTGCAGTTGTGCGCTGCGGGGACGCATGAGCCTCATCTTGTTCGGTGACACGCCATAATGTTCGCGATAGCATTTTGTGAAATGTGAGCTTGAGACAAAGCCGCAAGCAACAGCCACATCGACGATAGCCATTCCCGATTGCAAGATCATCAGCCGAGCTCGGTCGAGACGAAGCTCCAGGTAAAATCTCGATGGTGAGGTCGCCAGTTCTTTGGCGAATATGCGCTCCATCTGGCGACGGGACAGCTTGATGTGTCTGGCGACTGCCGCGATGCTTGCGTCCGCCATGCCATCCTCCATGAATTCGACAGCTGCAAGAAGAAGCGGATTGAGATTGCCAAGCGTCCTTACGAGACTGCGTTGTCGCTCCGATGGGAGGCGGATGCGGTCGATGATCGCCTGTTCGCAAACTGCAAGCGACGTCCGTCTTCCGAATTCATGCTCTATGAAATGCAGCATGAGATCGAAGGAGGCGGTTCCCCCCGCGCATGTATAGAGGTTCGCGTCACATTCTATCAGGTTCGTTCCGGCAATGGCTGCTGGAAACGTTTCCTTGAAAACAGGCAGGTTCTCCCAGTGAATTGTGCAGCGTCTGCCGGCAAGCAGTCCAGCGTGGGCGAGCAGATACGCACCCGTGCAAACGCCCGCGATGGTGGTGCCGGCGTTCCGCGCCCGCCTGAGCCACGCTGCAGCAGATCTGTTCACCGCGCGCTCGACGTGCCATCCGGCGCAAACGACGACCATGTCCGCGTTGTCGGCATGTGGCTTTGCCATTTCGCTGGCGATGGGGCCGTGCGGCGTAATCGTGAGGCCGCAGCTCGACGTCACCGGTAGCCCATCGACTGATACGATCCGCCATCGATACGCTTCCTTTCCATGAACGGCGTTCGCCAGGCGCAGGGCTTCGATAGCGGATGTGAAAGCCAGCATCGTGAAGTCAGGCACGATATAGAAAACAACGGTCTTCGTGAACGGAATGCTCATTCGTATCTCAACTTCGCTTTTTGGTCCTTCAAGCAGCGGCGCGCGTGGTCCTATCCTGCAGGATAAGGTCGGCACCCTTTTCGCCGATCGCCATGCTGATCGCGTTCAGATTGCAGCTCGGTATCTGCGGAATGATGGAGGAATCCACAACGCGCAGTCCTTCGACGCCGATAACCTTGAGGTCTGGTGTGACGACTGCCGCGGGGTCTATCCCCATCTTGCAGGTGCCGCACGGATGGTAACTGCCGCTTGCGTTCTCACGCATGTAGGCGATCCACTCGTCATCCGTCTGCACATCCTTGCCGGGCTTCATCTCACCGGTTACGTAAGGCGCGAACGCCCTTGATTGCAGCGCCGCCCGCGCGATCCTGCCACCGGCCATCAATGTCTCGATGTCGTACGGATCGCTCAAAAGGTTCAGCTGTATTTTCGGCTGTTCGTTCGGATCGGCAGAGCGTAGTTCCAGGTAACCCCGGCTGCGCGAATTGTTGACATTCGGCTGCAGGTTGATCGCTGCCTCCTTCTGCATCTCGATCCCCTCGTCGGTGTAGTTCGCCGAGAACGCGCCGAAGTGATACTGAATGTCGGGATATTCGAGGTCGGGGCGAGTGCGGATAAGTCCCATGCCGGTATAGGTGTAGGTGGCGTAGCCGGAGCGATCGAGCAGGAACTGGGCGCCGTACTTCAGGATGCCGAGAAGGTTGAACTCCTGGTTCGGTGTCTTGACGTTCACATAGGCCTTTACCTGCGTGCTGGCATGTTCCTGAAGGTTGCGTCCAACGCCGGGACTATCCTGCAAAACCGGGATGCCGTGCGCCTTTAACTGCTCGGCGGGGCCGATGCCGGAAAGCATCAGCAGCTTCGGAGAGTTGATGGCGCTTGCGGCGACGATGACTTCGCCACCGCAGCGTTCGATACGTTGGTTGCCATCAACCTCGAACTCCACGCCGGATGCCCGCCGCCCCTCGAACACCACTTTTCGCACCAACGCGCCCGTAATGATCGTCAGGTTCGGTCGGGATTTGATCGGGTCGAGATATCCTCGGGCGGCGCTGAACCGGATCCCCATGTGTTGGGTCACATGGCTGATGGCGACGCCTTCGGTCGGCTCGGCGTTGTAAGCCGGATTGTGAGGATAGCCGAGTTCCTGCATCGCTTCGATGAAGACATGCGCGAGCTTCGGCGGCTTGCGGACGGCGCTGACGACGATCGGGCCGTTCTTACCGTAGATTTCGGTCACGCCATCGCGATTATCCTCGACCTTTTTGAAGTAAGGGAGAATGTCATCATAAGACCAGCCCCGGTTGCCGAGTTGCGCCCAATGATCGTAGTCGCCGCGATTGCCGCGGACATAGAACATGGCATTGATGGAACTGGAGCCGCCGAGCACCTTGCCGCGCGGCACCATGTCCCGGCGGTTGTTGCGTGTCGGGTCCGGTTCGGCCATGAACTTCCAGTTCGTGCGCTTGTCGGCCATCGCTTTGAATGCGAGCGATGGCATCATGATGTTGAACTTCTTGTCGCTGCCACCAGCTTCGAGAACCAGCACCTTGACCGATGGATCGGCGCTCAGCCGGTTGGCAAGAACGCAACCTGCCGAGCCGGCTCCTATAATGATATAGTCCCAGTTCATGGTTGGCCCCGATTATGGCTTCGCCTTGTTTTGATCGATCAATTTCGATAGTGCCCGGATCGTGCTGTTGAGATCAGGCTCGGGAATACCGGCAATCTGTGCCTGCTGAAAGTCCTGCCAGCGCCTCTTGATCGCCTCACGGACCTTCTTTCCCTCGGGTGTAAGAGAAAGGTGCCCCTGGTGATCCACGACAAGCGAGCGCTTGAGCAGCTCGGTTATCGCGTCTTCTGTATCCCTTTGGCCGAGATAGGTGGCGGCGGCCACCTGATCGGACTTCAGGCCATTGCTGTCGTAAAGGCAGGCAAGAACACGGGCGATGGAGATATCGACGCCTTCCGCGCGGCGGTGCTCGTCGAATACAGAGGAAAGCAGGTTATGAGCCTCGAATATCTGCGAGACGATGGTGCCTTCGGACGTCGCATCCGTTGCCGCGCCGCTCGCCTCCGGAGTCGGGGACGTCTCGGGGTGGGATTCCGGAACGCTATATTGCCCTTGGGAGAAAAGGAGCGGCACTCCTTCGAAACGGCGTGCCTGCTTGACGAGGCCGATGATGATGATGTGGTCGCCACCTTCAACAAGCGTATGCGTCTCGCATTCCAGATGCGCCAGGCAACCGTCGATCAGTGGCGAGCCGTATATTCCCGGTGTCCACGCACTGTCGGCGAACTTGTCGTCGAGCTTGCTGGAGAAGTGGCGAGAGACATCCATCTGTCGCGACGACAGGATGTTGACCGCAAAGCGCCCGCCGGCCGTGAAGATCGAAAAGCTACGGGAGGTTCGCGCGATCGACCACAGGATCAGCGGCGGATCGAGCGAAACCGACGAAAAGGAGTTGACCGTGACCGCTGCGCGCTGCCCCGCCGTCTCCGTGGTTATAATGGCGATGCCAGTCGCGTATTGACCGAGACATCTCCGGAACATGCGATCATCGGCCGACGGATCGCCTTCTTCGAGCGGCTGATTGAGACCGGCAAGTGAGGAGTCTGGTGTAGCTACAGCGTGCATGTCGCAGATCCCCTTGGATGTCAGCTTGCCATCAGTTTGTTGTTGCCCGCCGACGCCTGCTCATAACGGCTTTTCGGGACGGGCAGACCCAGATTCTCGCGCAATGTCGTGCCTTCATACTCCTCGCGGAAGAGGCCGCGCCGGCGCAGTTCCGGTAACACCAGTTCGACGAAATCATCGATCCCCTGAGGAAGATGCGTGGGTGTGATGTTGAAACCGTCGGCCGCTCCCGCTTCGAACCAGCTTTGCATTTCGTCGGCGACGTCCTTGGCCGTACCGACAACGGTTTTGTGCTCCTGCGCCATGCCGAGTTTCTTATAAAGCTGGCGGATCGTCAGGTTATTTTTCTGAGCGAGATCATAGTACATTTGTGCGCTGCTCTTAAGGCCTACCTTTTCGAGATCGGGCTTCGGCACTGGGCCGTCGAGCGGCAGATGCGAGAGATCACCAAACGAGCGGTACAATAGCTGCAAGCCCACAATCGGATCGATCAGCGATTCAAGCTCTTCGTACTTTTCCTGCGCTTCGTCACGCGTTCGCCCGACGATTGGAGTGAGGCCCAACATCATCAGAAGGTCGCTACGCTGTCGTCCATATCCTTCGAGACGGCCCTTGACGGAAGCGTAATAATCCTGTGCGGATTTGAGATCGTTCTTGGCCATGAAGACCATGTCGCAATGTTGCGCCGCGATTTGTTGGCCAGGTTCGGATACTCCAGCCTGAACCAGAACAGGCCGGCCCTGCGGCGACCGGCGGACGCTGAGCGGTCCGCGTACGGAAAAGTGTTTTCCGACGTGATCCAGCACATGCATTTTTCGATCATCGAAGAAGACGCCCGACTCCTTGTCGATGATGAAAGCGTCGCCATCCCAACTGTCCCAGAGACCTGTGACGACGTCGACGAATTCCGCCGCACGTTCATAGCGCGTGTCGTAATCGAGCTGTTTGCTCATGGAGAAGTTCCATGCCTCCTGGTCCGACCATGAGGTCACGACATTCCACGCCGCACGTCCGCCGCTGATCTGGTCCAGTGAGCCGTACTTGCGGGCGATATGGAAAGGCTCGTTGTATGTGGTTGAAGCAGTGGCGACCAGGCCGATGTTTTGCGTAAGCGCAGCCAACGCTGAGAGAAGCGTCAGCGGTTCGAGCTCAACATTGTGGTGGGAGCGGCAAAGCGACCCTTTTGGCTTGTCGTCAAGGCGCACGCCGATGCCGTCCGCCAAAAAGACCATGTCGAATTTCGCGCGCTCGGCCGTCTGGGCGACACCGAGAAACGTCTGAAGCATGGAATTGCCGCCCTTCACGGTATCCCGGTGTCTCCAGGCTCCAACATGGTAGCCCATGTACCTCATGGAGAGACCGAGTTTCATCTGCTTCTTGCCCATCTCTGCACCTCTTCATCGATGTGTGAAGCTTATCGTGCGTGCCAAGGCGTCAGCGTGAACAGCACCAGCGATTGCTTCTATGTGGGCAGCCTCCGATTTTACAAAACTATTGTAAATGTCGAAAAATCTGCCGTGAGTGATAAGCTGTGCTTACGGCAGAATTCGAATGGCGGGTTATCGTGGACGGTTGTACGATCGATGTCTATTAAGAGGAAAATAGCATCTGCACGCCGCTTCGACTGCATCACGGTGACATGCGTGGCGCAGCATTTTTGAATGTGGGCAGAGGGAATGCCTGGACGCGTTCGTCGCCTGATCTAAGACAACGGACGTTCTCTCAACTCCTCGGCAATGGCCTCATCAATCGGCGTGTCGTAGGTCATCAGCAAGTAGCCAAGCACGGAATAAAAGCCGACCGTCGCTATGAGATCAAAAACGCCTTGCTTTCCTATCAAGCCTGAAAGTCTCTTCTCCAGATCGGATGGTAGACGGTGCAGATCGAATAATGCATCCACGGCTTCAGCAATAAGACCGTCTTCGCCATCCGGCGTGCCGCCTATCGCCTGGATGCGCGTATCGCCCATTCCAAGAGCACGGGCCCGGCTGACGTGGTGAGCCCATTCGTAGGTGGAACCCATCCGGTGGGCGGCGCGCAGGATGACGACCTCGGAGCGGATCGGTCCAAGCGCGCTGTCCTTGACGATATGTTGGCGCAGTGGAGCCCAGGCTTCTAATAGCGCCGGGTGATGGGCCATGGTGCGGTAGACGTTCAGTGCGCCGGCAAAGCCGGGCAGCATGTCGGCGATTTCGTCCGGCCAGTTATCGTCGACGAGGGGCGGGCAGGGGGACATTATCATTGAAGGTGCTCCGGGGTCAGGCCTGGACGGCAACGTTGATAGCGTCCGTCAGCCTGTCCGCAATCATATCAATCTCTTCCGGTCCGATGATGTAGGGAGGGGCGAGCAGAACGTGATCGCCGTTGCGGCCATCGATGGTTCCGCCCATCGGATAGCACATCAGGCCTCTCAGCATGGCTTCCCTCTTGATGCGCGCGTGGATTTTACGCACCGGATCGA
The DNA here is from genome assembly GCA_023399635.1 of Pseudomonadota bacterium. Classification (GTDB taxonomy): domain Bacteria; phylum Pseudomonadota; class Alphaproteobacteria; order Rhizobiales; family Rhizobiaceae; genus Neorhizobium. Next base: position 9,847 of record JAEWOP010000057.1, read on the forward strand.
AAGGCGCCTTGCTATCCCTGTCCGCTACGATCTCGACGCCGCGAAAAAGACCGCGACCTCGAATATCTCCGACATAAGGCGACTGCCCGAGCCGGGCCTCAAGCCCCGCCTGAAGGCGCTCGCCCATCGCCACGACATTATCCATCAGACCGGGACGTGTCAGGATTTCGACCACCTTGTTGGCAGCCGCTGCAGCGATTGGGTGGCCGATATAGGTGTGACCGTGCTGAAACAGCCCCGAACCGTCAGCGAAAGCGTTGTAAATCTTGCCCGATAGCATCACTGCGCCGATCGGCTGGAAGCCGCCGCCCAGGCCTTTCGCGATTGTCACGAGATCGGGCACGATACCTTCCTGCTCCAGGGCAAAAATGGTTTCTGTGCGTCCCATGCCGCACATCACTTCATCGAGAATGAGCAGCACGCCGTATTTGTCGCAGACCTGCCTGATTTTCTTGAAATAATCAGCGACCGGACCAACTGCACCCAGCGTAGCGCCAACGACCGGTTCAGCGATGAAGGTCATGACTTGGTCTGCGCCAAGTTCCAGGATTTTCGCTTCCAGTTCCGCTGCCAGACGGGTTGCGTAATCTTCTGGCGTCTCGCCGGGCAGCATATCGCGATAGGCGTAGCAGGGCGAAATATGGTGCGTTTCCGGCAGGATTGGTTGGAATTGAGCGCGCCGCCACGCGTTGCCGCCAGCGGCCAGGGCTCCGATCGTGTTGCCGTGATAGCTCTGCCGGCGTGCGATGATATGGCGGCGCTGCGGCTCACCGATCTCCACGAAATACTGGCGGGCCATCTTGAGTGCCGCCTCCACGGCCTCGGAACCGCCCGAAACCAGATAAACGTAGTCGAGCCCCTCCGGTGTCAGCGCTACAAGTTTTTCGGCAAGCTCCTCGGCTGCGTCCGTAGTGAAGAAGGAGGTGTGGGCATAGCTGATGCGGCCCATCTGTTCCCTTATGGCATCCAGCACCTCCGGGTGATTGTGGCCGAGGCAACTGACGGCCGCGCCGCCCGAACCATCCAGATAATGGCGGCCTTCGCTGTCAATGATGTAAACTCCTTCCCCGGCAACGGCGCGCGGCAGTTCGGATGCAATGGAGCGATGGAGAATTTTGGTCATCACTAAGTCCTGAGAGCTATCGGGGTTACGTCTGGGGAGATCGTTGCGAGATAGATCGCAGGTTTATCGTTGAAATGCAACAATCGTTTCATGTAATTCTATATGAAACGATTGTATCTTTGCGACGGGAGCCCGTGGACGTGATGGGCTTTCGCCAAAAAGATTGACTTTCGAACCGCTCTCAGGAACAGCATGGTTGAAACAGTGAGGCATGGCATGAACCAAGTGTTGCAGAACGATCCTCTCCGTTCGCAGATCGTCGAACGGTTCGACGGCATGTCGCCGCAATTGCAACAAGCGGCTCGCCACATTATCGAGCATCCGCAGGAAGTGGCCCTCGTCTCAATGCGGGAACTGGCGCGCAACGCGGGTGTCCAGCCCTCAACCATGACACGGCTTGCGAAGTTCCTGGGCCTATCCGGTTATGACGACATTCGCATGCATTATGCTGAAGTCATCCGCGGTGGTGGCGACGGCTTTGCCGCGAGAGCGGCTCTAAAAGGAGAAAGCCGCGGCGGGAACGAGAAACAGGGTCTGGCGGAGCGGATGCTGACTTCACTTTCGGCACAGATTGCCAGCCTTTGCGAGGCGCAGTCGCTCGCACGGCTCAACTCGGCAGCAACTCGGCTGCATGAAGCGCGCCGGATCTATGTTCTCGGGCTCCGCTCCTGCCACTCGGTGGTGTGGCATTTCCACTATGTGATGAAACTGCTGGGCGAAAAAACGGTGCATCTCGATGGCCCTGCGGGAACCGGCGGCGACGGGCTTATTCGCGCCGGAGCGCAGGACGTTCTGCTGGTGATTTCGGTCAATCCTTACGCCCGGGAGACGCTTGAACTGGCGGAGGTCGCCCGCGGCAAGGGAATGGAAATCGTCGCGATCACTGACAGCGAGGTTTCCCCGCTTGTTCCCATTGCCGACGATCTGATCCTTTGCCCGACCGAAAGCCAGACCTTCTTTCACACGTTGACGCCGGCGCTCGCTATTTCGGAGGTTTTGTGCGGGCTGCTGGCAAGCCGGGACAAGTCGGCGGGCTTTGAGGAACTGAAGCGTGCTGACCAGCATCTCAAGGCGCTGAACACCTATGCGA
>JAEWOP010000150.1 GCA_023399635.1 Pseudomonadota bacterium
TCATGAAGCTGTCCCTGAAGCGCAGCAGGACCGCAATCAGCAGCACCCGCGTCATTTTTGGCAGCTGGATATAGCGGAACACGGACCAGCGGGATGCTCCGTCGATCTTCGCTGCCTGGTAATAGGCATCCGGGATGGACACGAGGCCGGCGTAGCAGAGAAGAACCACAAGGCTTGTCCAGTGCCAGACATCCATGACGATGACGGTAACCCAGGCATCGATCGGGTTCTGCGTGTAGTTGTAGTCGACCCCGAAGATCCGCAGATAATGGCCGAGAAGCCCGATATCCACGCGCCCAAAGACCTGCCAGATCGTGCCGACCACGTTCCAGGGGATGAGGAGGGGCAGGGCCATCAGAACCAGGCAGACAGAGACGCCCATCCCCTTCTTCGGCATGTTCAGCGCGACGAAGATGCCAAGCGGGATCTCGATCGCGAGAATGACGAAGGAAAAAATCAGGTTGCGAGCCAGCGCATTCCAGAAGCGGTCGGAATGGAGGACGTCGGTGAACCAATCGGTTCCAGCCCAAAAGAACTGGTTGTTGCCGAAGGTGTCTTGCACCGAATAGTTCACGACGGTCATCAGCGGGATGATCGCCGAAAAGGCCACCAGCAGCAGCACCGGCAACACCAGAAACCAGGCCTTGTTGTTCCATGTCTTGTTCATGGTCAGGCCCCCGTTTCGACGCGCCATGAATTGGCGTAGAGGTTGATGGCGTCCGATTGAAAGCTGACACGTGGATCGGCGGGGATCTCCGTGTCTTCGGGAACGACTGCAGCGAGAGGGTGCCCCTCGAAGTTCGCCCTTACAATTTTCTGGCGCCCGACGTCCTCGACCCGCGAGATTGAGATCGGCATCCCCTCCCGAACCAGGCGGACGAACTCCGGCCTGATGCCGAGTTCGATCTTTGCGTCGGGGGCAGTGACGGGTTGATCAGGCAGCGGGATCTGCTGGTTCCCCACGACGGCGGCAGAACCTGCAAGGGCTGCGGGCATCAGGTTCATGCCGGGAGAGCCAATGAAATAGCCGACAAAGGTATGGCGGGGGCGCTCGAAAAGCTCTACCGGCGTGCCGATCTGGACGATCTCCCCCTCGTACATCACGACCACCTTGTCAGCGAAGGTCAAGGCTTCGGTCTGGTCGTGGGTCACATAGACCATGGTAAAGCCGGATTGGCGGTGCAGCCGCTTCAGCTGCGAGCGCAGCACCCACTTCATGTGCGGATCGATCACCGTCAGCGGCTCGTCGAACAGGATTGCGTTGACGTCGCTTCGCACCAGTCCACGTCCGAGCGAGATCTTCTGCTTCTGGTCCGCCGTCAGTCCTTGCGCTCTCCGGCCGGCCCAGTCGGAAAGATCGATCATCGACAGGATTTCGCGGACGCGCTTGTTCACCTCCGCCTCCGGCAGCCTGCGGTTCCGCAACGGGAAGGCGAGGTTGTCGTAGACCGTCATAGTGTCGTAGATCACCGGAAACTGGAAGACCTGCGCGATGTTGCGCTTCTCCGTTGGCAGGTTGGTAACGTCGGTGCCGTCGAAGAGGATCTTCCCTTCGGAAGGCGTCAGCAGTCCGGAGATGATGTTGAGCAAGGTCGTCTTGCCACAGCCGGAGGGCCCCAGAAGCGCGTAGGCACCACCATCATCCCACTCGTGATGCACTTCCTTCAGCGCATAGTCCTTCGCCTCAATGGGTTTGGGTCCATAGGAGTGGCGGATGTGGTCGAGCGTGATCCGGGCCATCATCGATCTCCCGTGAGCGAAGTAAGGGATCGACCATCGGTATCGAAGGCCATCAGGTGGCGCGTGTCGAGAAAGACATCGATCATGGCGTCTGGCTCAACCTCATGCACCCCATGTTGCAGCATGACCCAACGGTTCTCGCGATAGCTCACATGAACGAAGCTCTCGGAGCCGGCGATTTCGGAGATCAGCGCCTGGACGGAAAGCCTCGCGGCTGCGTCAGATGCTGGTTGCGCAGACAGGTGATGCGGATGGAAGGCGATCATCACGGGGCCCTCCGGGACGGAAACCAGATGGGGCGGCACGGGAATGGCCTGCTGCTCGTCGATATAAAGCCCATGTCCCTTCTTCGTCGCGCCGATGGTGTTGAGCGGCGGATCAGCGAATGTCTTCGCCGTCAGCAGATCCGCCGGTCGCCGGTAGACCTCGATCGTCTCGCCGTACTGTGTCACCCGTCCCTGGCTCAGTGTTGCGGTCCTGCCGCCGAGAAGCAGCGCTTCCGTCGGTTCGGTGGTGGCATAGACGAAGACGGCGCCCGACTGTGAGAAGATCCGGGGTAGTTCCTCGCGCAGCTCTTCCCGAAGCTTGTAGTCGAGGTTGGCCAGCGGCTCGTCCAGCAGGACGAGGCCGGCATTCTTGACCAGCGCGCGTGCAAGCGCCGTGCGCTGCTGCTGTCCCCCGGAAAGATTGAGAGGCGTTCGGTCAAGATAGGGCGTCAGCTTCAAAAGCTCGGCGGCCTTGCGCACCTCCCGGTCGATTGTCTCCTTGTCCTTGCCGGCAACCCGCATCGGCGAGGCGATATTTTCGTAAACCGTCATTGCCGGGTAGTTGATGAACTGCTGGTAGACCATCGCGACATGGCGGTCCTGCACCCGGACGCCAGTGACATCCTGGCCATCGAAGTGGATGGAGCCGGCGGTGGGTACGTCGAGCCCCGCCATCAGCCGCATGAGCGACGTCTTGCCGGAAAGCGTTGGTCCCAGCAGGACGTTCAACGTTCCCCGGTCAAGCACCAGGTTCGTCGGATGGATATGGTGCTCCGCCCCGACGACCTTTTCGATGTTTCGCAATTCCAGCATTCAGGTTCCCGGGCCTCCTCCTCCGCGGGGACCACATGTGCTATCCGACTGACCTCGCGGGGATAGCTGCCATGTATTCCTCCAGAGCATGCGTTTGATCTTTAGAAAGGCGAAGTCCCTGCTTGGACCTTCGCCAAAGTATGTCCTCTGCACTGTAAGCCCATTCGCGGGCAATCAACCAGTCGACTTCGCGGCCATAGAGATCGCCGCCGAACAGTTGACCGAGGTCGGACGGAGAGGTTGCGCCCCGCAGTATTTCGAAGGCGTCGGTCCCATACGCCCGGACAAGGCGACGAGCATGGGGCTGCGCCAGGAAAGGAAACTCAGCCGAAAGCCTCTGGACCTGGCTGTCGTAGCCCGTTGCCGGAAAGTCGCCGCCAGGCAGATGACTGCCCGCGGTCCAGGCACTTCCTTTGGTGCCGATTGCCTCGCCAACCTTTTCGAGCGCGTGCTCGGCCAGCCGCCGATACGTGGTGAGCTTGCCGCCGAAGACGTTCAAGAGTGGTGCGCCGGCGCTTTCATCCGTCTTCAGCACATAGTCGCGCGTTGCCTCCTGCGCCTTTGACGCGCCATCGTCGTAAAGTGGTCGGACAGCGGAGTAGGTCCAGACGATATCTTCCGGACGAACAGGATCGTTGAAATATTCGCTGGCGGCCGAGCAGAGATAGTCGATCTCTTCCTGGCTGATCTCGACCTTCTTCGGGTCGCTGCCGAAGTCGCGGTCGGTGGTGCCGATCAGTGTGTAGTCCTGCTGATATGGGATGGCGAAAATGATCCGGTTGTCCGGATTCTGGAAGAAGTAGGCGCGAGGGTCGTCGAACTTCTTCTTGACGACGATGTGGCTGCCCTGAACGAGGCGAACCGTCGGCCGGCCGTTGCGCCCCAGGGTGTGCGATAGCACCTGATCGACCCAAGGACCGGCAGCGTTCACAAGCATGCGGGCCGTCATGATGCGCCGGGTGCCGGTCAAGGTATCTTCCAACTCGACCGACCAAGATCCCTTGCGTTGCTCTGCGCGGATTACCTTTGTCCGTGGGAGGATAGATGCGCCGCGCTCAGCAGCGTCACGGGCATTCAGCACAACCAGTCGCGCGTCGTCCACCCAGCCGTCGGAGTACTCGAATGCCTTGGTGAACAATGGTTTCAAGGGCTTTGCTGCTGGGTCTCGGCGCATGTCGAGGCTCTTCGTCGGCGGGAGCAGCTTTCGACCACCAAGGTGGTCGTAAAGAAACAGGCCAAGACGGATCAGCCATGCGGGGCGCACGCCCCCCTTGTGGAATGGCAACACGAAACGCATCGGCCAGATGATGTGCGGCGCCATCGCCCAAAGCACCTCGCGCTCCATCAGCGCTTCGCGCACCAGACGGAACTCGTAATGTTCGAGATAGCGGAGGCCGCCGTGCACAAGCTTGGTCGAGCCGGACGACGTGCCGGACCCAAAGTCGTTCATTTCGGCAAGCGCGACCTTATATCCTCGACCCGCCGCGTCACGTGCGATGCCGCATCCGTTGATGCCGCCGCCAATGACGAAGATATCGATGTCAGGCTCTGTCACGGCCGGCCCGCCTTTCGACTGGAAAGAGTGGCTTCCCGAAAGGAAGCTTCGGCGAGTTGATCCGAAAATAAAACGAATGTCAAACGAAACTGGCTGCTGAGGGCTGCCCGTTATCCGTCTCAACCAGAAGCACATCGTTTTCGGCGCAAAGGCGCCGCAGTGCGGGCACGGAGCAATGGTCGGTGATGAAGCTGTGTACCTGGGATATCTGCGCGATACGTACTGGTGCGGTTCGCTCGAATTTGGTGGAATCTGCGACCAGAATGACGTGTCGGGCGTTCGCAATGATTGCCTGAGCGACCTTCACCTCACGGAAGTCGAAGTCAAGAAGCGCGCCGTCCGCATCGATGGCAGAAGCGCCGATAATGGCATAGTCGACCTTAAACTGTCGGATGAAATCCACGGCGGCCTCGCCGACTATGCCTCCGTCAGAGGCTCGGACTACACCACCGGCAATGATGACCTCGATCGCGGGCAGTGGGCGTAAACGGTTGGCGACATTGATGTTGTTCGTGATCACCATCAGGTCCTGGTGCTCGATGAGCGCCTCGCCCACGGCTTCGGTGGTGGTGCCAATGTTGATGAACAGCGAGGCGTTGTTTGGGATCAGCTCCGCAGCGGCGATGCCGATCGCCTGCTTTTCCCGTGCCGCGATCTGGCGGCGGGATTCATACTGCATGTTCTCCGTTCCACTGGGAACGGTGGCTCCGCCGTGGATACGGGTCAGCAGCCGCTGGGAGCAGAGATCATTGAGGTCCTTGCGGATGGTTTGTGGAGAGACCGAGAACTTTCCAGCAAGTTCATCCACGAGCACGCGGCCATGGGATTTAGCGAGTTCGATGATCTCCAACTGGCGGGGACTGAGGAACATCGGCACCTTCGCTTTTCTTTCAGAACAGGCAAGCATCATGAACGAGAAGAGACGCAGAAGCCAACAGGAATATCGGTTCTCCAGAAACGCCACGGTAGAAGGCTCAGTCTATCCGGCCCCTCTATCATGGAAAGGTTCTGGGACGTTTGTGGCAGCGCCGAAACAAGGCTGAAGCAAAACATCCTCGGAGCGATCCGCTCATGTCCCGCGTCGAAGCGATGGATCTGCTCAATTCTTTTCTATAGTTGAAGATTTCCTTAATTAGCTGGTGTTCTGATGGGGCAAAATGAGAGGCCCCATGTATAGCTTGCTGCGTCAGCTCACCTTCATCATCCTGCTTGTTTTCTTGCCGGCGGTCGCTCACGCCGAAGACTGGTATGTTAGCCGTTCAACGAAACAGGTCCAGTACACTGTGGACAAGCAGAACTGGCAGCCGGTCAAGCAGGGAATGACAGTCCCGAACAGGGCGTGGATTTCAACGGGGCCTCGCGGTCGCGCCGTGCTCACCCGTGGAAAGGAAAGTATCGGCATTCAGCCAGGCACGCTCGCATCCATCATCACGACCAGCGGGCTCTTTACCCGCAAGACCGATGTGGTCCAGCAAAAAGGCAAGCTTGCTCTCAGCATCGAAAAACGCGGACGCCCGCACACCTATGTCCATACGCCGTTTCTTGCGGCGGTGGTGAAGGGGACGACGTTCGAGGTCACAGTTACCGCCAAGAATGCCTCCGTTTCGGTGAATGAAGGTTTGGTCCAGGTCACGTCGTTCACCGGTGGCGAGCAGACCAATGTAGGGCCGGGGCAAAGCGCAACGGTTACCGACACGCAGCGCATGTCGGTTGCAGGTGCTGTCGAGGCGCCGTCTGTGGCATCAGTCGCACCGTCTGCAGCGTCAGTTCCTGCCATAGGTAAAGAGGCGCCTTTGGGCGCAGAGGCAGGCATGGGAACGACCGAGTCAGCAAATACCTCAGCCGATTCATCCAGGGGGGCAGCCAACAGCAACGGAGTAGCTGCTGGCCCTAGTGGAGCTGGCGGCGGTAAAGGCAACGGTAATGGGAACGGCAACGGAAACGGGGGCGGTAACGGCAAGGGCGGCGGT
>JAEWOP010000204.1 GCA_023399635.1 Pseudomonadota bacterium
GCTGCGGCGTGGACAGGTAGACGGCCCCGATGACCGCCTCGACGGTGTCCGCGAGGATCGAGTTCTTGTCCCGCCCTACCTCACCCTCATGTGCAACGACTACGAACAACACATCCGCTACACCGAATACCTCCGCGCGCTGGAGGAGCAGGGTCTGGCCGCCCCCGCCCATCAGGGCGAGGCGGACCTGCCCCGGGCGGATGACATCCGTATCGGCGATCTCGGTCCGGTGATGCGGGCTGAAGGGGAGGGCGTGGTGGCGTTGTCGCCCATGCGCTTCGGCTTCCCGCCACCACCCGGCAAAAAGGGCGGGCCGGTGTTCAACTTCCGCTCGGAAGGGCGGAGTTTCGCACAAAGCCGCCGCTGCCTCATCCCGGCCTCCGCCTTCTTCGAGTTCACCGGCACGAAATACCCTAAGGCCAAGCACCGTTTCACGCTGAAGAACGCCCCCTTCCTCTGCATCGCCGGGCTCTGGCGGGAGGCGGGTGAGGGGACCAACCAGCCGCCCGCCTTCACCATGCTCACCACCGCCCCGGGCCCCGACGTGGCGCCCATCCATGACCGCCAGGTCGTGGTGCTGCGGCCTGAGGACTGGCGCCACTGGCTCCATCTCACCAAGCCGGAAGCCGACCTCCTCCGCCCTTTGCCGGCGGGGTCGCTCCGTGTGGAAGAGGTGCGCTCGGGGAGTGACTGAGGCGAGAGCAAAGGCCGGCCCCCTCACTTGCAGTTTCTGAAGTTTAGCTGCGCTAAAGCTTCGAAACTGCTTTCTCTCCCAAAGGGGAGAGAAAGCGCCCGATGCGCCGCCCTCCCGAAACGTGAGCGTCCCGCAGCCAAAAATCGTGGCACCCTTCCTCGCCCCTTGTGGGAGAGGAAGCAAAATCAGCATCTTAGCCAAAGGCTAAGTGCTAGATTTTGCAGGTGAGGGGATTTTTCTCCTCCTCCATCATCCCCGCCCCCAAAACCCGCCCCCATAATACTCCCGCCTCCGTCGCCGGAGTGTTTCGCGAGACGGTCGCGGGCAGGCGGGGGCCGGCGCTTCCATCCAAGCCGTAACGTGCGGGGCGGGTGGAAGAGGTGAAAGCCTTGGAGCGGGCTGATGAGGCCGCGCTCCTATCAAGTCTCCCCCGGGCAGCCATGTCCGGTTCGGGAAAGCCGTGCAAGTGGTGGAGTAACGCATGATCCCGAAAAGTGTGAAGCGGTTTTCGGACAAGATCATGCGAGGCAAAAACCACGCAGAGAGACGAGGCGATCACCTGTAGGGGCTGGACACCCCGAAAGAACGCCGAAGGCCACGCGGATGCGGAGCCACAGACTAAAACCAAAGTGAGGTTCCGCATCCGTGTGGGCTCTCCAACCAGATCCAGAAGACATGCGAAGGCGCGTGAACGCGAACCCGTGCCCGGAAAGGGAGATCAGCCATGGCCAGGAACCCCGAAGAAGATCGACGCCTTTGGCGGGAGTACGAGAACGAGCCCTATTTGCCCGGCTATACCCGCGGCGAGTTCAACAGGCTCCCTCCGCGAAAGAAGTCGCGGGAATTGCAAAAGCTCACCCAGCGCGTGACGAGCTATCTCGTCTACTGGAAGACCTGCGACATTCCCGCCTGCCGCCGGGCGCGCGCCTGCCGCGGCTTCCTGTCGGAAAAGCAGTACCAGGACTATCACGATTCCTTCCCGCCCTGCGTCGGCCCGAACGGCGCCCGCCAACCGGAAGTGCTGGCCGCCTTTCCCGCCGCCCTCGGCTACCCGCCGGAAGAGGATGACGGCCCGAAATACAATGGCCGCGCCTCCAACAGGCCGGCGGCGGAGGACGGGGAGGTCGGTTGATGTCGGTCGTTCGCTATCGGCTCAGCTTCGAGGCGGTGTCCCATAGGCTGCCATGAACACGCGGATGGCGCCGCGGGTCACATGATCCATCTCGGCCTCGGAAGGCACGTTCTCCAGGTCTCCGAACAGGCGGAACTTGAAGAAGCTTCCGGTCGCCATCTCGATGAACTGGCGTGCCGCAAGGTCGGTGTCGTCGATATGCAGATGCCCGAGCGCCACCTGGCGCTTGAGGAATTCTTCCAGCACATGGCGTACATTGCCGGGTGCTGCGTGGAAGAAGCGGCGCGAAACGCCGGGCATGCGCTCCACCACACCGATCACCGTGCGCATCGCGCTCACCACGTGCGGGGAGGTGATGTGGCGGCAAAAACTGGTGCCGAAGGCGTAAAGCCCTTCCTCCACCGCCTCGCGTCCGGCCAACAGGTCGCGCATGTCCTTGGCGATCCGGTCGCGCTCGCGGTCGACCATGGCAACGAAGAGGTCTTCCTTGTTTTCGAAGTAGACATAGATCGTCCCTTTCGAGACACCCGCCTCCCGGGTGATGTCGTTCATGCTGGCGCCGTCGAAGCCGAGCTTCATGAACACGCGCTTGGCGCCGTCGATGATCTGCTCGCGCTTGGCAGGGTCAGCACCGGCGGCGAAGCGTCCGCTCCCGGCGGTGCTGCTGGAACAGCTTTCGGCGCTCTCGGTTTGTTTGCTCATATCTCTTTACCTTTTCGAACTGATCGGTTCGATTGAGCTTGATATGTGGGGAGGGACACTCTATGTCAAGCGAACCGAACCGATCAGTTCGATCAAATTTCTGCCAAGATGGTGCCTCCGATGACCGCTCCCAAGCCTGCAAGCGCCCTTCGTGACGTTTCCCGTGACGACCAGACCAATGCCACCCCTGCCGCTTCGGAAGAGGCCGCGGAAGCGCCGGCCCCGCCAGCGGAAACGACGTTGAAGCGCAAGCGTCGCCGCCCCAACCTCGTGCTGCCCATCATCATGCTCGCTATCTTAGGTGGCGCCGGCTGGTACGGCTACGACTGGTGGACCGACGGCCGCTTCCTTGTGTCGACCGACGATGCCTATATCGAAGGCGACATTGCGATCATTTCGCCGAAGGTTTCAGGCTATGTCGAGAAGGTCGATGTGGTGGAAAACCAGGAGGTACGTGCCGGTGACCCGCTGGTGACGCTGGATGGCGGGGACTATCAGCTTGCCGTCAGCCGCGCCGAAACCGCCATCGAGGCAGCACGGCTTGCCGTTGCCCGCATCGACGCGCAGATCGTCGGTGCGGAGGCGGCGTTGAAGCAGGCACAAGCCCAGCAGGGGGCGCTGGCGGCAGCCGTTCGCGGTGCCGAGATCACCGAGAAGCGTGCAAGTGGCCTTGCTGCCAAGTCCGTGGGCACCGCAGCCGATGTCGACAATGCGCGCATTGCGCTGGAACAGGCGCGTGCAAACCTCGTCGCCGGCGAGGCCGCCGTGTCGTCGGCAGAAGCGAATATCGGCCTCCTGCAGGCGCAGCGCCGCGAAGCGCTCAATACCATTCACGCCCAGGAACTGGCCCGCGACCAGGCAAACCGTGACCTGAGCTTCACCGTCCTGAAGGCGCCCTATGATGGCATCGTCGGCAATCTGGCGGTCCAGACCGGGGATCTCGTGTCCGCCGGCAAGCGCCTTGCGGCCCTGGTGCCGCTGACGGAGCTTTACATCGAGGCGAACTTCAAGGAAACGCAGATCAGCGAACTGGAGCCTGGCTCGAAGGTCCGCGTCCATGTCGATGCCTTTGAGAAGCACGATATCATCGGCACCGTGCAGTCCATCTCGCCGGCCTCCGGCTCCGTCTTCTCCATGCTTCCGGCAGAAAACGCCACCGGCAACTTCACCAAGGTGATCCAGCGCGTTCCCGTTCGCATCGCGCTCCCGCCCGAGGTTCTGGCCGATCGCCATCTGCGGGCAGGTTTGAGCGTCGTCGTTGACGTTGATACCCGCACCGCTCCTTCAGGCGAAGCCGTGGCAGCAGCGCAGTAGCCGCTGCTGCGAACAAAGGCTCAAAGGACAACGATCATGGCCACAGCAGCCACGATGGCGGGAGCTATTCCCGCCGATCCTCCCATGGACAAGCGTAAGCTCATTGCCTTCTTCGCAATGGTCTTCGGCATGTTCATGTCGATCCTCGACATCCAGATCGTCTCGGCCTCGCTTGCCGAAATTCAGGCCGGACTCGGAGCCGGCTCCGAAGAGGTCGCCTGGGTTCAGACCTCCTACCTGATCGCAGAGGTCATCATGATCCCGTTGTCGGGAACGCTTGCGCGGATACTGTCGACACGGGTGTTGTTCACCATCTGCGCCGGTGGTTTCACGCTTGCCAGCATGCTGTGCGCCACGGCCACCAACATCGACCAGATGATCGTCTACCGGGCGATCCAGGGCTTTATCGGCGGCGGCATGATCCCCTCCGTCTTCGCTGCAGCCTTCACCATTTTTCCGCCCTCGAAGCGCGCCATCGTTTCGCCGATCATCGGCCTCGTTGCGACGCTTGCGCCCACCATTGGCCCCACCATTGGCGGCTATCTCAGCCACGCCTTTTCCTGGCACTGGCTCTTCCTCGTCAACATCGTCCCGGGCATCATCGTGACCGCTGTCGCCTGGAGCATGATCGATTTCGACAAGCCGGAGATGAGCCTCTGGAAGAAATTCGACTGGTGGGGTCTGTTGTCCATGGGACTGTTCCTGGGCTCGCTCGAATACGTGCTGGAGGAAGGCAACAACAAGGACTGGTTCAGCGACGAGCACATTGTCATCGGCACAGTGGTGTTGGTCGCCGGCGCGATTGTCTTCTTCTGGCGCGCTTTCAAGGTCGAATTCCCGGTGGTGGACCTGAAGGCTTTTGCCAACCGCAACTTCGCCTTCGGCTCGCTCTTCTCCTTTGTCATGGGGATCGGGCTGTACGGTCTTACCTATCTCTATCCTCTCTATCTGGGGCGCATCCGCGGCTACGAT
>JAEWOP010000206.1 GCA_023399635.1 Pseudomonadota bacterium
CCCTGGATCTGGCCTGCGTGAAGATCAAGCGTCAGAACGCGGTCTGCACCGGCTTCCGTGATGAGGATTGCCACGAGCTTTGCGGAAATCGGGGTGCGGGGACCGGCTTTACGATCCTGGCGCGCATATCCGAAATATGGAAGCACTGCCGTTATTCGCTTGGCGGAGGAGCGCCTGAAGGCGTCCACCATGATCAGCAGTTCCATCAGATGGTCATTTGCCGGAAATGATGTGGACTGGATCACGAAGACGTCCTCGCCGCGGACGTTTTCCTGTATCTCTACGAAGATTTCCTGGTCTGCGAAGCGTCTGACGCTGGCTTTTCCGAGGGGAACATTGAGATAGTTGCAGATCGCATCGGCAAGCTGCCGGTTCGAATTGCCTGCGAAAACCTTCATTTCGGTCCGCCCGTTGTCACGCTGATGGCGCCTTTTACCGTCGCAAGATGTGAATGCAAGAGCGTTTCAAGTGCGTCAGCGTTTTTTATGAACAAACTGTGACCCGGCGACTTCAGCTAGCCTGCGCCTGCTTCCAGGCAACATACTCGTTGATCGTCTTGGTAGCGATGGTTTCCATGGTGGACGGGGGGACGGCTGCCCATGGGTCCTTGGCTGAGGCCGATACCTGGACCTGTCCCTGCAGGCGATGAATCCGTGTGCCGCTGTTGTCCAGAATGTCCCAGACATAAACGACGGTGACGGCGCCACTGTCTCCAAAGGCGGAGAAATAACCCTTCAGGATATGATCGGCGGTGGCATCCCCGGAGGCCCGAATCTCAAGTCCAGCCGCGCGCGACTGCGCGCCAAGTTGCTTGGACAGGGGCGTTACCGCCTGCACGGGAGCGCCAATGATGGGCAGGAAACGAATGGTTCCCGCGGCAGTGGAAGGGCTTGCCCTCGGTGAGGCCTCCGCTTCCAACGGAGGCGGGGACGATGCAGCAGCGGAAGGTAGAGGTTCGGAGGAAACGGGACTGGAAGCCGCGCTGCTGCCCGCTGCGAGCGCCTGAGCCTGGGCTTCAAGCGTATTTTGCGGCGGACGTAGATGGCGGGGCTGTTCGGGGACCTGAGCCGCAGAATAGCTCGGTTCGATAGCATTGCCGGCAAGCCGGTCAGCCTCGGCCTGCGTTACGGGGCTCGAATAGCCGAGTCCGCCGCCGACATCCACTTGTGGTGTCAGAGCATCAGTGCTGTTGCAGGCAGATAGGAGCATGGTCAATGCGGCGGCACAAAGTGCCGTTGCCGATCTTCTCATGTCCCACCTCCGTTAGTCCCGTCCGCCGAGGAGACCTTATGTGCCGCCGTTCGGCAGTGTCAATTCTGGGATCTGGGAGCGCTTCACCGGACGATCAGGTCGAGCCCGTGGCGCGAGAGCGGCTGCGGCGCGCTTTCCGTGGTCAGATAAGTGTGGCCAAGCGTCATGGCCGTGCCCGTTTCGGAATCCATGATGATCATGTGCACGAAGAGGCTCATGTCGGGCAAAATCTCCTGCGGATTACCAAGGTGGAACATCTGGTGCTCCATCCAGGACGGGGAGAAGCGAGCACCCAAGGAGTAGCCGCAGGCGTTCAGTCGGTGTCGCGTCAAGCCACGTTCGTCCAGAATGCGAGCATGGGTATCGAAGACATCCCCGAAGGTCTTGCCCGGCCTTAGCACCTCCTCAATCGCGTTGATTGTCTCTAGGCAGGCACGATAGAGTTCGCGATGGCGCGATGTTGCCTCGCCGATCACCACCGTTCGCATCATCGCTGCGTGGTAGTGCGCACTGACGCCTGCCCATTCCAGAGTCAGTTGATCGTTGGCACCAAGCGTTCTTCGTCCTGCCTTGTAGCGGCAAAGCAGGGCATCGGGACCGGACCCGATAATGAATTCGTTCGCGGGATAGTCGCCGCCACCGGCAAGGATGGCACCTTGCATGGCCGCAAGGATGTCAGCCTCGCTGCCGCCGGCCTTGATCAGCGGAAGCGCCGCGTCGAGAGCGTCATCGGCCAGTTCTGCGGCACGCCGAACATAGGCGAGTTCCGCCGGGCTCTTGGTGAGCCTCAGCGTGCTGATCAGGTAGGAGGCATCGGTGATCTGGCCGAACGACGCCAACTGGTTGTCCAGCAACTGCGCAACACGTCCCGTCATGCCATGGGTGTCGTACTCAACGCCAATTCGGGCGCCGAGAAGGTCCATGTCGTTGAGGAGGTTCTTCAGGTCGAGCGTTGGATCTGCGTTTACCCGATCCACCCAGACAGTAATGTTTTCAATGACGGAGGTCTGCTGCGCCTGCCGCAGGTCGGCTGACCGGGTCAGGAGCGTCATCTTGCCATCGGACGTCACGACGAGCGTTTGAAAGAAGCAGTAGCCGAAGGTATCGTAGCCGGTCAGCCAGTACATGCTTTCCTGGGCAAAAAGGAGCATTGCCTCGAGCTTCTCTTCGCGCATCTTCTCCAGAAGGCGAGCAAGCCTCTCCGAATATTCGCATCGATCGAAGTGAAGGGCCATCTCAAACCTCCATGAGTGCAATAGCAGAAATCTGTCGACCGTAATCCGGTTCGCCGCGGTGGGTGGTACGGCGATAGGAAAAAAACCGTTCTTCGTCGGGGTAGGTGTCAAGCGCAAGGCTCGTGGCTTCCACGCCGGCATCGGCGAGTCGTTTGAGGGTTAGTGCCTGCAGATCAAAATAAGCATGACGCGCCTTGTGTGATGGCTTGAAAAAGACTGCGTAGGACTTGTCGTGTTCCAAGAACCGGTCGACAAACTCCGGACCGACCTCATAGCTCGACGGACCTATGGAGGGGCCCAGGCAGGCGACGATCTCAGATCGCTCGGAGCCGAGCGAGATCATCGCTTCGATCGTGTTCTCCAAAACGCCTCCCAACGCACCTTTCCAACCCGCATGGGCGGCGCCGATAACGCCATTCTTTCCGTCGCAAAACAGGATCGGGCCACAATCTGCAGCCAACACACCCAGAACTACGCCAGGAGCAGCAGTGACCAACGCATCAGCTCTTGGTCTGTCACCGTCATAGCTCGCATCGACCACGACGACTTCCGGAGAGTGGCACTGATGCACGGTTGCCAGTTTTTCAACGGGAAGGCCGAACCAACCGGCGACGCGCGTGCGGTTCTCCGTCACGTGATCGGCGTGATCGTTGGAGCCAATGCCCACGTTCAGTCCCTTATAGATGCCCCGCGACACGCCACCCTGCCTGGTAAAGAAACCATGTCGGATGCGTCCTCTTCCACCCTTGTTCAGAAGCGGGCTCTGGAGTGGTGTTGGGTTATCCTTCATCGTTCGTCTGTCTCGCAGTTTGAGGATAAGGAGCGCGGAGTCTGGCGGTAAAGGATCTGACCCTCAGTGGTAGCTTAGTTGTGCGCCACGTCTCGCTTGCCGTGGGTGTCACCCTACCGCGCGAAATGGCGCGAGATCCACGGCTGGTGAAGAAACAGCGATCACCTTGAAAAGTTCGCCCATCTTGCCTGCGCCTTCGCCTGCCAGGCGATCCACGGCGGCAGCGATGAGCTTCTGCTCGCCCACGTCCTTGCCACTGGCAAGGGCTTTGGCGCGTTCTGCAAGTCCGAGGCCGTTCAGGAATTCACCCTGCCTCAACCCTCCATTGAGGTGCAGGCCGGCACCGATGGCGACTTTGGCGAGATCCTCGAAGTCCACATGGCTCGTCAGATCAGCTTCGCCAGGATGCGCAAGTGGCGGGTCGAAGTCATGGGCCCGTACGGCCTGCAGCGTGTCTCCAAAGCCAGAGCCCATGTGCCCGTAGTCAATGATGAGCGCAGTGCCGCCAAATTGACGTAGCCGTTCGCAGATCGCCAGCATGACGGCTTGTCGCGCCGGGGAAACTTCAAAGATCGTTCCGTTCGGCACAGATCCTTCCGGCGACGGCAGGATCTGTGGGTCGAGAGTGGCCACGCCCGCGGCGAAGACCAATTCTTCGTCAGGCCCAAGCCCAACCAGCCGCTCCCGAAAACCGGTCGGCGTCTTGATGAACTGGCGGATAGGGATAGCGTCGAAGAGCTCGTTCGCCACCATCAACGTAAAACCTGTCGGGACATGTTCGAAGCTGTCATGCCACTTGATGCGGGTGGAATGGCTTGCCAGCGTAACGCGCTGGACGTTGCGAAGGCGCTCGCTCGTTTCTACAAGATGCACCCCCATCCGTTCAGCCATCGATGGAGCGAGCTTGTTTATGACGCGCAGTATGTCCGCCATCATGGTTCCGCGGCCAGGACCGATTTCAACAAGCTGCACATCGGCCGGCATGCCATGCCGCTGCCAGGCATGGACCATGAAGATGCCGACCATCTCGCCAAAGAGCTGGCTGATTTCCGGAGCAGTGATGAAGTCGCCAGCCGTGCCGAAGGGGTCGCGCGTGCGGTAGTACCCGTGCTCTGGATCCGCGAGACACATGGAAAAATAGTCGGTGACGCTGATGGGGCCGGTCGCCCGGATCAGCGCCTTGATCTTCTGCGCCAGCGGCGTGCTCAAAGCGGCACCTCCTTCACAATCATGCAGAAGCGGTCTTGGCGCGTGCGTTCAGCATCAGCCATAGCCCGAGCGCAACCATTGGCAGGGATAGCACCATCCCCATCGTGAGCCAGCCGAAGGCAAGGTAGCCAATCTGCGCATCTGGCTCGCGGAAGAGTTCGACGAAGATACGCGACAGAGAATAGCCGAAGACGAAGGCGCCGGAGATCAAGCCGGGCCTCTTGAGCGCCTTTGCCCAAAACACGAGAGCGGCAAGGACTGCAAGCAGCAGCAGGCCTTCAAGCAGCGCTTCGTATAGTTGGCTCGGGTGGCGCGCAAAGGGTCCGCCGGTCGGAAATACCACTGCCCAGGGAACATCGGTAATGCGTCCCCACAGCTCGCCGTTGATGAAGTTCGCAATGCGGCCAAAGAAAAGGCCAAATGGAACGACGGCGGCGATCGTATCGAGCATGCTGAGGACAGGGATGCCGTTCCTGCGCGCAAAGAGAATGATCGCCAAAACCGCGCCAATGAAGCCACCATGGAAGGACATCCCGCCATTCCAGATTTCCACGGCGCGGACAGGGTTCTCCAAGACAGCAGCAAAATCGTAAAACACGACGTATCCCAGCCGTCCACCGAGCACGATGCCGACGGCCACCCAGACGAGAAAGTCGTCCAGATGTACTATAGTGATGGGTGAGTGATCGTTCGGCCACAGCAGGTTGCGTTGCACGATGTGACGCGCGTATGCCCACCCACAAAGAATGCCTGCCACATAGGCCAGCCCGTACCAGTGTACGGCGAGGGGCCCGAGCGAAAACGCGACGGGATCGATGTTGGGGAAGGGCATAAGCGCAAGTAGCTTGAGGCTATCGATCAATATCATCGTGTCCACAGTTGGCAGTGGGCGGAACATGGCGGCAGCCCAAATCCCGGTCAAGACGAATCTCGGCCGCCGCCGATCATGCTTGCAAGCTGCCGCGCCAGACCCTACTTCATCCACAGAGATGAACGCCTGGCGCAACCAGAACGATGGAGTTGAAGACCATGTCCAGCGGCACAAACAGAATTCTCGACGACTTCGCCAAGCTGATGACGGATGCGGCGGGGGCAGCGCAGGGCCTGCGGCGCGAAGCTGAGGCAGCGTTTCAGTCTCAGGCGGAACGATTCTTGAACAACATGGATGTGGTCAAGCGCGAGGAATTCGAGGCTGTGCGTGAGATGGCCGCTCGGGCTCGCGACGAGAACGAGACGCTGAAGGCCCGGATCGAGGCGCTTGAGGCAAAGCTGTCTAATCCAGTCTAACGGCAGAGTTCATTCGACGCGACTAAAAGGGAGCCGGCAGCGAGTACTGTGGGCTCCCTTTTGCGTCTCCTCATCGTTAACAGTCGACTAATTTTTCGCGCCCTGTGGACATCCCGAAAAACATAGCGCGCAGAGTCAGTTATGACTCCAAGCTTACACCGTCTCGAAAGCGTAAAGGGAACTCTCCACCGTTAAATGCGGCGCGGGGGCTGGCGGCAGGACTCTCCAACTATACACTGATTTTAAATGATGATTCGAAACGGCCGGTAAGCTCCGGGCAGGGTGGCGGCAGTATGTTGCCGAGGTCGGACGGTCATCTGAACTGGTGTTTCCGGTGGCTCGTTCTGCGTTTTGCGTGATGTCAGGACGTTTGCGTTGCCTCCGGCCAAGAAGGTGCTGCATGAGCCTCATAGATTTTGCTTTCGAGCGTCAATCCAATCCCGTCGATATGATCGAGATCGTTGCGGCGTCGAACGACTGGACATTCGAGCGCTCCGGCGAGGACGAGATCGCCATGACGGTGGAAGGCCGCTGGGCCGACTATCATGTCTCCTTTGCCTGGATGGAGGAGTTTGAGGCACTTCATCTGGCCTGCGCTTTCGATATCAAGATCCCGGACATGCGTGTCAACGAGGTGATCCGACTGTTGTCGCACATCAACGGCCAGGTGCTGATGGGGCATTTCGACCTGTGGCGGCAGGAGGATGTGGTGATCTTCCGGCAGTCTCTGCTGCTGGCCGGGGGCGCCGAACCAACCAATCAGCAGGTGGAGGTGCTCCTTTCCAGCGCGCTTGAGGCCTGCGAGTCCTATTTCCAAGCCTTCCAGTTCGTCGTCTGGTCCGGTATGGACGCAAAGAAAGCCATGGAAGTGGTGCTGTTCGAGACGGTTGGCGAAGCCTGATGAGCGCCTCCTCTTCCGGAACAATCCTGCTGGTTGGTGCTGGCAATATGGGTGGCGCCATGCTTTCCGGGTGGCTGAAGAGCGGCGTGCCGGCAGGCCGCGTTGCGGTTCTCGATCCCTCTCCTTCAGACGTCATGTTGCAGCAGATCAACGAGGCAGGGGCGCGTCATTTCGTGTCTCCGCCTGAAGCGCTCGACGCGGAGGTTGTTTTTCTTGCGGTGAAGCCGCAGGCAATGGAGGCGGTGCTTCCTCAGATCACGCATCTGGTTTCCGATCGAACGGTGATCGTTTCAGTGGCGGCAGGTAAGACGCTCAACTTTCTGGAAAAGTATTTCGGATCAGCCGCCATGGTGCGAGCCATGCCGAACACGCCCGCCATGATCGGCCGCGGCGTGACGGGCGCCTTTGCAACCGCTGACGTCAGCGATGCGCAGCGAGCACAGGTTGATGCTCTGTTGAAGGTCAGCGGACCGGTTGAGTGGGTTGCGCAGGAGGCGGACATAGATGCTGTTACCGCCCTTTCCGGTAGCGGTCCGGCCTACGTCTTTTACCTAGTCGAGTGCATGGCCGAGGCGGGTCGGAAACTCGGTCTGCCTGCCGATCTTGCCATGCGTCTGGCAAGAGAGACGGTGTCGGGAGCCGGTGAGCTTCTTTATCGTTCAAGAGATACTGCCGGGCAGCTTCGGCAAAATGTCACCTCTCCCGGCGGCACGACGGCAGCGGCACTTTCGGTGCTGATGGCCGAAGACGGCATGCAGCCCTTGTTCGACAAGGCGATTGCCGCAGCCAAGACGCGCGCGGAAGAACTGGCAAACTAAAGCATTTCGCGCAAAAGTGGTTACCGGTTTTGCGATAACGACATGCGACAAAACAAGGACTTAAAGCGTATGGAGCGAATCTGGAAGATCGCGACACGCTTTAGACCGCCATGCGTCCTATCGGACGCACAAAGGAAGCTCCGTCTTTTTTGATCTACGCGTTGTGACACCTACCG
>JAEWOP010000272.1 GCA_023399635.1 Pseudomonadota bacterium
CATCAAGTGAAGGGCCGCGAAAGCCCCCAGCCCGAAATAGGCGGCATGGCCGAAGGAAAGCAGCCCGGCCTGGCCGATAAGCAGGTTGAACGCCAGGGCGAAGAGGCTCGCGATCTGCACGTTGACCAGCGCGTTCTGCCAGGCGATCCCCATGAACGGAGGGATGACGATCAGCAGAGCCAGCAGGACAACGGGAAGAAGCAGGGTACGCATCGACATCCTCTCTAGTTGCGCTCGCCCATGAGACCCGCCGGACGGACCAACAGGACGATCAGCATCAGAGCAAAGGGAATGGTCGCGCTGACTGAGGATAGCTCGAGCGTCATCAGTCCTCCGAAGGAACGCGCCCAGTCACCAAGGCCCGCTAGCGAAAAAAGCGTGGCCAGCGACCAGTCGAGACCGACGGCGAAGGAGGAGAAGAGGCCGATCAGAAGTGACGCGACGAGCGATCCCTTCAACGATCCGAGACCGCCCACGACCACGACGACGAATACGATCACACCAAGCTCTAGGCCCATGTTCGGGTTGGTCGGGTAAAATGCTCCGGCCACTGCTCCGGCAAGCCCGGCCAGAGCCGCGCCGGTGCCAAACACGAACATGAAGACCATCGGGATGTTGTGTCCCAGTGCCTCGGCCATGGCCGGGAGGCGTTCCGCCGCACGCACGATGATCCCTGTGCGGGTGCGGGTGAGGAGCAACCAGAGCGAACTGAACATGACGATCGCCACGCCACCGATGAAGAGACGGTAGAAGGGATAGTCGGCGCCGAAGATCTGGAAGGCCGAAAAGCGCATCTCGGCCGGCATCTGGTAGTTCACCGGGAAGTCGCCGAAGAAGACGTTGTTAAGCTCCTCGATGATCAGCGCCAGGCCGAAGGTCAGCAAGAGTTCATGGGCGTGACCATGGGCATGTACCCGCGGCAGAAGGAAGCGCTCAACCGCCATGCCCGTCATGCCGACGAAGATTGGCGCGACGATGATGCCGGCCCAGAAGCCGAAGACGGAGGACACCGCATAGGCGACATAGGCGCCCAGCATGTAGAAAGACGCATGCGCGAAGTTCAGCACGCCCATCATGCCAAAGATGAGCGTCAGACCGGCGGAAACCATGAACAACAACAGTCCATAGGTCACGCCGTTCAACGTGGAGATGATCGCGAATTCCATGAGCGTTCCGGAAGCTGACGGTTGCGATGCTGGTCCGTAGGAGCCACGGACCAGCGTTCAATGAAGAACCCTATTCCGCAGGGCGTTCCATCTTGCAGCTGTCCTGAACAGGACTGATCGCCTGCTCGCCGGCAATGACCTTCACCGTCTCGAAGCCCATGTTCGTCCCGTCGGCCGGATATTTGGGATTCTCGACGACCTTGGAGACAACCACGGGGCGGATCGTCTGGTGATCCTCCTTTCGGACCGAGATCGGGCCGATCGGGCTCTCATAGGTGGTGTCTTCGAGCGCCAGCGCGATCTTGGTCGTGTCAATGTCGCCGCCGCCGAAATCAACGGCCCCTAAGGCCTGCTGCAGGGCACCTACCGCAAAGGCAGTATGGCCTTCGACGAAGATCGGGTAATGCCCCGTTGCCGCCTTGTAGCTTTCGGCGAATTCGCCATCCGTAGCCGCATTGTCGTAGTTGTTGGCAATGTAGTGGCCAAGCGCGGTCTTGCCGGCGTTGGCAATATTGCCGGGCTGATCGAGGAAGGCGGTGGCAAACGTGACATCGAGACCCGCATCGCCCGCCGCCTTCATCAGCAGCAGCAGGTCGTTGGACCAGTTACCGGTGAACACCGTATCCGGAGCCGCCGACCTGATCCTCGCGACGAAGGGCGCAAAATCCTGGATCTTGTTGACGTCGTGGAGCACCTCGTCGACGACCGTGTATCCGGCCTCTGCTGCCGCAGCTTCGACGGCAGCCTGCATGTCTTGGCCCCAGGAATAGTTCTGATTGATCGAATAGACCTTGTCGCCGAGATCACCTGATTCCTTCATCGCGCTGACAAGGGCGTTCACCCGCATCGGAGCGGTCGTGGTGTAGCGGAAGTGGTAGAACTGGCACTTGTCGCCTGTCAGCTCCATCGCCTCGCCGCCAAGGTTGATGAAGATTACTTCCTTGCCGGGATTGCGAATGTTGTGCTTGCGCACATCTTCGGTGAGCTGGCCGGCAATGGCCGAGGAAGCTCCCTGGAAGATGATATCCACTCCATCGGCGACGGCCTGGCGAAACTTGTCCGCGGCCTCTGGCGAACCGCCGGCATTGTCGTATTCCGTGACGGTGACAGGCTCGCCATTGAAGCCGCCGGCCTCGTTGATGCGATCGACGCCATACTTGACGGCGTTGGCGTAGAGGCGGCCCGTGGATGTCTGGGCGCCTGAAAGGCTCTCGATGATGCCGATCTTCAGTGGTTCGGCATGAAGGGCCGTTGCGCTTAATGCGGCTGCGGCCGAGACCGCGCCCATGACGAGACTTCTCATATTCTTCTCCTCCCGAAGTGTCTGTCCGTGTGCCGCACTCCACAGCGTCGAAATCGCCGAAGGTCCTCCTGAGGCACTACGGGAATGTAACCACAGGTACGCAGTCTGTAAAGCTTTGAGATATGTGATCACACATCTCAAATTGCATCTTAGCCGCTTTTCGTTGTGCGGTCGCAAGATTGAACGTAGAACGACTAAAAGCTTGGAGGCCGCACAGGCGCTCAAAGCTAGGCGAGACTGATCGATCGACCGAGCGAGGCCGCAGAACGTGAATACTTTCGATCCGACGATGAAAAGCCAGCGGACGCTGGTGCCGGTCGATGTGTCGACGGTGCAGGATCGAGTCTACCAGAGCCTTCGGCTTGGACTGCTCAGAGGCGAATTTCTTCCAGGCGAGCAGGTCTCCATCCGCGCCCTTGCGGAAGTGTTCGGCACGAGCCCGATGCCGGTGCGCGAGGCGGTGGCGCGTCTGATTGCCGAACGCGCCATCGAGCAATCCGGGCCGCGGACGCTTCGCGTTGCGCCCTATCTCGCCTCCGATCACGAAAACTACATTCGCGTGCGCATGCAGCTGGAAGGCTATGCGGCTGAGCGGGCGGCAAGCGCACCGAAGAACCCGGCGTTTATCGATACGCTGAGGCGCCACAACGACAGCATTGAGGAAGCCCTCGAGATCCGCGACTTCGACGCGGCACTTGCCGGCAACCAGGCATTCCATTTCGAGATCTATCGTGCCGGCGGCTATCCGCAACTGCTCGACATCATCTCAACCCTCTGGCTCCGCACCGGCCCGATCGTAGCTTCTGCGCGCAAGGATGAAGGTCTGTTCTATCGGATCTTCAACAACGGCGTTCGCATCCATGCCAACGTCATCGAGGCGATCATTCAGCGGGATCGGGTAGCAGCGCGTCGCGCGATCAACCTCGACCTCCGCTCGTCCCACCTCTCAATCCGACGCTTTTATAAACGCGGCCCGGGAGAGGCAGGCAGTAACTCGCTCTCGCCCAATGTCACGGGCGCGAGGAAAAGATTCTGATATCGTCCCCAGGCAAACATTCTCAATGCCGCGAGTGCGAGCGATGAAGCCACTTCAGGCACCCGGTCTGGGTCAGGCGAACGGCAAAGTCCGGGGAACTCGGAAGCAGCATGAAGGACCGGAACGCGGGCGCGCATAGCCGAAGTCGCCTGTTGGCTAACTTTTAAGCGGCCGTCGAAGGTGTGCAGGCCCACTACGGCGCAAGGATCGTCTGCACCTAAGCATGCTTTAGATAGCGCGGCCATGCCGGTTCCTTTGCACTAAGCCCCGAGCCTCTAGCCGCAACGCAGAAGAGGGCCTCGTCCACAAGACACGAACCTATTGACTATTAGTTAGCTACCATACATATTTGTTTGGCAGCTAACAGATTGGATGCTTGCAGTGAATGATCAAGGTGGTTCGGAATTATCCGCAATCGCGGGATGGACAAAAAGCTGCTATCTCGCGGGTCGGGCTCTGATGGATGCGACTTTGCGTCCATACGATCTCGGGGCAACGCAGTGGTATGTGCTTCGTCAGTTGGCGGTCCATGGGCCAACTGCGCAGCGCGAACTCGTACGCCTGCTCGATCTGGAAAGAGCGACATTGAGTGGGGTCGTGGCGGCTCTGGTGCGCAAGGGATTTGTCGTCCAGTTGGTGGGCGGCAAGGACCAGCGTCAACGAACCTTGCAGTTAACGGATGCAGGCAAGGCGCTGTGGGACGATCTCCCTGACCTCCGGTTCATCCGCGACGCGGCCTTTGGCGGCATCGACCCAGCCGAACTCACAATCGCGGTCCGGGTACTCCAGACGGCCACCGGGCGACTGCATGACCTCCTTGGCAAAGGGAACACCCAATGACGATCCTCATAACCGGAGTGACCGGACTTGTAGGCGAGCGCCTGGTGCCTCGCTTGATCGAAGCAGGCGTCAAGTGCCGCGTGCTCCTCAGACCCGGCAAGCAGCCTCCAAAAGATGCTGAGGTTGTGACGGGTGACATTCTCAACGCAGCCTCGCTCGCAGAGGCGGTGCAGGGCGTGTCTGCCGTCATCCATCTGGCGGCAGTGTTCCGCACGCAGGACCTGGACCTGATCTGGAAGAGCAATCTTGATGGCACCCGCAACCTCATCGCTGCCTTGAAGGCCCACGCTCCCGAGGCTCGCCTGATAATGGCAAGCACGTCGCACGTGTATTCCGTCGATAATCCGCATCCAGGGAGGGAGGACGACGTCGTCGACCCACAGCATGCCTACCCGGCGAGCAAAGCGGCGGCGGAGCGAGAGGTGCGGGCAAGCGGCCTGACCTTCGCTATTCTTAGATTTCCATTCGTCTATGGCGACGGTGATGGACATCTTGAAGCTTTGCCCGAACATATAGGCACATGGCATCCGGCACAGCGCATGAGCACGATCCATCATCAGGACATAGCTGCCGCGATGCAGATGGCATTGCATGGCGCCATGGATGGTCGCGTCGTCAACATAGCGGACGACGCGCCCCTGTCCGTCTACGAACTTGTCGAGGTGATAGGAGTGACGCTGCCTTCATCTTCCGTGCCGCTGCCGAATCCCTGGCACTTAACGATGGATGTCTCTCTCGCCCGCAGCCTCGGCTTCAAGCCCATTGTGAGAACCGTATACGAAGCTAAGCGCAACGGGCTGATGTAGGCATCGTGCCGCATGTAGGGCCTTCTGCTACATAGTCGCTACCGCTCTTAGCATTCACGGAAGCGATAGAAGCGCTACCTCACATTCCCTTTTCAGACAGCGACAAAGCCACCGTCCACCAGCAATTCCTCACCACCGACGAAGCTGCTTTCGCTCGACCCCAGAAACAGCACAGCCTTGGCAACTTCTTCGGTTCGGGCGAGCCTGCCGAACGGTATCGCCTGTTTCATCCACTCCTCCGCGCCATCATTGGCCTGAAGATAAACCTCCATGGCCGGGGTTAGGACCATGCCAGGTGAGACGACATTCACGCGTATCCCCCTGTTTTTGAGATCAGCCGTCCATGTCCGGGCAAAGGAGCGGATCGCAGCTTTCGTTGCGCTATAGACCGAAAGATTGGCAAAGCCCTTGCTCCCCGCGCCGGATCCCGTCAGCACGATGGAGCCACCAGCAGACATCAGCGGCAAAGCCTTCTGGACCGTGTAGACTGTTCCCTTGACGTTGATGTCGAACAGACGGTCAAAGTGGTCGTCCTTGATGTCATCGATCGATGCGGATTCCGACACACCAGCGTTGGCGTAAACCACATCTACGCGGCCGTGGTCGCTTTTGTTCTGGTGAAAGAGGCGGTGCACATCTGCAGCATTGCTGACATCACCCTGAACCCCAACTACATCACGGCCGATCACGGCGAGTGCCTCTGCAAGACGGTCACCGTTGCGCCCCGTGATGTAAACGAAGGCACCTTCGGAAGCGAAAGCCTTGGCCGCCGCGAGGCCAATACCGTCCGTTCCGCCCGTAATCACCACGACTTTCCTGTCAAATCTCATCGTCATTCCTGTCTGCCACGTAAATGGAGGGTTGCTCCACTTATCATATGGAGGCATCTTCCACTTCGCAAGCCCCGCACTCAAAGGAATAAGACTTGATCGATGAAGCCCCTTTGAGAGCCGACGCCCATCGCAATCGGCAACGCATACTCTCGGCCGCAGAGGAAGTGTTCGTGGAACAAGGTGCCAACGTCGCGTTGGAAGAGGTTGCGAAGCGTGCCGGAGTTGGAATTGCGACGCTCTATCGACGGTTCCCGACGCGCGAGGAGCTCTTGGCCGCAGCCTATAGCGCCCGGTTCGAGACGTTCGCGCAGACAAGTCTGTCGCGGGATGCCGAGCTTGATCCCCTGAGCGCAATATATGCCTACCTAGAGGGGCTGGTCCAGCATAGCAACGACTATCGCGGACTTGCGGCATCGCTTGGCACGGTCCTGGCTGTTGGGACGCCCGGTTGTGTCGCCACCAGCAAGGAAGGTGCCCGGCTTCTGGATCGTGCGCAGAAGGCGGGAGTGGTTCGGTCTGATATCAGCTTCGACGATCTCGTCTGCGTTGCGATGGCGGTCTCTCTGGCGACCGAAAAACTGGAATCACCGAAAGCTCACATCGCTCATTTGGTCGGGGTGTTCCTGGATGGAATCGGCACCCGCTGAGTGTGGTTCCTGATGACACTTGTGGCGCACAGGCTACGTGATGCGGGCGCCGAGGCCGTGTCCGCTTTTCGGCAAGCGCGACGACAGCCTCTATGACCGACATGAAGGCGCGATCCTGCCAAAGCCTCTGCCTTGATTAGGATCGAACCTACAACTCGCACCAAGTGTTCTGCTAACCAGCTGAAGCTCGGTCACTTGATTGAGCGAGCGGCATGTTCGCTGCGGCGTAAGCCACTATTACAGAACAGCTGGTGGGAGATCGGTCCGGTTGCGGTTCTTGTTCAGGTACGCGCCGCTGAGGCTGCAGCCTTGGCGTCCCCGGCTCAGCTCGCAAGAATGGTCGGCACGGTTATCAGCGCATGATGGCCATCGTAGCAACTCAATCCGCTCATGTGCCTACGGTCTGCACGAACCGCAAGAAGCGCCTGCCGATCGACGACCTGGGCGGCGCCTGCTGCGGCAACAGCAAGACGATCACCCGCCATGAACTCGAGGAGCGGGTGCTAAACTGCATCCCCGCCGCCTTCTACAGTCTCGACATTTTCGAGAGGGTGTCGGAGACGATGGTGCGCCACGAGATCGCCATGCTGAAGAAGGCACCTTCGCGCCGCTCTGAACTCGAGGCGGAGTTGA
>JAEWOP010000029.1 GCA_023399635.1 Pseudomonadota bacterium
GGCCACCTGCTGGTGAGCCTGGCGCATGAGCGGACACGCACGCGGCGGCAGGCGAAGGCAAAGCTGTTTCTGGCCGAGCTGCGTTTCAGGGCGGTGACGGAGCCGCTGGAGCCTGTTTCTCCATAAGAATCGCGGGCTTACTCACACAGGAAAGGAACGGGATAATGGTGGCGCAGAAGGGCAAGGACCTGCTCTTGAAGATCGACAGCGGCGGCAGCTATGTGACGGTAGCGGGCCTGAGGTCGCGGCGGCTGGCGTTCAATGCCGAGACGGTGGATGTGACGGATGCCGAAAGCGCCGGGCGCTGGCGCGAGCTTCTGGGCGGCGCCGGCGTGCAGCGTGCCTCGCTGACGGGGGCGGGCCTGTTCAAGGACCAGGCGAGCGATGCGCTGGTGCGTCAGGCCTTTTTTGCCGGCTCGATCCTTTCGTGGCAGGTGCTGATCCCCGATTTCGGCACGGTGACCGGGCCGTTCCAGATCACGGCGCTGGAATATTCCGGCGAGCACAATGGCGAGCTGCGCTTCGAACTGGCGCTGGAATCGGCCGGCCAATTAAGTTTTGGGGCGCTCTGATGGGTGCGGGCGCAAGGGCGAACCGCAGGCGCGGCGAGGTGGAGGCGGTGATCGACGGCGAGCGGCGCGTGCTCTGCCTGACGCTCGGCAGCCTGGCGGAACTGGAAACGGCCTTCGGAGCGGGCGATCTCGGCGGGCTGGCCGAGCGCTTCTCCTCGGGCCGGATAAAGGCGGCTGACATGATCCGCATCCTGGGCGCCGGGCTCAGGGGCGCCGGCAACCTCTATTCCGACGACGAGGTGGCAGCAATCAACGTGGAAGGCGGCATTGCCGGCTGCGCAAGGGTCGTCGGCGAACTGCTGGTGGCGACGTTCGGGGGCGCGCAGGAGGCGGCCTCGCCGGACCCTTGAGGGCCGCAGCCGGCGGGCGGGATGCCGAGCCGTTTCCCTGGGAGGCGGTGATGCATGCCGGCCTCTGCCTGCTGCGGCTTTCCCCGGACATATTCTGGCGCCTGACGCCGGTGGAGTTCTTCGCGATGACCGGTGGATTGCGGCCGAGGGCGCCGGAGATGGCGCGGGACGGGCTGGAGCGGTTGATGGAGAGGTTTCCGGATGGAGCGACGACGTGTGAACCGGGTGATGACGTGGGAGCTGAGGCTGGAGGTTGAGGCCGTTGTCGGCCCAAAACGGTATGGCTTTGGGCCGAGCGAGCTCGGGAATGATCGCCGCAGGATGCATGAATGGAGAGTCACCGATCACCACTCGGCGAAGGGGTGATCTCAGGAGAGTTGCGACTACTCGCGCAGCTGGGCTTGGCCAGCCCCAAGACTATCAAGTGGACATTCACACCACCGCAAAAGCGACGATCATTGGCCCGAGAAGGCCTACGGCCAGAACGGTCTTAGCGACGGCGTCCATGTCGTCACGCGGCCTTCGAGTATGACCTGTCGATGACGTCGACCTGACGGACATCTTGCACCAGCTCCTCATAGACAGGTGCCGGGTCTTTATCCTCGTTGACGAACATGCCTTCCACTACCCTTGGGATGTCGTTGCGCGAAACGCCGATGTCCTCCAGCTGTCGGTCGGACAGCTGCGAAAGCGCGTTATAGGCGCGGTTTCGCTGCCAGCGGCGCGCCGCGCGCAAGAACAGCTGCGCGACAGTCAGGCGCGGCCTCCTTTGAGGGCGTAGGGCTCGCTTCGATGGGGACATGCTTATGGTTGCGGACATAGTGCGCACTCCTTCAGTATTGATCGCCGAGCACCTTCAGTGCGTCAGGCGAACCGAGAATGTTCAGCCGCCTGATGGCCTTCAAGAAGGCGAAAGACGGCATCTGTTTGTGGAGTGTTCCCCGAACCGGCTGGCAAAAAGCCTCAGCCGCTCGGGGCTACCGACGCGTGAGGAGGGACGCCGAGACGACCAGGTACTTCTTATGTCTGCTTGCGGTTGTCATGCTTGAGATATGGGGCTGGCGAGCCTGGAATGCAACCCACGGACGACGCGTCGATGGCCATCCGTCACCGACCCGGTCCCTTTACGCGTAAGCGACGTCAAGCTGATCTTGGAGCAGTCTCTCCATCACGTCGGCTGCGATGAAAGTATCCATGGCCAGACCGCGAGGCCGACATCCCGCAGCGGGTGATAGGCCTTTGCATTGTCTGGTCAACATGGTGAAGCCGGCCTGTCGATTGGAACGCCGCAAGGGCCGAAGGCGTATAGGGGGAGCCGATGGTGCGCGATGTCGCATTGTGTCGGCCGAGACATGGATGTTTGGGCCACCACTGATAGGCTCCGGCAGGCATGTCCAGGACACCCATAGCTTGAAAGGACTGCTGAATGACTGTCGTGCTTGCCACCGTATGTGAAGATGGAGTGGTCATCGGCTCCGACTCCCAGATCACCGACAAGGGGCGCGGCATGACATACCCTGCCGAGAAGCTTCATCCCCTGGGCGATACGGCGGCCTGGGGCGGCAGTGGTGCGCGGTCGGTGCTGACGGATGTAAAGCGTTGCTTCAACGAGAAGAGCGCTGCGATTTTGGAAGCGCCGGATATTGGTCGTGCGTTGCAGGCACAGGTTCTGCCGATCCTTCGCTATCACTACGAGACCTTCATCGAAGACGTGCCAGGAGAGGAAGACGGCGGGACGCCCTCGGCCTATGTGATGGCCGCCGGATGGCGGGACGGCGAGCCCTGGATCATCGAGATCACGCCCTCGGGCATGATCGGGCACTATGCCGATATCGGTTTCCATGCGATCGGCAGCGGTGCAGCCATGGCCCAGCAGGCCGGTTCCCTACTGTCTCACTTCCATATCACGAAACGCTCGACCCGTTTCGGCTGCGCAGCGGTGCTGCGGGTGCTGCACGCGCTCGACCTCACCTCCGCCAGTGTCGGCAAGCCGTTCAGCCTGTGCCGGATCGATGCCGAGGGTGCCCACCACCTCAGCGATGAAGAGATTGAGGAGGTTGGAGAAGTGGTGCGCCAGTGGGAGGAAGCGGAGCAGGCGGTGATCGGCAAGCTGTTTGATTGAAATTCCTACGGTGGCGAGCGGCGTGGCCTCTCTCAGAGGCAGTCATCACGAACTGACACTAAGGCCGCTCTGCTCCCATACCTAGCCTCGAGCTTGGATCGCGGATGACTGCGCGTATCGCGGTTGTGGTGAGCGACAACCACGTGGGCGGCCAGAAAGGGATTCCCATGGAAGACGACGACATTTCACTTGCCGAGACACTCGGCGAGGCGGAGGAGCTTGGCCGGGTGATGGCGGATCTGGAGGCGCGGTCGCAGCGGTTCGGGGCGGCGCTGACGGGGGCGTTGCGGTCGGCCACCGTTGGCGGCAAGGGGCTGGAGGATGTGCTGCGGGGGCTGGGGAACCGGCTGACCGACATCGCGCTCTCAGCGGCTCTGAAGCCGCTCGAGGGAGCGCTCGGCAATGCAATCCGCGGCTTCATGGGATCCGTGGTGCCGTTCGCGGATGGCGGCGTCGTGCGTAGCCCCAGCTTTTTTCCGATGGGTGGCGATGTCGGGCTGATGGGCGAGGCGGGAGCGGAGGCGATCCTGCCGCTGAGGCGCGGACCGGACGGGGCGCTGGGTGTCGCCGCGGGCGGCAGCGGCGCGGCGACGCAGATCGTCTTCAATGTGACGGCAACCGATGCGGCGAGCTTCCGCAAGAGCGAGGGGCAGATCGCCGCCATGCTGGCAAGAAGCGTTGGGCGGGGGCAGCGCGGGCTTTAGCCCGCGAGCACGAGGCATGTTCGGCTTCGCGGCGTCGCAAGCAGGCCCGGGGGTCGAAGAGCGCCGTTCCCGCGACAAACAACATGAGGATCAGCGATGACTGCCTTTCACGAGGTTCGCTTTCCGCTGCGCCTGGCGCTGGGGACGAGCGGTGGGCCGGTGCGCCGCACCGATATCGTCAACCTGTCCAATGGGCGCGAAAACCGCAATGCGCGCTGGCGGGATTCACGCCGCAGCTATGACGCGGGCTCCGGCATCAAGTCGGCGGCCGATCTTTATACGGTGCTCGAGTTCTTCGAAGCGCGGCGCGGGCGGCTGCATGGGTTCCGGTTTCGCGATCCGCTCGACTGGACCTCCGCGGCCCCGGGCATGGCGGTCGCGGCAACCGATCAGCTGATCGGGACAGGGGATGGAGAAACGGCGACATTCCCATTGGTGAAGATCTATGGCGATGCGGCAACGGGCTGGGTGCGTCGGATCGCCAAGCCGGTGGCGGGCACGGTCACCGCTTCGGTCGATGGGGTGGTCCAGCCCGCGGGCACCTATGCCGCCAATGCGGTGACCGGGCTGGTGACCTTTGCCGTCGGCCACGTTCCCGCGGCGGGGGCTGAGGTGCGGGCGGGCTTCGAGTTCGACGTTCCCGTGCGCTTCGACACCGACCGGATCGATGTCGATCTCGCGCATTTCGAGGCCGGGCGCATCCCGACCATTCCGCTGACGGAGATCCTGCCATGAGACATGTTCCGCCTGCCCTTGCCGCCCACCTGGCGGGCGAGGCGACCACCACCTGCTTTTGCTGGCGCGTCACGCGTCGCGACGGGCAGATGCTCGGCTTCACCGACCATGATCATGACCTTGTCTTTGCCGGGACGGAATTCCTGGCGGCCAGCGGTTTTTCCGGCAGCGAAGTGGAGGCGGCGACGGGACTGGCCGCCAGCACGGACGAGGTGGCGGGCGGGTTTTCGAGCGACGGCATCACGGAAGAGGATCTTGCGGCAGGATCTTACGACGGTGCGCGGGTCGAGCGCTACCTCGTCAACTGGCAGGTGCCGGAGGAGCATATGCTGCTCGATGTCCGCGAGGTGGGGGAGGTGACCCTTTCGGGGGCGGCATTCACGGCGGAACTGCGCAGCATGGCGCATAGGCTGGCGCAGCCGCAGGGGCGCGTCTACAACCGGCGCTGCGATGCTGAACTGGGCGACGGGCGTTGCCGCGTGAACCTTGCAGCCTGGACCGGCACGGGAACGGTGGTTTCCCTTGTGGACGCGAGCACGATGCTTGTGGATGGACTGGGCAGCTTTGCCGACGGGTTCTTCCGGCTCGGACTGCTTCAACTGGATGACGGGCGGCGGATAGACGTCGAGCAACATCGCCTTCTGGCGGAGGGGCAGGCGGAGCTGCGATTGTGGCTGCCGCTTGAGCGGGAGCTTGAGGCCGGCCAGGCGTTCACGATCACGGCCGGTTGCGACAAGACCTTCCCGACCTGCAAGACGCGCTTTGCCAACCAGCTGAACTTTCGCGGCTTTCCGCACGTGCCGGGTAGCGATTTTGCCTATTCCTATGCGGCCGGCGAAGGCAGGCATGATGGCGGGAGGCTCTTTGCGTGAGCGACACCATGATCAACGCGGAGAGGATCGTCGCGCTGGCGGAAAGCTGGAACGGCACGCCTTACCGGCACCAGGGTGCCACGAAGGGCGTCGGTTGCGATTGCATCGGCCTCGTGCGCGGCATCTGGCGGGAGCTATACGGCGATGAGCCGGAAGCGGTGCCAGCCTATGCGCCGGACTGGGCCGAGCGCAGCCGTGAGGAGCGGTTGCTGGAGGCGGGATTGCGGCTGTTCGGCCCGCCGCTGCCGCTCGAGGAGATGAAGCCGGGGGACGTCATGCTGTTTCGCTGGCGCGCGGACTGCGCGGCCAAACATGCAGGGATACTTGTGGCGTCGGATCATTTCACTCACGCCTACGAGCAGGCGGCGGTGACGTGCTCGGCGCTGGTGCCGTCTTGGCGGCGGCGGATTGCGGCGGTGCATCGTTTTCCCGAGGCTGTTTCGCTCTAATCCAATTCGCGGGCATCCAGCGGGTGCTGCAAGGGACTCCCATGGCCACCATTCTTCTCCAGGCGGCGGGCGCGGCGCTCGGCGGTGTGTTCGGTCCTGTCGGCGCGATCCTCGGGCGCGCCGCTGGCGGGCTGGCCGGCAGCTATGTTGATCGCGCGCTGATCAATGGCGGGCGCACGATCTCCGGTGCGCGACTGGCGACGGCCCGCATTCCGGGTGCAGATGAGGGCGCGCCGACCAGCCGCGTCTACGGTACGGCGCGGGTGAGCGGCACGCTGATCTGGGCCACGCGTTTCGAGGAGGAGGTGCGGCGCGAGCGCTCCGGCGGCAAGGCGAGCGGCCCCAAGGTCGAGACCTTCCGCTATTACGCCAACATCGCGATAGGCCTCTGCGAGGGCGAAATCGCGAGCGTGCGCCGGGTCTGGGCGGACGGTCGAGAGCTCGATCTTACCGAGTTCGAGATGCGGGTTTATCGGGGGGATGAGCAGCAACTGCCTGATCCCCTCATTGCGGCGAAGCAAGGCAGCGGCAATGCTCCTGCCTATCGCGGGCTGGCCTATGTCGTCTTCGAGCGGCTGCCGCTTGATCCGTTCGGCAACCGCATTCCGCTTCTGCAGTTCGAGGTGCTGCGGCCGGTCGGTGCGCTGGAGCGGCAGATCAGGGCGGTCACTGTCATCCCAGGTGCCACCGAGCATGGATATGCCAGCATTCAGGTGAGAGAGAAGACCGGCGAAGGCAGCGCGCGGATCATGAACCGTCACACGCTGACGGCTCACACCGACTGGCAGGCGTCAATCGATGAATTGACGGCACTGTGTCCGAACCTGGAGCGGGTGGCGCTGGTGGTTACCTGGTTCGGCACCGATCTTCGCGCGGGGCATTGCCGGGTGGTGCCGGGCGTGGAAGTGGCGCACCGGGACGAGGAAAGTACCTCCTGGTCCGTGGCGGGTCTTGGTCGCGCCGAAGCCCATCTTGTCAGCCGGCATGATGGCGGTCCCGCCTATGGCGGCACGCCAAGCGACATGAGTGTCCGCCAGGCGATCGCAGACCTGAAGGCGCGCGGACTCAGGGTTTATCTTTATCCCTTCCTGATGATGGACATCCCGCCGGGCAATGGTTTGCCCGATCCTTATGGTGGGCCCGCGCAGGCAAGCTATCCCTGGCGCGGTCGGATCACCAGCTTTCCGGCGCCGGGAATGGCCGGGACAGCGGACAACACGGCGGCAGCACGTGCACAGATCTCGACCTTCGCAAATCGTGCCGACGGTTACCGACGGATGGTGTTGCACTATGCCGGTCTTGCTGCGGAGACAGGCGGCGTCGACGGCTTCCTGATCGGCTCAGAATTGCGCGGGCTGACGCAGTTGCGCGACGACAACGGGCACTTTCCGTTCGTCGAACAATTGGTGGAACTGGCGGCCGACGTAGGAACGGTTGTCGGGGGACAGACGAAGCTGACCTACGGCGCCGACTGGAGCGAGTACTTCGGCTATCATCCGCAGGACGGTTCCGGCGACGTCTTCTTCCATCTCGATCCGCTCTGGGCCTCGCCGGCAATCGATGCGGTGGGCATCGACAACTATATGCCGCTAGCCGATTGGCGGGACGGGGATCTGACGCAAGCCAATCCGGACAGTTTCCGTGTTCCGGATGATGCAGGCGCGATGCAGGAACAGATCACTGCAGGCGAAGGCTTCGACTGGTTCTACGCAAGCGACGCCGACAGGGCGGCGCGGGTGCGCAAGCCGATCACTGACGGTGGTGCAGGCAAGCCTTGGGTATTCCGCTACAAGGACATCGGCAGCTGGTGGTCGAACCTGCACTACAACCGCGTCGGCGGGAGCGAGGTGGCGCAGCCGACGGCATGGCAGCCAGGGATGAAGTCGGTCTGGTTCACCGAACTGGGTTGCCCGGCGGTCGACAAGGGCGCCAACCAGCCGAACGTCTTCGTGGACCCGAAGTCAACGGAAAGCGCAGCACCTTACTTTTCCAGCCGTGCCCGATCCGACGCGATGCAGCGGCGCTTCCTGGAGGCGCATCATCGACACTGGTCCGCGCAGGTATCGTCGCCGGTCGATCCTGGCTACATGTTTCTCTGGACATGGGATGCACGGCCCTATCCTGCCTTTCCGGCAGAGCTTTCTGCGTGGAGCGACGGCGGCAACTGGCGAGCCGGCCATTGGCTGAACGGCAGGCTGGGTGCAACTACGCTGGCCGATGCCATTGCGGCGGTCCTGACGGACCATGGTTTCACCGAATTTGACGTTTCGGAAGTGACGGGCGACCTTGTCGGCTATGTGCAGGCGGAGGTGACGTCGGCGCGGACGTTGCTGACGCCGCTGCTCGACATTTTCCGTGTCGATGTCATCGAAGAAGCGGGGCGGCTGAGGTTCCGGTCCAGAGGTGCGGCAAACCTGCCGGCTCGGCCCCTGGCGGTTCTGGCGGACCTCGAAGACGAACCCGTGTGGCGAGAGACCCGTCTTCACGACAGCGACATAGCCGCCGAAGTGGTGATCAACTCCTACGATCCCGCGTTCGACTACGAGCAGGCAAGTGCGCGCTCTCGCCGTACAAGGACGGAAAGCAAGCGCGTGCTGAGCCACGATCTGCCGGCGGTGTTGGCGCAGGAGAGCGCGATCGCAGCTGCCGAAGCGGCCGTTCGCGAACAGTGGATCTCGCGCCGGGTGCTGAACTTCTCGCTCTCGCCTGCTGAAATCAGCCTTCAGCCGGGTGACCCGGTCACACTACCTCAGGCGGGCGGCACTTTTCTTGTCTCCAGTATCGAGGAGGGGGCCGTGCGGCGGGTCGAGGCGCGCCAGCACCTTGGCTCTGCGTCATCTGAGCCAGTTGCGGAGAGCCCCGGACCTGTTGGCGGTGGAACCGCATCGGACGCATTTGCACCGCTGCTGCACCTCATGGACCTGCCCCGGCTTGCCAGCGGTTCCAGCGAGAGCTTTGCACGGGTTGCGGCCTTGGGTAGGCCCTGGCAGAGGATCGTCCTGTCTGCGTCGAGGACAAGCGAGAACTATGTCGCGCGGGTGTCTCTCGACCGGCCCGCCCGGATTGGCCGACTGACGGCGCCGCTTGGCGTGAGCACGGTCTGCGGCCGGTTTGACCGGAGCGCTGCCGTGGAGCTTGAGCTTTTCTTCGGAGGGCTGTCCTCGGCAGCAGTTGATGCGGTGCTCGAAGGTGAAAACCGCCTGGCGGTTCGCGCAGACAATGGTGTCTGGGAGATCTTGAGCTTTGTACATGCCGAAGAGGTTTTGCCCAACCATTGGCGGTTGGTGACGCTGCTGCGGGGCCTTGCCGGAACCGAGGATGCGATGGCTGCGGGTGCCGCGATCGGCGCGCCCGTGGTGCTGCTCGACCAAGCGGTCGTGTCGCTCGGGCTTTCGGCGGAGGAGCGCGGCCGCAGCATGAACTGGTTGGCGGAAGCTGCAACTGCGCCGGGAAGCCGCGTTGGGCCGTTGAGCTTCACCGGGGGAGTGCGTGCCGAAACCCCGCTCGCACCCGTACATCTGCGAGGCAGGCGCGTGGCAGGTGGTTTCCGTCTTTCGTGGATCCGGCGGGGGAGGATTGAGGCCGACGACTGGAACGCCACAGAGATCCCTCTCGACGAGCCGGAGGAGCGCTACCGGATAGAAGTCCTCCATGGAGCGGAGGTGAAGCGAACGGCCGATGTGATCGGGCCGCAGTTTCTTTACACGGAGGCGGACGAACTCGCAGATTTCGCATCCCCCCAGCCGACGCTTGCATTTCGGGTTCGCCAGATCGGCCGCGCCGTGCCGCTTGGGCTGCCTGCGCATGCGATTATTCCAACGTGACAAAGGAGAAGGCCAATGGACCTCACAAAGCAATGGTATCAGTCCAAGACCGTCTGGGGCGCCCTGATCGCAGTGACGGCGTCGCTGCTGCAGGCAGTGGGCGTGGACCTGACGCCGGACGTCCAGAACGATATTGCCGACCTTGCGATTGCGCTTGCCGGCATAGTGGGCGGAGCTACATCGATCTATGGCCGCATCGCCGCGAGCACCGTCATCGGTCGCAACCTGAGGGGATAACGGAAACATCGCTGACCATTCATTTGCCATTCAGGCGCTGCTCGTTACATACTCCATCACATGATTTGGATCTGTTCGATCCGTTCAAAGATGGACTAGTTGCACATGGCGAGACTGCCGCTCACAGCGATGATGATCGCCGGCCTTGCCGGTCTGGCTGCCGCCGAGCCAGCAGCTGCACGAGATTACCTCATCCTTGCAGCTGCCGACTGCGGCACCGCTGCGTCTCGCGTCGTCAGCGAGACGGGGGGGCAGTTGCTCTCCGCACAGCCCTCATCGGATGGCCAGACCTGCATCGTCACCGTGCTTGTGCAGGGCAGTGGCAGTGAACGCCCTCGCAAGGTAACGGTGCGGGTGCCGATGTAGGATGAATCGGCGGCTTTCAGAGCCGCCGCAAGGGGTGGGGCAAATCATGCGCATTCTCGTGGTCGAAGACGACGTCAATCTCAATCGTCAGGTTTGCGACGCGCTGAAGGAAGCGGGATACGTCGTGGACCAGGCTTTCGACGGCGAGGAAGGCCATTTTCTGGGCGAGACCGAGCCTTATGACGCGGTGATCCTCGATATCGGCCTGCCGGTGATCGATGGCATCACGGTCGTCGAGAAGTGGCGGGCGGAAGGCAAGGGAATGCCGGTGCTGATGCTCACGGCGCGCGACCGCTGGAGCGACAAGGTGGCCGGAATTGACGCCGGCGCAGACGACTACGTTGCCAAGCCCTTCCACGTGGAGGAAGTCTTGGCCCGGGTGCGGGCGCTGATCCGCCGCGCTGCCGGACATTCATCCTCCGAACTCGTCTGCGGTCCAGTCAAACTCGATACCAAGGCGTCCAAGGCAACCGTCGATGGCGCGCCGCTGAAGCTGACGTCCCACGAATTTCGTCTGCTTTCCTATCTCATGCATCACATGGGACAGGTGGTTTCGCGTACTGAACTGGTCGAGCACATGTATGACCAAGACTTCGACCGGGACAGCAACACGATCGAAGTCTTCGTGGGGCGGCTTCGCAAGAAGCTCGGCGTCGATCTGATCGAGACGGTCCGTGGTCTCGGCTACAGGATGCAAGCTCCCTCCGACGCCGCCTGACGGTCATGGTTGGACCAAGATCCCTTACCGCTCGGGTTCTTCTGCTCGCGACCCTCTGGTCGGGACTGGCGCTGGTGGTGATCGCGCTGGTGATCTCCGCACTCTACCGCCAGTCGGCGGAGCGGGCCTTCACCGATCTTCTGCGGGCGCAGCTCTACAACGTCATCAATTCCGTCTCGATCGGGGAAAACAATAGCCTTGTCGGCAACCCGCAACTGGGTGACCTGCGCTATTCCCAGCCCGAAACCGGCTGGTACTGGATCATCGAACCGCTCGGCACCTTCGCCGCCGCGCCCCTTTCCTCCTCCTCGCTCGGTGTCTCCAAGATTGCCGTGCCGACCATTCTCGCCGTCCCTTTCAACAACCGCTATGAGCGCTTTTACCCCGTCACCGACGCCTTCGGGAACAATGTGCTGGTGGCGGAAACCGAGGTGGTTCTCGATGGCGAAGGCCGTGCTGCCCGCTTCCGCGTCGCCGGCAACCTTGATGCCATGGAAGATGACATCCGTGCCTTCGACCAGAGCCTCTATATCGCGCTGGTCGTTTTCGGCGTGGGCAGTCTGATCGTCAATGGCGGGGCGATCCTGTTCGGGTTGCGGCCGCTCGACCGCGCGCGCCGTGCGCTGGGAAAGATCCGGCGAGGTGAGGCAGAGCGGCTCGAAGGCGAATTCCCGCGCGAGATCCTGCCGCTGGTCAACGAGATCAATGCGCTGATCGACAGCAATGGCCGGATCGTCGACCGGGCACGCATGCAGGTCGGCAACCTTGCCCATTCCCTCAAGACGCCCCTTGCC
This sequence comes from Pseudomonadota bacterium, assembly GCA_023399635.1. Lineage (GTDB taxonomy): Bacteria > Pseudomonadota > Alphaproteobacteria > Rhizobiales > Rhizobiaceae > Neorhizobium. The sequence goes on from JAEWOP010000029.1 coordinate 11,744, forward strand.
GTGCTGCTCAATGAATCCCGCGTCCTGGAACCGGCACACCAGGAGCTGGTGCGTTCGCAGGCGGAGGCCATGCAGGCGCAGGTTCAGTCTTACCTCAACCGCGCGCGGATCGCGGCACAACGCGAGTCGGTGCTCGTCCGTTGCGAGGTTGAACCAGTTCTGGAGCGACTGGTGCGCGTCATGCGCCGCCTCAACCCGGACAAGGCCTTTCATCTCCAGGTGGCACCCGGCGCGACGCTGGCCATGGAGCAGCAGGATGTCGAGGAAACGATCGGCAATCTGCTGGAAAACGCTGCGCGCTTCTGTACGACGGGTGTCTGGTTGAGCGCCGTCGCAACGGCCGAGCCGCCCGAGGGGGAAACTGGCGACGGCGTTCGCCGAACCTGGCTTGAGGTGGCGGTGGAGGATGACGGGCCGGGTCTGAGCCCGGAGCAGGCGGACGAGGCCATGAAACGAGGTCGCCGGCTCGATGAAAGCCGGCCTGGCGCAGGTCTTGGCCTTTCGATCGTTCGCGAGATCGCCAGCGAATATCAGGGGGCCTTCAGACTGGGTCGCGGTGGGCGCGGCGGGCTTCGGGCCGTGCTGATCCTGCCATCGGTCACGAAGGATGTTGCCTGATCGAACCAAACACGCCATATCGCTTTCAAGGTGCCCGGGCGGGGTAACGAGCTGCCGAGGCATCGCTGAACAGACAGCATTCCGCCAACCGGTATTGAACAGATGCGCTTTAACAGTCTTCATAGTGCCGTCCCGCCATTCCTGGCTGCCTGCATGCTCGCCGGATGCACCACATCCAGCGGTGGCGGTGGTGTTTTGTCTTCCCGAGGGTCTTCATCGACGCAATACATCGCGGCGCTGCAGGGCGGGATCGTTGGCCGTAGCGGTGTCGAGATCAGCAACAGCGACCGTTCACGCGCGCTTGAGGCGGAGTATCGCGCTTTGGAGGCCGCGCCGGGCTTCCAGCCGGTGACCTGGGAAGGTCGCGGCGTGAGCGGCCAGGTGGTCGCGGCAGCGCCTTATCAAGTCGGGTCGCAGAACTGCCGACAATACAAGCATACCCTCACATCCGGGGGACGCGAGGTCATTGCGCGTGGTGCTGCCTGCCGCAATGCCAACGGAACATGGACGCCGCTAACATAGCGATTTGACATAAGTCATGGCTCCGGAGCGTCCAAAGGCTCAGACAAGGCGCGGAAACTCTTGCGGCGAAACGCCTCAAATCTGCGTCAAGATCCGTTCGGCAGTTGGAAAGGCCGCGCGGTTCAAGTAATTGGACCCCTATGTTCTTGTGGATCATCCTTGCCTGTCTGACGGCCGCCGTGGCGGCGGTCATGCTTGTGACCCTTGCGCGCGGCGCCAAGCCTGCCCACGACGATCGTGCCGGTGAAGTTGCCGTGTACCGCGATCAACTGGCCGAGCTGGAGCGCGACCGTGAACATGGTCTTATCACCGGCGAAGAAGCCGAATATGCCAAGGCCGAGATCGGCCGGCGTCTGCTGGCCGTAGCGGGGGAGGCAAACAAGGCTCCCCGGACCGTAGGCCGCTCGAAAATGAGCCTGACCGCGGTTCTGGTGACGCTGCTGGTACCGGCCATCGGGCTTCCAGCCTATCTGTGGCTTGGAAACCCCGCCCTGCCGGACCAGCCGCTTGCTGCCCGGCTGGAAAACCCCGGCAACAACATGGCGTTGCTGGTCGCCAAGGCCGAGCGCCACCTGGCGCAGAACCCGAATGATGGCTCGGGCTGGGACCTGCTGGCGCCGATATACTTCCGTGCGATGCGGCTTGCCGACGCCGAGAGGGCCTACCGCAACGCCATCCGCCTGCTCGGCACCAGCCCGGAACGATTGACGGGGCTTGGAGAAACGCTGATCGCATCAAACGACGGCATCGTGACGGAAGACGCCCGCTCGGCCTTCGCCGAAAGCCTGCGTCTTCAGGCGGGTGATCCGCGGGCACGCTTCTATCTCGCTCTTGCGCTTGAGCAGGCGGGCCGGACGGACGAAGCGCGCGCGGCCTTCGAGGCTCTTGCCAAGGATTCGCCTGCCGATGCGCCGTGGAGGGAACTGGTGGAGCAGCACATTGCCGCCACCGGAGGCGCTGGCGCGCCATCCGCGTCAGAAGAGGTGCCATCCGGTCCGTCCGCAGGTGACGTCGCCGCTGCAGAAGGGATGTCTGGCGCCGAGCAACAAGACATGATCCGCGGCATGGTCGAGGGTCTCGCTTCGCGCCTGCAGGAGGAGCCGAACAATCTGGATGGCTGGCTGCGGCTGATACGCTCCTATTCTGTGCTCGGGGACAAAGAAAAGGCGACGGAAGCACTTAAGATTGGCCTCAAGACCTTCCCCGCCACGGGCGCCGAAGGACAACAGCTGATCGCGCTGGGGCGCGAGGTTGGGCTTGCCGTCGATGGAGTGACGCAATGACACGCAAACAGAAGAGACTGACGATCATCGCCGGCGGCATGGGCTTCATCCTTGCAGCTGTGATTCTGGTGATGTTTGCGTTCAGCCAGTCCGTGGCCTATTTCTTCATGCCTTCCGACCTTGCGACGACGGAGGTTTCTCCGGGCACGCGCATCCGTCTGGGTGGGCTGGTCGCGGATGGCTCGGTCAAGCGTGGCGAAGGCTCGACCGTGACCTTTTCGGTCACCGACGGATCGGGCACGGTTCCGGTCAGCTATACCGGGATACTGCCCGACCTGTTTCGCGAGGGGCAGGGGGTCGTGACGGAAGGCGCCTTCGATGCAGCCACGCGTTCCTTTGTTGCCGATACCGTTCTCGCCAAGCATGATGAAAACTACATGCCGAAAGAGGTCGCCGATCGTCTGAAGGAGCAGGGGGTCTGGCAGGAAGAGGGCGAGGCAGCGACGCAATGATCATCGAGCTCGGCCACTACGCGCTGGTTTTGTCACTCGCGACGGCGCTGATCGTTTCGACGGTACCGCTGATCGGCGCCAGGCGCCGCGATGCAGCGATGATGGCGCTTGCGCCCGTCGCCTCCTTGCTGATGTTCGCGTTGGTGCTGATCTCGTTCGGAGCGCTGACCTGGGCCTATGCCGTTTCCGACTTCTCGCTGCGCAATGTCTGGGAAAACTCGCATTCGCTGATGCCGCTCGTCTACAAGCTTTCCGGCGTATGGGGCAATCACGAAGGCTCGATGCTGCTGTGGCTGCTCATCCTGGTCTTTTTCAGCGGCCTGGTCGCACTCTTCGGCCGTAACCTGCCTGATACCTTGCGCGCCAACGTGCTGGCGGTTCAGGGCTGGATCTCGACAGCCTTCATCCTGTTCATCCTGCTCACATCCAATCCCTTCCTGCGGCTGAACCCGGCGCCGGCGGAAGGACAGGACCTGAACCCGGTGCTGCAGGATCCGGGCCTGGCAATCCATCCGCCGCTTCTTTACCTCGGCTATGTCGGCTTTTCGGTCTGCTTCTCGTTTGCCGTGGCCGCGCTGTTGGAGGGACGCATTGACGCCGCCTGGGCGCGTTGGGTGCGCCCCTGGACGCTCGCTGCCTGGTCCTTCCTGACGGCGGGCATCGCCATGGGATCCTATTGGGCCTATTACGAACTCGGCTGGGGCGGCTGGTGGTTCTGGGACCCGGTCGAAAACGCGTCCTTCATGCCCTGGCTTGCCGGCACCGCACTGCTGCATTCTGCGCTTGTGATGGAAAAGCGTGAGGCGTTGAAGATCTGGACCGTGCTGCTTGCCATCCTTACCTTCTCGCTGTCTCTGCTCGGTACCTTCCTTGTACGGTCCGGCGTGCTCACTTCAGTCCATGCCTTTGCCACCGATCCGACGCGCGGCATCTTCATCCTGACGATCCTGATGCTGTTCATTGGCGGCGCCTTTGCCATGTTTGCATGGCGCGCGCCCTTGCTGAAATCCGGTGGCTTGTTTGCGCCGATCTCGCGGGAAGGCTCGCTCGTCCTCAACAACCTGATCTTGACGGTGGCGACGGCAACAGTCCTAATCGGAACGCTTTATCCCCTCGTGCTCGAGACGCTGACCGGAGAGAAAATTTCCGTGGGCGCGCCCTTCTTCAACATGACCTTTGGCCTGCTGATGATCCCGCTTCTGCTGGTCGTGCCGTTTGGGCCGATGCTCGCCTGGAAGCGCGGCGATGCACTGGGTGCGTTGCAGCGGCTTTACCTGGCGGCGGGCCTGGCGCTCGTTGCTGGCCTCGTGCTCTACTACATCGAGAACGGAGGCCCGGTCATGGCGGTTTTCGGCATGGCACTCGCCTTCTGGGGGATGTTTGGAGCGCTGGCCGATTTGTGGCATCGGGCCAATTTCGGCAAGCTGCCGCTCAACATCGCGTGGCGCCGGCTGGTCGGGCTGCCGCGGTCCGCGTTCGGAACCGCCCTTGCGCATTTCGGTCTCGGCGTCACGGTGCTCGGTATCGTCATGGTGACGACCTACGAGACCGAAACCGTCCTCGAAATGCAGCAGGGGGCAACGGCTGAATCCGGGGGATACTCCATCATCTTCGACGGCATGCGCCAAGCGGTTGGGCCGAACTACACCGAGGAACAGGGCCACTTTACGATCAGCAAAGGGGGCGCCGTTGTTGCCGACACCTGGTCATCGAAGCGGGTCTACTCGGCGCGCCAGATGCCCACAACAGAGGCCGGCATTCTCACCTTCGGTTTCAGCCAGCTTTACATCTCGCTTGGGGATCCGATGGCGGGCGGTGGCATCGTGGTTCGTGTCTGGTGGAAACCGTTTATCCTCTGCATCTGGATCGGTGCGCTGTTCATGACATTCGGTGGCTTTGTCTCCCTATCCGACCGGCGTTTGCGTGTTGGCGCACCCCGCCGCCAGGCAAGGCCGGCAAGACCGATCATGGAACCGGCAGAATGATGCGCAGGCTTTTCCTCGTCCTGATGCTCGTCTTTACCGCAGCGCCAGCGCTTGCGGTAAATCCCGACGAGATCCTTGCCGACCCTGCGCTTGAGGCACGGGCGCGCAATCTTTCGGCCCAACTGCGCTGCATGGTTTGTCAGAACCAGTCGATCGACGATTCCAATGCAGAACTGGCACGCGACCTGCGCGTTCTCGTCCGCGAGCGTCTGGTGGCGGGAGAAACCGATGAAGAGGTTGTTGATTACGTCGTGTCCCGCTACGGCGAGTTCGTGCTGCTGAAGCCGCGCCTTTCGCTCCGGACAGTGGCGCTTTGGTCGGCGCCCGTCTTGCTGCTTCTGGTTGGTGGTCTCGTTCTCGTGCTGATGGCCCGGGGGCGACTGCAGCCGCGCCAGCCTCCGCTGCTGACACCCGAAGAGCAAGCGCGGCTAGACAACATCGTCGGCAAGCAGTAGCGGCCAGGCGAACATTACAAACATTTCATCCCTCCGCCACCTGCAGTTAAGGTGAGGCTTCCTATATCTCTCGCATCCACCGCCTGCCGGGACGCCCCGGAACAGACAAAGTGAAGAGAAAAGGTAGTCAAACATGCAAAACAGCAAATTTGGACGTCCCAGCCTGAAGACAGTCCTGAAGACGTCGACGGTTGCCGGTCTTGCTGCAGTCATGCTGTCGTCCGGCATCCCCGCGCAGATCTTCGAGTCTTTCGCCGAACCGGTCAAGGTTCAGGCGCCGCAGGCGCCGAGCTTTGCAGACGTTGTTTCGGCCGTTTCGCCGGCTGTCGTGTCCGTTCGCGTTCAGTCCGAAACGCAGCCTGCTTCTGAAACGAGCAATTTCGGCTTCAATTTCAATGGTCGCAACTTTGACGACCTTCCCGACGATCACCCGCTGAAGCGGTTCTTCCGCGAGTTCGGTGGCGGTGAGCAGTTCGGTGGCGGTCCCAACAACAATCGGGCCGAGCGCCGCCCGCGTGGTGGTGATTCTGATCGTCCGCAGCGCCTGCGTCCGACCTCACAGGGATCCGGGTTCTTCATTTCCGAAGATGGCTACGTGGTCACCAACAATCACGTCGTTGGTGACGGCGCCGCCTACACTGTCGTGCTCGACGACGGCACGGAGCTTGATGCCAAGCTGGTTGGCAAGGACAGCCGCACCGACCTTGCCGTGCTGAAGGTCGAGGCCAACCGCAAGTTCACCTATGTCAACTTTGCCGACGACAATGCTGTGCGCGTAGGCGATTGGGTCGTTGCGGTGGGCAATCCGTTCGGCCTTGGCGGTTCAGTAACTGCCGGCATCGTTTCCGCTCGCGGCCGCGACATCGGCTCAGGCCCCTACGACGACTACCTGCAGATCGACGCCGCGGTAAACCGCGGTAACTCCGGCGGCCCCGCCTTCAACCTTGAGGGTGAAGTCATCGGGATCAACACCGCGATCTTCTCGCCTTCCGGCGGCAATGTCGGGATTGCCTTCGCCATCCCGGCTTCGGCGGCCAAGGATGTGGTTCGCTCGCTGATCGAGAACGGCAAGGTGGAACGCGGTTGGCTCGGTGTGCAGATCCAGCCGGTCAACAAGGACATTGCCGAATCGCTCGGCCTGTCGGAAGCGCAGGGCGCGCTTGTCGTTGCTCCGCAGGAAGGTTCACCTGGACAGAAGGCGGGCATCAAGGAAGGCGACGTCATCACGGCCGTCAACGGCGATCCAATTAAGGATGCTCGCGATCTGGCGCGCAAGGTTGCGCAGCTCGGTCCCAACGTTGAGGTGGACGTGAGCGTGTGGCGCGACGGCAAGTCGCAAAACATCGACGTGACCCTCGGCAATCTCGCCAGCGAGGATGCGGCAAGCGCTGAACCTGAGGAGCCCGATGCACCGACGCCGTCGTCGGAGAAGGCTCTGTCGAGTCTCGGCATCACCGTTGCTCCAGCCGAGAACGGCACGGGTCTTGCGGTCACCGAAGTCGATCCTGATTCCGAAGCTGCCGCGAGGGGGTTGCGGACTGGTGAAAAGATCGTTTCGGTCAACAACCGCTCGGTCACCAAGGCTGACGATATCGAGGACGTGATCGAGCAGGCGCGCAAGGATGGCCGCGCGCGTGCGCTCTTCCAGATCGAGTCCGAGCAAGGCAGCCGCTTCATCGCGCTGCCGATCAACGAAGGCTGATCCTCCCAGGCATCAGCGCAAAAGGCACCGCCGGCGACGTCGGTGCCTTTTCGTTATTCTACGACCGCCTGCAGTTGAAGGAGTGACACAATGGACACCTCCATCCGCCACGCCGATGTCCGCGATTCCGGTAGTGCAAAAAGGTCCGCGGACGCTATTGTGCCGCACATGAAGATACTGGTGATTGAAGACGACCTTGAAGCGGCAGCCTATATGACCAAGGCCTTCCGCGAGGCAGGCATCGTCGCTGACCATGCAAGCGACGGCGATAGCGGGCTCTTCATGGGCACCGAGAACAGCTATGACGTCATGGTGATAGACCGCATGCTGCCGCGCCGCGATGGTCTCTCGGTTATCAGCGAACTGCGCAAGCGTGGGATCAACACTCCCGTGCTGATCCTCTCCGCATTGGGGCAGGTCGACGACCGTGTGACGGGGCTGCGGGCAGGGGGCGACGACTATCTGCCGAAGCCTTATGCCTTCAGCGAGCTTCTTGCGCGTGTCGAAGTTCTGGGGCGCCGCAAGGGCGCGCCGGAGCAGGAGATGGTCTACCGCGTCGGTGATCTGGAGCTTGACCGCCTATCGCACGAGGTTCGCCGGGCCGGCAAGGAGATCCTGCTGCAGCCACGCGAGTTCCGGCTTCTCGAATACCTGATGAAAAATGCAGGACAGGTCGTGACCCGCACGATGCTGCTCGAGCATGTCTGGGATTATCATTTCGACCCGCAGACCAATGTCATCGACGTGCATGTGTCGCGGCTGCGGTCAAAGATCGAGAAGGATTTCGACAAGCCGCTGCTGAAGACCATCCGGGGTGCGGGCTACATGATCAAGGACGAGGCCTGAGGTGTCGACCCGCCTGCGCTTGATGTTTCGCTCGACCGCCGTTCGGTTGTCGGCCCTCTATATCTTGTTGTTTGCCATCTGCGCGGCTTTCCTCGTCTTCTACGTGACGGCAATGTCGGAGCGCATCCTGGCGCAGCAGACGCGCGACAATCTCATACAGGAAGTGGCCGAAATCCAGCGAGTGTTCGACCGCGCAGGAATCAACGGAATGCTGCGTGTCATGGAACGTCGCACCCGCCAACCCGGCGCCAATCTGTATGTGGTCGCCGGTCCAAATGGCGAGATCCTTGCCGGCAATGTCGCGTCTCTGCAACCCGGCGTGCTGGACGATCAGGGTTGGACCCGCTTCCCGTTTTCCTATCGGCCCTTTTCTGAGACAGGCACCGAGCGGCAGCATATGGCGATCGCCAATGTCGTGTTCATGGAGAACGGTCTGCGGGTGATGGTCGGTCGGGATCTTGGTGAGCCAGGGCGATTCCGTGGCATCGTTCGTCGCGCGTTGATGGTGGCGCTGACGATCATGGGCGTCGGCGCGCTGTTTATCTGGTTCGGCATCGGCCGCAATGCGCTCAAGCGCATCGATCGAATGTCGGGAGCAAGCCAAAAGATCATGGCGGGCGACCTGTCCCAGCGCCTGCCGGTTGGCCGCTCCGGCGACGAGTTCGATCGCCTGTCGGAATCGCTGAATGCCATGCTCGGGCGCATCGAGCGATTGAACGAAGGCTTGCGGCAGGTCTCCGACAACATCGCGCACGACCTGAAGACGCCACTGACGCGATTGCGCAACAAGGCGGCCGATGCGTTGGGCGAAGACGACGCGGAGCACCGCCGGGTGGCGCTCGAAGGCATCATCGCGGAATCAGACCAGTTGATCCGAACCTTCAACGCGCTGCTGATGATTTCGCGCGTCGAGGCAGGCTCGATTGCCGCCGAGATGACAGACGTCGATCTCTCCGCCATTTCCGCCGATAGCTGCGAGCTTTATGAACCGGTGGCCGAGGAGGCGGGGCTACGGCTGGAAACGGTCATCGAGCCAGGGCTGAAGGTGAAGGGCAACCGCGAACTGATCGGGCAGGCGATGTTCAATCTGCTCGACAATGCCATCAAATACGCTGGGGGAAGCAAGGGCGAAGCAGTTGTGCGCGTTGTGCTGAACGCCGATGCAGGTGGCGTGCGGCTGTTTGTTTGCGACAATGGCCCCGGAGTGCCTGCAGACAAGCGGGCAGAAGTCGTCAAGCGCTTCGTCCGACTCGATGCCAGCCGTTCCAAGCCGGGGACTGGGCTTGGCCTGTCGCTGGTGGAGGCGGTGATGGAGTTGCATGGCGGGTCTCTGACGCTCGCAGCCACCGAACCCGACAGCGAAGAAGCACCCGGTCTCACTGCCACCATGGTATTTCCGCCGCTGGCATCCTAAGAAGGAGGGCGAACGGGAGGACGCCTTGGGAGAAACGCCGACATACCTCAAAGAGGTCGCCGCGAACACTGTCCGGCCGCTGAACCAGACTGAAGCCAAGGCGGCAGCCGCTGTTCTGAAGGACATCGGCAAGCAGGAGCCGGTGGTTGCGGAACTGATGGCAGGCGAAAGCCCGCTCAAGCATTTCCTGCTCGCGGCACTGACGCTTTCACCTTATCTGCGGGATACGGCTGCGACCTCGCCACACCTGGTGACGACGTCGATCCTGGAGCCGGTCGGAGCGACGCTGGAGCGGGTCATCAAGCAGACGCGCGGCTGCTGGAAACCGGTCGATGACAGGTCGCCATCGGAAAACGAGGTAATGACCTCGCTGCGCCTGGCCAAGCGTGAACTCTCGTTCCTGCTGGCACTCGCAGATCTCGGCCGCATCTTTACTGCGCGGGAGACAACGCACTGCCTGAGCCGTTTCGCGGACGCTGCCGTTGCGGCGACGGTCGATCATCTGCTGTTGTCGGCGCATCAGAGCGGGAAACTGGCGCTGAAGGACCCGAACGATCCTAGCCGATCATCGGGTCTCATCGTCATAGGCATGGGAAAGCTCGGCGGACACGAACTGAACTATTCCTCCGATATCGACATCGTCGTCTTCTTCGATCCCGACAGCGGCATCGTGCCCGACCCGATCGATGGCACGGAAATCTATGGCCGGATGATGCGCCGCCTCGTACGTATCCTGCAGGAGCGCACGGCGGATGGCTATGTGTTCCGCACCGACCTGCGGCTTCGCCCGGATCCGGGCTCCACGCCCTTGGCCGTGCCGGTCGAGGCGGGGCTTCTCTACTACGAGAGCCGCGGCCAGAACTGGGAGCGAGCCGCCTTCATCAAGGCACGCGCGATGGCCGGCGATATCGCCGCCGGCGAGGACTTCCTGCGTCAACTGGTGCCCTTCGTCTTTCGCAAGTATCTGGATTATGCGGCGATTGCGGACATCCATTCGATCAAGCGGCAGATACACGTCCACAAGGGTCACGGTGCTATCGCGGTCAAAGGGCACAACATCAAGCTCGGTCGCGGCGGCATCCGCGAGATCGAGTTTTTTGCGCAGACGCAGCAGTTGATTGCGGGCGGACGGATGCCGCCGCTACGGACGCGCCAGACGGAGCTGGCGCTGAAGGCATTGGCGGAGGCGAACTGGATTACGCCAGAAATCGCCGCCGAATTGACGGAGTGCTATTGGTTCCTGCGCGACGTGGAGCACCGGATCCAGATGGTGCGCGACGAGCAGACCCATAACCTGCCCGACACGGAAGCAGAGCTGAAGCGCATCGCCTTCATGCTGGGATTTGCCGACACCGCTTCCTTCTCCGCCAAGCTCGAGCGCACCTTCAGGACGGTGGAGAAGCGCTACGCTCGCCTATTCGAGCAGGAAGCGAAACTATCGGGTGTCGGCGGCAACCTCGTCTTCACCGGTGAGCAGGATGATCCGGAGACACTGAAGACACTCTCCTCGCTTGGTTTCGAGCGTCCGTCAGATATTGCTCGGGTGATCCGCACATGGCACTACGGCCGCTACCGCGCCACCCAATCCGTGGAAGCGCGCGAGCGGTTGACGGAACTGATGCCGGAGCTCTTGAAGGCCTTCGGCGAGAGCAGCCGTGCCGATGATGCTCTCCTGCGTTTCGACAGCTTCCTGTCCGGGTTGCCGGCGGGCATACAGCTGTTTTCGTTGATCGGCAACAATCCCAACCTCCTGTCGCAGATTGTGCGCATCATGTCTTCGGCGCCTCGGCTTGCCGACATCATCTCGTCGCGGCCTCACGTGTTCGACGGCATGCTCGACCCGGCGCTGATGGCGGAGCTTCCGACGCGCAGTTATCTGGCAGAGCGGCTGAAGAGCTTCCTCGGGCCGGCCCGCAACTACGAGGACGTGCTGGACCGCCTGCGTATTTTTGCGGCCGAACAGCGCTTCCTGATCGGGATCAGGCTGCTCACCGGTGCGATTGATGGCAGTGTTGCAGGCCACGCCTTCACCGATCTTGCCGACCTGTTGATAGAGCAGGCGTTGATCGCGGTGGTGGGTGAAATCGAGGCCGCGCATGGGCGCTTCGCCGGCGGGCGCGTTGCGCTAATGGGCATGGGCAAGCTCGGCAGCTTCGAGCTGACTGCAGCATCCGATGTGGATCTGATCCTGCTATACGAGCATGAGGACGATGCGTTCGAATCCGACGGTCCAAAGCCGCTGGATGCGACCCGCTACTACACCCGCCTCACGCAACGGCTCATCGCCGCGCTTTCGGCTCCGACCGCCGAAGGCGTGCTTTTCGACGTCGACATGCGGTTGCGCCCTTCAGGCAACAAGGGGCCGGTGGCAACGCGTCTGAGGGCATTCCGGAAATATCAGCAGGAGGAGGCCTGGACCTGGGAGCATATGGCTCTGACGCGGGCGCGCATGGTCTGCGGAGATAAATTGCTCGCTGAGGAAGCGTCCAGGGTGATTGCCGATATTCTCGCAGGCAAGCGCGATGTGGAGAAGACGTCCAAGGATGTTCGGGAGATGCGGGAGCTTATCGAGAAGGAGAAGCCGCCGCGCGACATCTGGGATCTGAAGCTGATCCCCGGGGGGGTGATCGATATCGAGTTCATTGCGCAACATCTGCGCCTGGTGGCGCCGGCGCGGGGGCTTTCGGTGGAGACTTCCGGCATGAGCACGAGTGGTGCGTTGAAGGCGCTCGGGCAGGACATGCTGTCGCCCGACGATCTGGCCACAGTGGTGGAAGCATTGCGCTTGTTCACGGAACTGGCGCAGGTCATCCGGCTCTGCATCGATGGAGCCTTCTCGCCGAAAGAAGCTCCCGCAGGCCTCGTGGAACGCGTCTGCCGGGCAGGTGACTGCCCCGACATCAGAACACTGGAGAGCGAGGTGAAACGGCTTTCCAAGGCCGTGCGTGCAGTCTTCCGGAAGGTGCTCAGCCCGTAGCCAGTCGTGGCAGGGAGAAGCTCGGATTGGCGGGAACGCTGAGAGAGACAACGGTGCCCTTGCCGGTGCAGGAGCGAATGCGCATTGCCCCTCCGTGGAGCGCGATCAGCGACCGGGAAATGGCAAGGCCAAGCCCGGAGCCACCCTTGCTCTTGGCATACTGGCTCTGGACCTGCTCGAACGGCTGGCCGATCTTGCTCATGGCCGCCTTTGGAATGCCGATGCCGGTATCCGCAATCGTCAGCAGGATACCAGACTCCGACCTGCGGGCTCGGACGATGATCCGGCCGCCTTCATCGGTAAACTTCACGGCATTCGATAGCAAGTTCAGCATGACCTGCTTCATCGCCCGCCGATCGCCGACAAGGCCAAGTTCAGGCGAGACGCTTTGTTCGATCGAGATGTTCTTTTCTTCGGCAGCAATGGAGGTCAGGCGCAGGCTTTCCTCGATGAGCGGAGCGAGGTCGATTGTCTCGCATTGGATCTTCATGTGACCCGCTTCTATCTTCGACATGTCGAGAATGTCATTGATCACATTGAGCAGGTGCTTGCCGCTGTCGTGGATGTCTCTGGCGTATTCACCATACTTGGGCGAACCGACCGGGCCGAACATCTGGTTGACGAGGATTTCCGAGAAGCCGAGGATGGCGTTGAGCGGCGTGCGCAACTCGTGGCTCATATTGGCCAGAAACTCTGATTTCGCCTTGTTGGCAGCCTGAGCCCGCTCTTTCTCCGCCTGATAATTGGCATTGGCGATGGAAAGTTCTTCCTTCTGGCGCTCGAGCTTTTTCTGCGAAGCCGAAAGGTCGCTGATCGTCGCCATCAGGCGCCGTTCGGAATCACGCAGGCGTTCCTGGTGGCGCTTCATCAGCGTGATGTCGGTTCCCACGGAAACCATGCCGCCGTCGCGGGTGCGTCGTTCGTTGATCTGCAGCCAGCGCTCGTCGGCGAGTTGAACCTCGGTGGTGCGGGACTGTCCGCTTTGGTCAGGATCTGCGATGCGCCGTTCGATCACGGGACGAACGGCGGCAGCCTTGACGGTAGCCCTTTCAGTCCCCGGCACGAGGACGCTGTCGGGCAAGCCATAGGCTTGCTGGAAATGAGCGTTGCACATCACCAGCCTGTCGTTCTTGTCCCACAATACGAAGGCTTCCGAGGTGCATTCGATTGCGTCCGCCAGACGCTGGTCCGCCTCTGCATAGCGCTGCGCCAGCCGGTGCTGCTCGGTCACGTCCATGGCGATGCCGATGACATGCGTGCGGCCGCTGGCATTGCGAACGACCTGGGCGCGCGCTCGCATCCAGACATAGTGGCCGGCGGCGTGACGCATGCGGAAAACCTGATCCACTTGCTTAGCATTGCCGCGACTGATGGCGCGCGCCAAGGCGTAGAGATTGCCGTCGGTGGGGTGCATCATCCGGGCCGCATCGGCAAACGACAGGACGCTGCCGGCCGGCGGCAAGCCGAGCATTTCGTACATCGAGCCGGACCAGAACAGGCGGCGATTGCTGACGTCAAAGTCCCAGAGGCCGCAGCGGCCGCGCGACAGCGCCGTTTCGATCCTCAGATTGCTTTCCAGGAAAGTCTCGTCCGCTTCACGGGCACGCTTCACCTGCATGTAATAGGCGTAAAGGATCACGAGCAGGATCACCGATACGCAAGCAAACAGCGTCACGTTGAGGGAAACCTCGTGCCGCCAGAAATAGTGCAGGGGAGCAAGCGAACGAGCCGCGACGATCAGCCCGCCATCATCGCCGATGGGCGAGATCGCGGCGTAATGGGGCTGACCCCCGATCGAGGTTTCAATCAGGCCCGAGCCTCCGAATCGGCGCAGTGCCGCCGTTTCCGGCAGAAGGGCCGTCAGCTGCAGGCCGATATAGCCGGAGGCGCCAACCCCGCCGAAAATCTTGCCGGTGGGAGCGACAAGAAACAGGAAGGAGTCCGGCCCCAGGCGGTCGGCGGGAAGGAAGGATGTGAGCCGCGCTTCCGCGGCCAAGCGATCAGCGTTGCTAATCGCCACGTCCTGTTCGGCGAAGGCCGCAACGGCGGTGGCGGCGACGAGGGCGGTTGCCTGGCGCGCGCTTTCCTGCATCCTGTCGTGCTCGGATACCATGCCGACGCTGCGCGAGGTTGCGACGACTGCGAGGAAGGCGAGGATGAGGAGCGGGATTGACCGCTTCAGCACGAGCTCGACGCGCGGCATCTGCCGCGAGATTGGTGTCACGGTGAGATCGGGCCTTGTGCCGAAAAGGCCGGAGGCCCGCTTCATCACCGGAAATTTGAGACGCAAGAACCCCTCGCCGACGGTTGCCCGTCGCGCGTCCGCCATCGTTTTCATCTGACCCCTCATGGAAACCCGGCGCGCCGCTCGCCCGAATCTATCCTAATGAATCACGGGTGATTCGCCGTGTCCAGAGCAGAGGTAAGACTTTTTTAAGCCTTTGATAAAGCTGCAGTGTTAGCAGGCACATGATATGCCGCAGAACGACTAGCCTTTCAGCATGCGCTCCACGATGTCGCGCACGTCGTTGGACAGGCTTCCGCTTCGGTCAATGGTGAGGAGGGCGGAGCGCGCGTGGTTCGCCCGCTGGGGCTCAAGCGACCGCCATGAGCGCATCGACGTCAAGATCCGCGCGGCAAGCTGCGGGTTCTTCGGGTCGATCGCCAGGATTTGCTCTGCGAGGAAGCGGTAGCCTTCACCATCCGCGCGGTTGAAGCCGCTCGGGTTGGCAAAGGCGTAGCTGCCAACAAGCGAACGAACCCTGTTCGGATTGTTCGGCGCGAAGTGTGGATCCGCCATCAGCGACTTGACGCGATCAAGGGTCGCCGCGCCGGGTATGGTCGCCTGAACCGAAAACCACTTGTCGATGACGAGCGGATTGGCCTCGAAACGTTTCAGGAAGGTGTCCAGCGCAAGAGCCGTTTCTTGCTCGCCAGGGAAGCGGTGGGCAAGCAGTGTGAGCGCCTGCAACATGTCCGTCATGTTGTGCGCTTCCCCGAATGCCTTGCTGGCGTAATCCGGCGATTTGTCTGCATAGGTCAGATACATCAGGGCGGCGTTGCGAAGAGCACGTTTGCCCGCGCTGTCTGCATCTGGGCTGAAGGCGCCGCGAACCTGCATCTCGTCGAGGAGGCGCTGAAACAGATGTCGCCCTGCTGTCGCAACGGCAGTCAGGACGGCAGTGCGGCCTGCATGGATGGCGTCAGGATCATTGTTGCTCCCGAGTTCGCGAGCGATATCACTTTCGCTGGGAAGAGCGAGGACCTGAGCGCGAAACGCCGGCTCAAGCTCATCATTGCCGGCAGTCTCCAGGAGCGTGGAGATCATGGCCGGTGACGTTTCCACCGGATTGCCGTCGCGCGCGTCACGGGCGGCCTGGAGAAGGTTCGGAAGCGCCAGATCGGTCAGCGCCTGCCACCGCGCAAAGAGGTCGCTGTCGTGACGGGCGATATGGGCAAGATCCGCCGGGCTTTGGTCAAGATGCAGGTTGATCGGTGCCGAGAAGCTGCGGTTGAGCGAGAGCACGGGCCTCGACGAGATGCCGGAGAAGGTCAGAACCTGTGTGCGCTCCGTCAGATGCAGCACGTCGCCGGTGACCTCTCCGCCGGTAACAGCAGTTGGATTCGCGATGGAGCCATTGTCGAGGATTAGCGCGAAGGACAGGGGAATGTGCATCGGCTCCTTGTTCGGCTGGCCAGGCGTCGCCGGCACCATCTGCTCCAGTGCAAGTTCGAATGTGGAGCTTGCCGCATCGTAGGAGCCGGAGGCGCTGACCAAGGGTGTCCCTGCCTGATGGTACCATAGGGAGAACTGGCTGAGGTCGCGCCCGGTGGCATCCTCAAAGCACTTGACGAAGTCCTCGACCGTGGCGGCGTCGCCGTCGTGGCGCTCGAAATAGAGGTCGAGCCCTTTCTTGAAGTCATCGGCCCCGAGCAGGGTGGAAATCATCCGGATGACCTCCGAACCCTTCTCATAGACCGTTGTCGTGTAGAAGTTGTTGATCTCGCGGTACTTCGTCGGCCGGACCGGATGAGCGAGCGGACCGGCATCCTCCGGGAACTGCTCCGACTTCAGGTGCCGGACTTCAGCGATGCGCTTGACGGCGCGCGAGCGCATGTCCGCAGAGAACTCGTGATCGCGAAAGACGGTCAGGCCTTCCTTGAGGCTGAGCTGGAACCAGTCGCGGCAGGTGATCCGGTTGCCGGTCCAGTTGTGGAAATATTCGTGGGCGATGATCGCCTCGATGTTCGCATAATCCTGATCGGTCGCCGTCTCCGGATCGGCAAGGACATACTTGTCGTTGAAGACGTTGAGGCCCTTGTTCTCCATGGCGCCCATGTTGAAGTCGGACACCGCGACGATCATGAAGATGTCGAGGTCGTATTCGCGCCCGAAGCGCTCCTCGTCCCACTTCATCGAGCGCTTCAGCGCATCCATGGCATAGGTCGCCCGCGGCTCCTTGCCGTGCTCGACATAGATCTTCAGCGCCACCTCCCGGCCGGACATGGTGGTGAACGTGTCCTCGACGACGCCGAGATCGCCAGCGACGAGCGCGAAAAGATAGCTGGGCTTCGGGTGCGGGTCGAACCATGCGGCAAAATGCCGGCCTTCGTCATAGTTGCCGCCGCCGAGGAAATTGCCGTTCGAGAGCAGCAGCGGATTGGCGGCCTTGTCGGCGATGATGGTGATCGTATAGGGCGCCAGGACATCCGGACGATCGGGGAAATAGGTGATGCGGCGGAAGCCTTCAGCCTCGCACTGGGTGCAGTAGACGCCGTTGGTGCGGTAAAGCCCCATCAACTGGGTATTGGCTTCCGGATTGATGGAGGTGGTGACGGTGATCTCGAACGGGTCGCTTGAGGGCAGGTCTCGGATCGTCAGACTCTGAGGCGTGACATCATACTGACCGGCCGGCATCTCGTTCTGGTCGAGGAGCAGACCTGCGAGAGCAAGTTCGTCACCGTCCAGCACCAAGGGTGCCGTCACATCCGCACCTTCGCGGCGATGGAAGATCAGCCGTGCTTCGATCTTGGTGTTGCTGGGATCCAGTTCGAAAGTAAGATCCACCCGATCAAGCACGAAATCCGTAGGGCGATAATCAGCCAGTTCGACGACTTTGTTCTCAGATGTACCCATCAGTACACGGTTTCCTGTTCGTAGATGAAAAGGGGATTTGAAGGCCGGTCTGGCGGCGTCAGCTGCGGAGATTCGGTCCGGATCCTGTCCATGTTGCTGGGTTCTGTCTAATTGAGCGCACCGGCGGATGATTCGGGCGTTCAGCAGAAGAAGTCACAGCGGCAATCCTTTTTATGGCGGGATGAACCGACGCTAACAAAGGGATGCTAACATGATGCTAACGCAAGTTGCATCCCACTCGGGCTTGCAGAGCGGGCGTTTCAAGCCTCATTGGACCAAGGTTATTGATCGACCTATCATCAGTTTTGATGTCGGAATGGAAACATTTGCTTTAGGCTTTGTTGCATAGAGCCATTCCGCTTACCCGCCGTCTGTGACTAGGGCCCACTGTCCATGAGCTTCGAATGACCGTTGATGCGGGCAGTCCGCTGCGCGGAATCATGTTCAAGATCATCTCCGTCATGATTTTCGTGATGATGCAGACTTGCATCAAGGCCGCAGGTGCGGACGTGCCTGCTGGGCAGATCACCTTCTACCGCTCCGCCTTCGCTCTGATCCCGATTATCGCCTATCTTGCCTGGCGAAACGACCTCGGCACTGCGGCGAAAACAGATCGGCCGTTTGGCCACCTCAAGCGAGGCTTCTTCGGCATCCTCTCCATGGCCTTCGGCTTCTATGGCCTCGTGCACCTGCCGTTGCCGGAAGCGATTGCCATCGGCTATGCCTCTCCGCTGATGGCTGTGGTCTTTGCAGCGCTCATTCTAGGTGAAAAGGTGCGTGTGTACCGGTGGAGCGCAGTGGTTGCCGGGTTGCTCGGTGTCTTCATCGTGTCATGGCCGAAGCTGACACTGTTTCAGGAGGGCGGGCTTCAATCTTCGCAGGCGCTGGGTGCCGCAGCAGTGCTGATCGCCGCGATGCTGAGCGGACTGGCGATGGTTCAGGTCCGCCAGCTCGTGCGGACGGAAAAGACCCCCACCATCGTCTTCTATTTCTCGCTGAGCGGAGCGCTGTTTTCTCTCGTGAGCCTACCTTTCGGCTGGGCCACTTTGTCGATGGAGCAGGCCGTGCTGCTGATCGCTTCAGGGATATTCGGAGGAATTGCGCAGATCTTCCTGACGGAAAGCTATCGCCATGCGGACGTGTCGGCGGTTGCGCCGTTCGAATACACGTCATTCCTCCTGGGAATCGTGATCGCTTTCATCTTGTTCAACGATGTTCCTACATTGCCGATGCTTTTCGGGACGGCCATCACGATGGCAGCTGGAATATTCATCGTTTACCGCGAGCATCGGCTTGGTATCGAGCGCAAGGCGGCGCGGACGGCATCGGCACCGCCAAACTAGTCTCAGAGAGCGATGGCAGCCGTTTGAGGATTGGTCGACGCAAGCTTCCCACCGCGGCTTGCACCCTCGTGGCGATATTCGCGCGCAGCGTTCACCGCCGTGCCGACATCAATCCACGTCTGCCGAAGCGTGCGCAAGCGGTGAATGTTCGTCATGGAAGTAGCCTTTCCGGGGATCCGGCGCTCTAGCGTTCGCGAAAATCTGCAAAGATCGCGGCTGGGCGCGTAATCCTGCCGACGCCGGCCAAAGCGCGGGCGGAAAGCTGCTCGTTGGTGACCGAGCCGAAGTGGTGATATCCCTGCGTTGAACGCGGAGACAAGCCGCTGATGCGAAGGCTTTCAAATCCCGAATGAATCGGGCGGGAGCGGGTCGACATCGCCTTGGTTCCTTGACCTAGAGTTCCTCCCAAGACACCAGGTCAATATTGCGCCGCAGCAATGATTCGGCAATGCAGCAGGCAGCGACGCTGCTATGCGGCTTCCGCATCGCTTCCTTCATAATCCGTTAATAATGAGCATTGTTTGGGCGACGTGCTTAAGCGTTGCTTCCAAGGTCTTGTGAAAGCAGCAGGAGGTCCTGCCAAGCCAGCGCCTTGTTGGCGGGCGCAGTGAGCAGTTCCTGCGGATGAAGCGTTGCCAACATGCGCAGGCTTCGCCCCGCCACAACCATCTCCCGCCATCGACCGCGCAGACTGTGGATCGTACCATTTTCGCCGAAGAAGAAGCGTGCGGGGAAATTGCCCAAGAGCAGCAGGTGCTGAGGCTCGGCCAATGCGATCTGCCGCTCGATAAAGGGGCGGCATATCGCTGTTTCCGCTGGTGAGGGCATCCGGTTACCCGGCGGCCGCCAGGGGATGATGTTGGTCAATACAACGGTTTCGCGCGAAAGACCGATCGATGCCAACATGCGATCGAGCAACTGGCCCTGCCGCCCGGAAAACGGAAAACCATCGCGGTCATCGTCGGCGTTCGGCATCGGGCCGATCACCATGATCCTGGAGGCAGGATCACCGCTCAGAAAGACAGTGGAGCGTGCGCTGTTCTTGAGGTTGCAGCCCCCGAAGGCTTCCACTGCGATCTTCAGTTCGTCGAGCGAGCGCGCGCTTTCGGCTGCAAATCTCGCAGCTGCGACGGCCTGATCGTCAGGCACGGCAACGGCCGGGGGAGGGTTCAGGGGTGCCGAGGCTGCGGCGCGCGGGGCAGCCTTGCGCTCCGCGGCTTCGGCGGGTGCTGAAACCTGTGCCCTGCGCACCTGCTCGCGCGCTGCCTGCTGCGCCTCAAACTCCTGCAGGCGGTCAACCGGAGAATCTTCCAGCAGCCAGTCGACACCTGCATCCGCATAGAAATGCAGAAGCGCTGCGAGTTCGCCAGCTTCGAGGTCCTTTGCTTGGATCATTGACCCACTCTAGCGAAGGGCGACGCGGCGTGGAAGCGTCATGCCGCCCATTGGTCCAGATCCTCGCCTTCGCCGATCAGCGCCAAACCGTGCGCGATCGATAGAAGCTCGCCGCCGCTCTCGATCTTTTCGTCTCCGAAGCGGCGGTTGAAGATATCCCGTACCGCGGGCACGAAAGATGTGCCGCCGGTAAGGAAGACCTTGTCGATGGCGCTGCCCTCGGTATTCGTGCTGACCAGCACCTCGTCCAGCGCACTTTCCATGCGCGCTAGATCTTCCGCAATCCAGCTCTCGAAGGCGCTGCGCTGCACCGTTTTTCGGCCGGCGCGACCCAATGGCGCAAAACAGAACTCCGCCTCTTCAGAATGCGATAGGGACATCTTCGTGGCCGAAATCGCCTGATAAAGCGGATAACCCTCGTCATGCTCAACGAGATCGACGAACATCTCGAGCTTCTCAGGCTCCAGCGCCGAACGGATCAGCGACTTGAGGTCAGAAAACTCCTTTGAGCCCTTGAAGATCGACAGCTGGTTCCAGCGCGAGAAGCTGGTGTAATAATTGCTCGGCACGTCGAGCAGTTTGTCGAAGCTCTTGAACCGGCTCCCCTTGCCGATCTCGGGTGCCACGAGATGATCGATCATGCGCGCGTCGAACTGGTCACCAGCAATACCGACGCCGGAATGGCCGACCGGGGTGGCGGCGAGCTTGCCCCCATGGCGCTCGAAGCGGATCAGCGAAAGGTCGGTCGTGCCGCCGCCGAAATCCGCCACCAGCACATTGGCGTCCTTCTGCAGGTTCTGGGCGAAGTAATGGGCGGCCGCGACGGGCTCGTAGACATAGGCGATTTCCGGAAATCCGAGCCGCGTCAGCGCCGTGTTGTAGCGCTCGAGTGCCAGATCCGCATCGGCGCTGGCGCCGGCGAAATGCACGGGCCGGCCAACGACGATGCGCGAGACCTCTGCCGGCCAGGCCTCGCCCGCATAAGCGGAAAGCCGCCGCAGGAAGATCTCCATCAGGTCCTCGAACTGATGGCGCCGCGCGAAGATTAGCGTGCCCTGGAAGAGCGGGCTGGCCGCAAACGTCTTGATCGACTGCAGGAAGCGGCAGTCGCCGGGGTTGTCGATGAAGGCGCGGATAGCCGCCTGTCCCGCCTCGACCTTCAGCGCCTGCGCGTCGAGCTGCCGGTCCTTCATGAAGGAGAGCGCCGTGCGCATCGTGTCGGTGGCGCCGGCACTGCTCGCAAACGGCATGGACTGCGTGGCCCCATCGCCTTCCGCCAATGCAATGACGGTGTTGGTCGTGCCGAAATCCAGCCCCAGCGCCCGTGCCATGGCGGTGCTCCTCGTCCAGTCGTGATTGTTGAACCCGGAGCATCCGCCCGGAACGCCAAAGGGCGCCTGCCGCGCCCTGGTGAAATTGAGCGCGCCTGATGGCACAAGGCGAGGGGGATGGCAAGGGAGGAGTGCCTAGCCCGCCCTTGTCTCCGCCGCCATTTCGGCCACCCACTCGGCAAAGGCGTTCATCGCCGGCGTCGGGGTGCGGGATTTGAGGCGCGTCAGCCAGTAGCTTCCCTTTGAGACATAGACGGGGAAGGGCTGTTCCAGTGCGCCGGAGGAAAGGTGGCGGGAAAACATCAGCGGCGGGGCGAGGGCGACGCCGGTGCCTTGCAGGGCCGTTTCCACCATCAGCACGGAGGAATCGAACACCGGCCCGGTGATCGCCGGGGCGGGGGCGCCGGCGGCC
>JAEWOP010000132.1 GCA_023399635.1 Pseudomonadota bacterium
AAGATGTCGGCCCGCGCCTGATAGCCGATCGCCAGCGCATCGCGGAAGCCGCGCGTCGTCACGAGCAGCGTTTTCTCGCCCTTGCGTTCGAGGAGGGCATTAGTGGCGACAGTTGTGCCCATCTTGACCGCGCCGATGGCACCCGCAGGGACCGGTTCACCCGGCTTCAGCTCCAGGAGTTCCCGGATCCCCTGCACGGCAGCATCCCGGTAGGCCTCAGGATTCTCCGAGAGGAGCTTGTGCGCGATCAGCGAACCATCCGGCTTGCGTCCGACGATGTCGGTGAACGTGCCGCCGCGATCGATCCAGAAATCCCATTTGCCGCTGGTCATGACGTGCCCCTCATTTGTTGCTTTTCATTTACGAATACATTTCGTCGATAAAACGTCAATGATTGATTGACAGCAAAATGAACATTGCTGCATCATGCCTGCATAACGGGCAAAGAGGCCGCCAGAGCTTCGCCCGGCCACGGCAACCGAGGGGAGCCGACAATGTCTGACTGCCGTACTCCATGCGGGAGGGCCATCTGTGTCCTCCATTGATCCGCGCCATAGTATTTTTCCCGAGTGGTTGAGGAAGGCGCTCGACGGTCTCTACCTCGCCGCGGGCTGGCTCGCAGGCATCTTTATCGTCGCAATCTTCCTGATCATGCTGTCGCTGTCTGCCGGACGGCCTCTCGGGATAGATGTGCCGGCCGGGGACGACTTTACGGCCTGGTGCATGGCCGCGACCGCATTTCTTGGCCTCGCACACACCTTCCGATCTGGCGAGCTGATCCGCATGGGCCTGCTCATCGACAGATTTCAGGGCGGCACGAGAAGACTGGTCGAAATCGCCTGCACGGCCATCGGTGCCGCCGCCATTTCCTATTTCGCCTGGTACGCGATCGAGATGACGCTGTTCTCCTGGCGGTTCAACGACGTCTCCATGGGCGTGATCGCGGTGCCGCTGTGGATCCCGCAGTTTGGCATGTCGGCGGGCCTCACCATCCTCGCCATCGCCTTCGTCGATGAACTCATCCACCTGCTGTTTGGCGGTACTCCGCGCTACGAGAAGCCGAAGGCGGAAAGTACGGACGAAATCATCGAGCGCGTCATGGAAAGCGGGGTGTGATCATGGATGCCTTGTCTTTGATCGAAGTCTCCGGGCTCATCCTTGGCGCCCTGCTTTTCCTTCTTGTCGGCGGCGTCTGGATCGGTATCGCGCTGCTCGTCTGCGGCTTCGTCGCCATGCAGTTCGCGCCGGCCGGCATTCAGATCGGTGCGGCACTTGCCACCAATGCCTGGAGCGGAAACGCCTCCTGGAGCCTCGCCGCGCTTCCTCTTTTCGTCTGGATGGGCGAGATTCTCTATCGCACGCGGCTGTCCGATGAGATGTTCCGGGGCCTGTCGCCATGGCTGAACTGGCTTCCGGGGCGCCTGATCCACGTCAACGTCCTTGGGTGTGGGCTTTTTGGCGCCGTCTCAGGCTCGTCCGCCGCCACGACGGCCATGGTCGCAAAGATCACGCTGCCGGAACTCAAGAAGCGCGGCTATGACGAGATGATCAGCCTCGGGTCGCTTGCAGGCGCCGGAACCCTCGGCTTTCTGGTGCCGCCGTCGATCACCATGATCGTCTATGCGGTTGCCGCGAACGTCTCCATCATCCAGATGTTCATCGCCGGCCTCATTCCGGCGGCCATCGTCATGGTGCTCTACATGACCGCCATCGTCATCTGGTCGCTGATGAACCCGGATAGGAGCCCGCCGCCGGCGCCGAAGACGAGCTTGGCCACCAAGCTCAGGGAAAGTCTGAACCTTATCCCGCTGGCGCTCCTGATCATAACCGTCTTCTCCGCCCTGCTCATGGGCTGGGCCACGGCAACCGAATGTGCCGCCTGGGGCGTGCTCGGCTCGCTGGTGATTGCCGCCTGGCAGCGGGCGCTTACCTGGAAGAGCTTCAAGGACAGCGTGATGGGCGCGACCCGGATGACAGCGATGATCATGCTGATCCTGACCGGCGCCGGCTATATGTCGATCGCCATGGGCTATACCGGAATTCCCGCAGCGCTGGCGAGTTGGGTGGACGGCTTCGGCCGCAGCCCCTATGCGCTGATCGCGGTCCTGACGATCATGTACATCCTGCTCGGCTGCGCCATCGACGGGTTGTCGATGATCGTGCTCACCACGGTCGTGGTGCTTCCGATGATCCAGCAGGCGGGCTTCGACCTCATCTGGTTCGGTGTCTTTCTGGTCCTGATGGTCGAGATGGCGCAGATCACGCCGCCCGTGGGATTCAACCTCTTCGTGCTGCAGACGATGAGCGGCCGTGACAGCCTGGCGGTTGCCCGCGCGGCGCTGCCTTTCTTCTTCCTACTTGTGGCGACTGTCGCCATCATCACGGTCTTCCCGGACATCGTGATGGTCCTGCCGCGAATGGCGTTTCCGGGGTAACGCAAAAGGGGAATGACAATGAACTTGCACATGCGATCGATCGCCCGCTGGGGCATGACGGTAACGGCACTCGCCCTGGGAGCGGGCGCGGCGCTTGCCCAAACCGCTTGGGTCCTGCCATCCGCCTATCCGCCGGCAAACTACCACACGGAAAACCTCATGCAGTTCGCCTCCGACGTGGACGCAGCGACGAATGGCGCGCTCAAGATCACCGTTCATCCCGGCGCCGCACTGTTCAAGGCACCGGAAATCAAGCGCGCGGTGCAGACGGGCCAGGCGCAGGCAGGCGAGGTCCTGATCTCGCTGCACGAGAACGAGAACCCCGTCTTCGGGATCGATGTCGTGCCTTTCCTTGCCACCAGCTTTGAGGAGTCGAAGAAGCTTTGGGAGGCCTCGAAGCCGACGGTGGAAAAGGTCCTGGACGAGCAGGGGCTGAAGCTTCTCTATACGACGCCCTGGCCCTCTCAGGGCATCTATACGAAGAAGGACGTCAACACCGTCGAGGACCTCAAGGGCCTGAAATGGCGTGCCTATAACGTCGGCACCTCAAGGATCGCCGAGCTTGTCGGTGCGCAGCCAGTGACCGTCCAGGCGGCAGAACTGCCACAGGCGCTCGCCACCGGCGTGGTCGATGGTCTGATGACCTCCAGTGCCACCGGCGTCGATTCCAAGATCTGGGAATCGCTCACCCACTACTACGACACGCAAGCCTGGATCCCGAAGAACGTCATCTTCGTGAACAAGGACGCCTTCGATGCGCTCGATCCCGCCATCCAGACAGCCGTCACGGAAGCTGCGGCAGCAGCAGAGGAACGCGGCTGGAAGCTCGGCGTCGAGAAGACGGCCGCCTATATGGATACGCTGAGGCAGAACGGCATGCAGGTTCTTCCCCCGAGCGAGGAACTGAAGAAGGGCTTGACGGAAGTCGGTGCACAACTGACTGAAGACTGGCTTTCCAAGGCGGGTGACGAAGGCAAGGCCATCATCGACGCCTACAAGAGCATGTGATCAAAAA
>JAEWOP010000244.1 GCA_023399635.1 Pseudomonadota bacterium
CATCAAGGCCTGGAATTCGGCTTCGTTCCCATTCTGAATAACCTCGATGTTGAACCGGCGAACCACTTCTTTGTTCTCAACAGACATGATCGATCCTTGTGCAAACTTTCAAGATGTACAGCTTAACTGTATATCGCCGCATAAGCGGTACCGTCAGCTATTGCAAGGATTCGGTTCGGAGCGCGCGACAACTCGTGAGTGCAGTCTATGGCCGCAGGCTGTTGCTCCCAACAGACTGCGGCGCCCGGCAACATCCGACGATTCCAATACCATCTTGAAGTTCCATAATCTATCTTATGCGATATTGGCTTGCGGCATTTGGGAGCGCATTCCGCCTTCCCTGTTCATGTCCGCCGACATTAGCTTGAAGTCGCGGCATCTGCCTCGTCTACCTTCATGTCTAGAACAGCCTTCGCAAGTTCGAAACTGAAGCCATTGCGCGCGAATGCAGAAAGTTCTTTCGCCAGCCGCTTGTCATCGAGCGGATGGCGACGATACGGTCCAAAGCCACGCTTGCGTGCGAATGCAACGGCCGCCACACGATCGTCGGCATCTTGAAGTGCCTCTGTCGCCGTTTGCGCCTCGACGCCTTTCTCCCTCAGCTTTCGGGCGATGATGCGCTTGGACTTGCCGACGCGCACACCCGACCGAACCTTGACTTCGGCATAGGTCTTGTCGTCCAGCGCGCCGACCCGGACGCCAAAGTCGACGGCCGCACGCGCGACTGCGGCGAGCTGCTCATCGGTGATCTCTTCAAATTTCTGCTTTGCCTTCCTGATGATAGCCGTGGAGAGTTCACGCTCTGTCATCATCTTCCGCGACAAACGGTAAGCAGCCGAATTCTTTGCCCAGCTAAGCATCCTGATGGTCGGCTCAGAGCCGTCTTGACGGTTGCTTGCCTTAACCGTCGGCGCTTCGCCGGTGGCCCTACAGCGCCCGTCAGTTTGGTTGTCGTCTTCGTTAAGCATAGGCACTGAGGTCGTATTCCCGATAAGGTGATCTCGTTCAAGCCGAAAACGCGGTAGGATCCATGCTCTATAGAGGAAATAGCCGATGCGTCTGCGACTAGCCTGCCTCGTTCTGTGTTTGCTCGTCAGCGGGCCAGTGGCGGGCGCCGATGATCCGGTCCGGGACGCGCAGGCGGTGATCAACGGCCAGATCAACGCATTCTATGCAGAAGATGCGGAGACAGCCTACTCCTTCGCCTCCCCCGGCATCCGCAGCATCTATCGGACGAGCGCTCAATTCCTCAAGATGGTGCGGGAGAAATACCCTGCCCTCTACAAGTCTGGCAACTACGCCTTTGGCCGCTCCAAACTTGTCGGCGGTGGCGAGCTCGTTCTCCAGGAAGTGTTGATCAGTGCCGATCATGGTAAGGACTGGACGGCAATCTACGAGATGAGACTGATGGACGACGGGCTCTACAAGGTGAACGGGGTGCGGATGACCCGCAACACCAACAGCCAGGGCATCTGAGGTACCGGCCTCGATCCTACAGGTCAAACAGGATCGATGTCACCTTTGGCCCAGGCCTCCTGCGTCTCGGCGTGGAAATCGCTAAAGCGCCCTTCTTCGATCGCTTTCCGGATGCCCTTCATCAGGTCCTGGTAATAGTTCAAGTTGTTCCATGAGAGCAACATACCTCCTAGCGCCTCATCCGAACGCACAAGATGATGCAGATACGCACGCGAGTAATCCCTAGCTGCCGGGCAGCTCGATTCCTCGTCCAGCGGCCGCATGTCCTCTGCATGACGGGCATTGCGGATGTTGATACGGCCACGCCGGGTAAAGGCGAGGCCATGGCGTCCGGATCTCGTTGGCATTACGCAGTCGAACATGTCGATCCCGCGCGCAACGGACTTCAGGATGTCGTCGGGCGTGCCGACGCCCATCAGGTAACGCGGCTTTTCTGTGGGCAGGACCGGTAGGGTCTCTTCCAGCATCTTCAGCATCACGGCCTGCGGCTCACCGACAGCGAGCCCGCCGACAGCATATCCCTTGAGACCGAGCTGCTTGAGGCCTTCTGCCGAACGCACCCGAAGATCCGGCTGGTCACCCCCCTGCACGATGCCAAACATCGCCTTGCCGGGCTGGTCGCCCAAGGCGACCCGGCAACGCTCCGCCCAGCGAAGGGAAAGCTCCATCGCCCGCTCGATCTCTTTCGGCTCAGCAGGAAGCGCTACGCATTCATCAAGCTGCATCTGGATATCAGAGCCAAGCAGTCCCTGGATCTCGATTGACCGCTCCGGCGACATGTGATGCAGCGAACCGTCGACGTGGCTCTTGAACGTCACTCCCTTCTCATCGAGCTTTCGCAGGCCCGACAGTGACATGACCTGGAAACCGCCGCTGTCGGTGAGGATCGGATGCTCCCACCGGATCAGCTTGTGCAGTCCGCCAAGCCGTGCAACCCGCTCTGCTCCGGGACGCAGCATCAAGTGATAGGTGTTGCCGAGGATGATGTCTGCGCCGGTCTCGTGTACCTGGTCGAGATACATTGCCTTCACGGTACCTACGGTTCCGACCGGCATGAAGGCCGGCGTTCGGACGGTTCCGCGGGGCATGCTGACCTCGCCAAGACGTGCGCCGCCGTCGGTGGCCTTGAGGGTAAACTGAAACGTGTCTGTCATTCTGGTTTCCGAAAGAGCAGGCTGGAATCGCCGTAGGAATAAAAGCGATATCCATTGCGAATGGCGTGATCGTAAGCGCGAGGCATGGTTTCGAAGCCACTGAAGGCTGACACCAGCATGAAAAGCGTCGATTTGGGGAGATGGAAATTGGTCATCAGCACATCGACCGCCTTGAAACGGTAGCCGGGGGTGATGAAGATGTCCGTGGCGCCGCTCCAGGCCTTGATGACGCCGTCGTCCCCCGTGGCACTCTCGAGCAGCCGCAGAGATGTTGTGCCCACGGACACAATACGACCGCCCGCGGCGCGCACTGCATTCAGACGTTGTGCGGTCTCCGCGCTGACGTGACCGATTTCGGCATGCATCTTGTGCTCATCCGTGTCGTCGGCCTTCACCGGCAGGAATGTCCCCGCCCCCACATGCAGTGTAACGAAATGTCGTTCTATGCCAGCCGCGTCGAGCGCCGCAAAGAGTTCCGGCGTGAAGTGCAATCCGGCGGTGGGCGCTGCTACAGCGCCTTTCTCGCGAGCGTAGATCGTCTGGTAATCGACCTGGTCACGCTCGTCCTCCGGGCGCTTGTCGGCGATATAGGGCGGCAACGGGATATGGCCGACCGTCATGATGGCCTCGTCGAGAGCAGGCCCCGACAGATCGAACAGCAGCGTGATTTCACCCCCCTCGCCTTTGGCCTCGACCGTGGCATTCAACGTGCCTAAGAGACAGGCATCGCCACTGTGCCCTAACAGGATGCGATCACCCTCTTTGATCCGCTTTCCAGGTCTCGCAAACGCTTTCCACCGTTCTGGACCGACACGCATGTGCAGTGTCGCGGACACGGGAAGCTCGCTCCCTCCTTCGCGCACCCGCTGCCCCTCAAGCTGTGCTGGAATGACACGCGTATCGTTGAAAACGAGCGCGTCGCCAGGCCGAAGCATCTGCGGCAGATCGCGTACACGAAGATCATCCAGAACCACCGGCTGGTCCGGCCGCACGACAAGCAGCCGTGCGCTGTCGCGCGGGTTGGCGGGCCGCAGGGCAATGTTTTCGTCCGGCAGGTGGAAATCGAAAAGATCTACGCGCATCTGGTCTCGGCGGCTCGGCTCTCGCTGGCAACGGCAGGTCCCCGCACATAGTCGCAGATGCCGCAAAAGAAAAGCGCCCCGGTCTAGCCGGAGCGCTCGGTTTGGTTGTCCCGAAGTTGATCAGGCAGCGATATCGGCTGCCACCTTCACGGATACGATCGAATCCGGATCCTGAACGGGTTCGCCCTTCTTGATCTGATCGATATTGTCCATTCCTTCGATGACCTGGCCCCAGACCGTGTACTGCTTGTTGAGCCAAGGAGCATCGGTGAAGCAGATGAAGAACTGCGAGTTTGCTGAGTCCGGGCTCTGCGACCGCGCCATCGAGCACGTGCCGCGCACATGGGGAACCGCCGAGAATTCTGCTTTCAGGTTGGGCTTTTCAGAGCCGCCCATGCCGGCGCGCGAGGCGTTGAACTTTGCGCCACCTTTCTTGCCGAACTCCACATCGCCGGTCTGCGCCATGAAGTCCGGGATCACGCGATGGAACACGACGCCGTCATAAGCCTGTTCGCGGGCCAGTTCCTTGATGCGGGCGACATGACCAGGGGCAAGGTCTGGCATCAGAGCGATGACGACTTTGCCCTTGGTGGTTTCCATGATGAGCGTGTTTTCCGGATCCTTGATCTCGGCCATTGACTTCTCCTTTGATTCTTGCGGCAGCTGCCGCCTTATCAGTTTGTCTTACCGACGGTGACCTTGATCATGCGGTCGGGGTCCGAGACTTCGCCGTTACCGCCTTCGCCGCGCTTGATCTTGTCGACATTCTCCATACCGGAAACAACCTTGCCGACAACCGTGTACTGGCCGTTGAGGAAGTACCCTTCGTCAAACATGATGAAGTACTGCTAATTGGCGGAGTCCGGGTCCTGCGATCGCGCCATGCCGAGCGTGCCACGTTCGAAGGGTGTATCTGAAAATTCAGCTGGCAGGTCGGGCAGCTTGGACCCTCCCGTTCCGGCGCGACCAGGCGTGAAACCGTCTTCCATGTCACCGAACTCGACGTCACCGGTCTGAGCCATGAAGCCTTCTATGACGCGGTGAAAGGCAACGTTGTCGTACTCGCCGTTGTTGGCCAACGTCTTGATCTGCTCCACATGCTTTGGAGCAATCTCCGGCAGCAACTCGACGACCACCGGGCCGTCTTTCAACTGAATGGTCAAAAAGTCATCCTCAGCAGCGAATGCCGGGATTGCTAGAGATGCAACTGCGAGGGCGCCTGCAACGGCGAGACGAAACGATTTCATAGGGTCTCCAGTATGAGAAGTCAGCGCTTCAGCTTTTCCTTCATGGCCAGGAGGACGGGCGCCGGAACAAAGGCCCCAACATCGCCGCCCATTGCGGCGATCTGCCTAACCAATGTGGCCGTAATGGGCCGGGATGCCACACCCGCGGGAAGAAACACAGTCTGAATGTCCGGTGCCATCTGGCGATTCATCCCCGCCATCTGCATCTCGTAGTCCAGATCGGTACCGTCGCGCAGGCCGCGGATCAGGAGCCGAGCGCCCTGCCCCCGTGCGGCATCAACCACGAGATTGTCGAACGATATCACATCGACCTGTGCTTCTTTCGAAGGCAACGCCGCAGCAAGCGAAGAGCGAATGAGCACCGCTCGCTCCTCAAAGCTGAACATTGGCACCTTGCCGGGCTGGACCCCGATCGCAACAACCACCTTGTCGGCTACCTGCAGGGCCTGCATCAGGACGTCGAGATGGCCATTGGTCAAAGGATCGAATGACCCGGGATAGAACGCGATCGTCATCTGCCCACCGTCTGCTTTGTCGCCTTGTGTCACGGACGGAGAAGCTTCGCAAGTACGGGGAAGATGAACGCCAGATGAACGGAGCGTTCAAGCGCGTTTCATTGCGCGGATGGTTTTATGCGGTCACTGGGCGGGATACCGAACCGGAAAGCCAGATCAGGCCTGCGCACGACCAGCCAATTCGTGGCGATCGACCAAGTGCAAGGGGTGATGCAGGCCCTTTCCACAAGTAAATTGGAACCAGAATGCCAAATCGGCGTTCTGGCAAACGAAGGACTACTAAGATGATCGAGAGAAGGAAGCCGATGATCCTGGACAAGATCTCTATGATCAACATGATCTGGACAGCGATGATCGCGGCGATGCTCACGGCAACAGTGACCCTTTATCAGGATCGGTCGGAGTGGACCGAATTAAACTATCCCCAGATGACGGGTCGTTATTACGACGCCTCCTTCTACTGAGGGACCGACAAGAGAGACTAACATGTTTGTGACGTTGACGGTATTGGCCAGTTTGATCAGCATTATGTTCGTTGCATCGGTCGCATCGACGATTGCTGAGCTGCGGCGGGAAAGCGAAGAAATGAAAGTCTTCGCAAAGCGTCACGTCCCTTTCTGAGACTCGACCCAAGCGCAATACAGTAGCGGGCGCGCCAGCGATGAGATCGCCCGCGTAGCCATGAAAAAGCCAGGCAAATTGCCCGGCTTTTTTTGTTCATCCATTACTCGCTGTCAGCTTCAGGTGGACCCGCCGTTTCCGCCGGTGCACCGAGATCACCTGTGACGGAAACAATCTCTTCGGGCAGCTCCGCTCCGGTATCGTCCTCGCCCTCCGGCTCGCTGATACGTTCCACCGACACCACGCGCTCATCCTTGGCGGTCGAGAAGATGGTGACGCCTTTGGTGGCACGGCTGGCGATACGAATGCCTGCGACAGGCACGCGGATCAAGACACCGCCATTGGACACGAGCATGATCTGGTTGGCGTCTTCCACGGGGAAAGCCGCAACCAGTTGGCCGATTTCATTGGTGCGGGAGGTATCGGTGGCACGAATGCCCTTGCCGCCGCGGCCGGACGTGCGGAAGTCGTAGGACGATGACCGCTTGCCGAAGCCACGCTCGGAAACCGTGAGTACGAACTGCTCGCGAGCCTTGAGCTCCTGGTAGCGATCTTCGGGAAGCTCGCCTTCCACTTCGACATCTTCGCCCACAAGAGCGATGTCGTCTTCATCGACCCCCATCGCCCGGCGCTCCGCTGCCGATCGCTTCAGATAGGCCGCCCGCTCCCACGGCTCCGCATCGACATGGCCGACAATGGTCATGGAGATGATCCGGTCGCCAGATTGCAGCGTGATGCCACGCACCCCAATCGAATTGCGGCCGGCAAAAACGCGGACGCTGTCGACTGGGAAGCGGATGCACTGTCCGAGCGCGGTCGTCAGAAGCACGTCGTCGCGGTCGGTACATGTCTCGACGGAAAGGATCTCGTCGCCCTCTTCCTCGAGCTTCATGGCGATCTTGCCGTTGCGGTTTACCTGAACGAAGTCCGATAGCTTGTTGCGGCGAACCGTTCCCCGGGTGGTGGAGAACATGACATCGAGGTTATCCCACGTCGCCTCGTCTTCCGGCAGCGGCATGATGGTGGTGATGCGCTCTCCCGGCTCCAGCGGCAGCATGTTGATGAGCGCCTTGCCGCGCGATGTCGGCGTGCCAATCGGCAGGCGCCAGACCTTTTCCTTGTAGACGATGCCGCGCGAGGAGAAGAACAATACGGGTGTATGCGTATTCGCCACGAACAAGCGGGTAACGAAATCCTCGTCACGAGTAGCCATCCCGGACCGGCCCTTGCCGCCACGACGCTGCGCCCGATAAGTCGTCAGCGGCACACGCTTGATGTAGCCAAGATGGGAGACGGTCACCACCATCTCCTCGCGGGCGATGAGATCCTCATCGTCCATATCCGGACCGCCTTCGAGAATCTCGGTCCGCCGCGGCGTACCGAACTCGTCGCGAACCGCTGCCAGTTCCTCCTTGACAATCGTGTAGATGCGCACGCGCGACGAAAGGATGTCGAGGTAGTCGGTGATCTCCGCACCGATCTTGTTCAGTTCGTCAGCGATTTCGTCACGGCCAAGAGCTGTCAGGCGGGCAAGACGGAGCTCCAGGATGGCGCGCGCCTGCTCTTCGGATAGGTTGTAGGTCGAGTCTTCATTGATCTTGTGACGCGGATCGTCGATCAACCGGATCAGAGCATCGACGTCGTGGGCGGGCCAGCGGCGTGTCATCAACTGCTCGCGCGCGGTTGCCGGATCAGGAGCGCGGCGGATCAACGCGATCACTTCGTCGATGTTGGCGACTGCAATCGCCAGACCAACCAAGACGTGAGCACGTTCACGAGCCTTGCGCAGCAGGTACTTCGTACGGCGGCTGACGACTTCCTCGCGGAAGGCAACGAATGCCCTGAGCATGTCGATCAGAGTCAGTTGCTCTGGCTTGCCCCCGTTAAGCGCCACCATGTTGCAGCCGAACGATGTCTGCAGCGGCGTATACCGATAGAGCTGGTTGAGGATGACCTCGGCATTGGCATCACGCTTGAGCTCGATCACCACGCGGTAGCCCTGACGGTCGGATTCGTCGCGCAGGTCCGAGATGCCCTCGATACGCTTGTCGCGTACGAGTTCAGCCATCTTCTCGATCATCGTCGACTTGTTTACCTGATACGGCACTTCCGTGATGATGATCTGCTCGCGATCACCGCGCATGGGCTCGACATGTGCCCTGCCGCGCATGATCACGGAGCCGCGCCCCGTTTCGTAAGCCGACTTGATACCGGATCTGCCCAGGATGAGCGCGCCCGTGGGGAAATCGGGGCCCGGAATGATCTGCATCAGTTCCGGCAATTCGATCGCGGGGTTATCGATCAACGCGATACAGGCGTCGATGACTTCCTGCAGATTGTGCGGCGGAATGTTGGTCGCCATGCCAACGGCGATGCCGCCAGCTCCGTTCACCAACAGGTTCGGGAAGCGGGCCGGCACAACCACCGGCTCCGACATCGTGCCATCATAGTTGTCGCGGAAGTTGACGGTCTCCTTGTCGAGATCGTCAAGAAGCGAATGCGAGGCCTTAGCGAGCCGGCATTCGGTATAGCGCTGTGCTGCCGGTGGATCCCCGTCGATCGAGCCGAAATTGCCCTGACCGTCGATCAGCGGCAGTCGCAGCGACCAGTCCTGCGCCATGCGCGCGAGCGCATCATAGATAGCGGAATCGCCGTGCGGGTGGTACTTACCCATCACGTCACCCGTGACGCGGGCGGACTTGACGTACTTCTTATTCCAGTCGACGCCCATCTCGCTCATGGAGAACAGGATACGTCGATGCACGGGCTTCAGTCCGTCTCGGACATCAGGAAGCGCGCGGCTGACGATCACGCTCATCGCATAATCGAGATAGGACCGCTGCATCTCTTCCATGATGGAAATGGGTTCGATGCCTGGTGGCAGCTTTCCGCCGCCGGGAGTGCTTTGTTCAGTCAAGTCGGATCACGATCTTTGTTCGGAATCAGTTCTGTTTTTATAGCGGAAACACTCTGGCGAAGCCAATTTCCGCAGTGGTTTTGAACAGCTTTCAGACCCTTCGAGACCGGGCCTGGAGATAGGCACAAGCTTCTTCGAAGAGTTCAGAACCCGCCCTTCCCTTCATCGCCTGGCTGTCCTAACAATCTTGTTCAGCAATCGCAAGGTTAGAGCAGCAAGGGACGATATGGCGAGCGCAGACATCTTGATCAACGCGTTCACCACGCTTCTGGTCACGCTGGATCCTCCAGGACTGGCTCCTGTGTTTCTTGGCCTGACCGTAGGTATGACGCGGCTACAGCGACAACAGGTAGCAATCCGCGGCTCGTTGATAGCCTTTGCCATTCTAGCCATTTTCGCACTCTTTGGTGCAAGCCTGCTCGGGTCACTCGGCATTTCCATGGGGGCCTTCCGC
The DNA here is from genome assembly GCA_023399635.1 of Pseudomonadota bacterium. Classification (GTDB taxonomy): domain Bacteria; phylum Pseudomonadota; class Alphaproteobacteria; order Rhizobiales; family Rhizobiaceae; genus Neorhizobium. The sequence goes on from JAEWOP010000244.1 coordinate 9,467, forward strand.
ATTGCCGGCGGGCTGCTTCTGTTCTGGATCGCTTTCGAGATGGTTTTCGAGCGGCGCCAGGAGCGCAAGGAGAAGACATCGCAGGCGGCGGTGACGATTGACCACATCCACAACATCGCCGTTTTTCCGCTGGCGCTTCCGCTAGTTGCGGGACCGGGCGCGATTTCCGCAACCGTTCTGCTTGCCGGCGCCCTTCCCGGTCCGTGGGATCGCACGCTGCTCATTGGAGTACTTGCGCTCAGCATGGGCCTGGTGCTCGCCATGCTCCTGATCGCCGAACGGCTGGATCGCTTTCTTGGTGTGACGGGGCGCGCAATCCTCACGCGTCTTCTGGGAGTGATCCTCGCCGCCCTCTCCGTCCAGTTCGTCGTCGACGGCATCAAGTCAGCTTTTGGATCGGCTTGAACACCATCGTCTAGACCGAGGAAACAAAAAGGGCGCCGAAGCGCCCCTGCTCAAAACGGAATGTCGTCGTCCAGATCGCGCGAGAAGCCACCACCGCCACCTTGGCCGCCGCGGCTACCGCCGCCTGATGCCGGGCGGTCATAGTCGTCACCGAAGTTGCCACCGCCGTAGTCATTGCCACCGCTGGCACGGCCCGCGCCGCCACCATAGCTCCCTTGGCCTCCGCTTTCGCCGCGTCCATCAAGCATTGTCAGGGTGGAGTTGAAGCCTTGGAGGACCACTTCGGTGGAATAGCGGTCATTGCCGTTCTGGTCCTGCCACTTGCGGGTCTGCAGTGCGCCCTCGATGTAGAGCTTGGCGCCCTTCTTCACGTATTGCTCCACCACTTTGCAGAGGCCTTCGTTGAAGACGACAACTGAATGCCACTCAGTTTTTTCCTTGCGTTCACCGCTGTTGCGGTCCCGCCAGCTTTCCGACGTCGCGATGCGCAGGTTCGCGATAGGCCGGCCATCCTGCGTTCGCCGGATTTCGGGATCGGCCCCGACATTGCCGATCAAGATTACCTTGTTGACGCTTCCAGCCATGATCGTTCACCTCGTCCGCCGCAGTCATGCGGCCTAATGCACAGATGCGCTCAACTTAGACTAACTCATCGAGCATTGGCACCCTGCGACGGTTAATCCACAGTCATTTTGTTCTTTCTTTGTTCTAAAGAACATCTATCCTGTCGTCAATCGACTCACTTTCAGAACCAGCCGATGACGTTTCTGCCTTCACACAGCGACATCGATCACTACATATGCCCATAGATCCTCCCCACAGAGCAAACTAATGAGCGAACTTAAGACGATCTCCATCCGTGGTGCGCGTGAGCACAATTTGAAGGGCATCGATCTCGACTTGCCGCGCAACTCGTTGATCGTCATGACCGGGCTCTCCGGCTCCGGCAAATCCTCCCTCGCCTTCGATACAATCTATGCCGAAGGCCAACGCCGCTACGTCGAGAGCCTGTCCGCCTATGCGCGGCAGTTCCTTGAGATGATGCAGAAGCCGGACGTAGACCAGATCGAGGGACTTTCCCCGGCGATCTCGATCGAGCAGAAGACGACCTCACGCAATCCACGCTCGACGGTCGGAACGGTCACCGAAATCTATGACTACATGCGCCTCCTGTTTGCGCGCGTAGGCGTACCCTATTCGCCGGCAACAGGACTGCCGATCGAAAGCCAGACCGTCAGCCAGATGGTCGATCGTGTCCTGGCCTTCGAGGAAGGGACGCGTCTCTACATTCTCGCGCCGATGATCCGCGGCCGCAAAGGTGAGTACAAGAAAGAACTCGCCGAGCTGATGAAGAAGGGTTTTCAGCGCGTCAAGGTCGACGGCCAGTTCTACGAGATCGCTGACGTCCCGACTCTGGACAAGAAGTACAAACACGATATCGATGTCGTGGTCGACCGTCTGGTCGTACGTTCCGACATTGGCGCCCGTTTGGCCGACAGCTTGGAAACCTCGCTGAAGCTTGCCGACGGTCTTGCGATCGCAGAGTTCGCCGACAAGCCGCTGCCGCTGGCAGAAACGGCAGCGGGTGGCTCTGCAAACAAGTCGCTCAACGAGACGCATGAGCGTACGCTGTTTTCAGAGAAGTTCGCTTGCCCCGTCTCCGGTTTCACCATCCCGGAGATTGAGCCGCGCCTGTTTTCCTTCAACAACCCGTTCGGCGCCTGCCCAACCTGCGATGGATTGGGCTTCCAACAGAAGATAGATACCGCGCTGATCGTACCGGAGCCCGAACGGACGCTGCGCGACGGCGCGATCGCTCCGTGGGCGAAATCATCGTCCCCATACTACAACCAGACCCTTGAAGGTCTGGGTAAGGCGTTCGGCTTCAAGCTTTCGAACCGTTGGTCGGAGCTTTCGGCTGAAGCCCAGTCGGCGATCCTGGAGGGTACGCAGGAGAAAATCGAATTTCACTACGCCGACGGCGCGCGCTCCTACAAGACGAGCAAGACATTCGAGGGCATTGTTCCCAATCTGGAGCGCCGCTGGAAGGAGACGGATAGCGCCTGGGCCCGCGAAGAGATCGAGCGCTACATGTCTGCTGCCCCCTGCCCTGCCTGCAACGGCTTTCGCTTGAAGCCCGAGGCGCTTGCAGTGAAGGTCAACGGCTTGCATATCGGTCAGGTGACCGACATGTCGATCAAGATGGCAAGGGACTGGTTCGAGGTCTTGCCTGAGCATCTGAACGCGAAGCAGAACGAGATTGCCGTCCGTATCCTCAAGGAGATCCGCGAACGGCTACGCTTCCTCAACGACGTCGGGCTCGACTACTTGTCGCTGTCGCGCAATTCCGGGACATTGTCGGGCGGCGAGAGCCAACGCATCCGCCTCGCGTCGCAGATCGGTTCCGGCTTGACAGGGGTGCTTTATGTGCTGGACGAACCGTCGATCGGTCTCCACCAGCGGGACAATGCCCGCTTGCTCGACACGCTGAAGCATCTGCGCGATATCGGCAACACCGTCATTGTCGTCGAACACGACGAGGATGCCATTCTGACCGCCGATTACGTCGTCGATATCGGCCCGGCGGCCGGGATCCATGGGGGAGAGGTTGTCGCCGAGGGCACGCCCGCGGAAGTGATGGCGAATCCGAAATCACTGACGGGAAAGTATCTCGCAGGCGAGCTTGGCGTGGCGATACCTTCGGAAAGGCGCAAGCCGAAGAAGGGCAAGGAGATCAAGGTTGTTGGCGCCCGCGGCAACAACCTCAAGAACGTCACTGCATCGGTGCCGCTTGGCGTATTAACGGCGGTTACCGGCGTATCGGGTGGCGGCAAGTCGACGTTCCTGATTGAAACGCTCTACAAGGCAGCCGCGCGTCGCGTCATGGGCGCCCGGGAGATACCGGCGGAGCACGATCGGATCGATGGCTTCGAAAACATCGACAAGGTGATCGACATCGATCAGTCTCCGATCGGGCGGACGCCAAGATCCAATCCAGCAACCTATACTGGCGCTTTCACCCCCATCCGCGACTGGTTTGCGGGCCTTCCGGAGGCGAAAGCACGTGGCTATGCACCCGGACGCTTCTCCTTCAACGTCAAGGGTGGGCGCTGCGAAGCCTGCCAGGGCGATGGCGTCATCAAGATTGAGATGCACTTCCTCCCTGACGTCTACGTCACCTGTGACGTCTGCCACGGCAAGCGTTATAATCGCGAAACGCTCAGCGTCGCCTTCAAGGGCAAGTCGATCGCCGACGTGCTCGACATGACCGTCGAAGAAGGCGTGGAGTTTTTCTCCGCGGTGCCGGCGGTACGTGACAAACTGCAGGCGCTCTTCAATGTCGGCCTCGGCTACATCAAGGTTGGCCAGCAGGCAAACACGCTTTCAGGTGGCGAGGCGCAGCGCGTGAAGCTCGCGAAGGAGCTGTCGAAGCGCTCGACGGGACGCACGCTATATATTCTGGACGAGCCGACCACCGGATTGCATTTCCACGACGTCTCCAAGCTGCTTGAGATGCTGCACGAGCTGGTCAACCAGGGTAACTCGGTTGTCGTGATCGAGCACAACCTGGAGGTCATCAAGACGGCGGACTGGATCATCGATTTCGGGCCTGAAGGCGGCACGGGCGGTGGCGAGATCGTTGCGACCGGAACGCCGGAACAGGTGGTCAAGGAAAAGCGCTCCTTCACTGGGGCTTTCCTCCGTGAACTCCTGGAGCGTCGACCCGCCAAGACGGTTCAAGCGGCAGAATGACACCGAACGGAGGCGCAGACGATGGCGGGGCATGGCACGATCCGGGTAGGCATAGGCGGCTGGACCTTTGATCCCTGGGAAGGCAGCTTTTATCCTGACAAGCTGGCCAAGAAGAAGCAGCTGGAATATGCCGGCAGCAAGCTGAAGGTGATAGAGGTCAACGGGACCTACTACGGCTCACAGAAACCGGAGACCTTTGCAAAGTGGGCGGCGGAAGTCCCGGAAGGCTTTGTTTTCTCGCTGAAGGCGAGCCGCTTCACCACCAACCGCAAGATTCTTGCGGACGCAGGCGAATCGATCGAGAAGTTCTTTGGTCAGGGGCTGACGGAACTCGGTTCTCGTCTCGGTCCAATCCTGTGGCAGTTCGCACCGACAAAGAAATTCGAGCCGGACGATTTCGAAGCCTTTCTGAAACTGCTTCCTGCGACGGTCGAGGGCTTGCCTCTGAGACATGTCGTCGAGGTGCGCCACGACAGTTTCAAGACCCCGGAGTTTGTGCAACTGCTGGCAAAATATGGTGTTGCGCCCGTTTGCGCCGAGCATCATGACTACCCGATGATCGCCGATGTCACGGCCGATTTCGTCTATGCCCGCTTGCAGAAGGGCTCCGACGACATTGCGACATGCTATCCAGCGTCGGAGTTAGAAGCGTGGAAGACGCGGCTGGAGACGTGGGCGCAGGGTGGAGTCCCGGATGACCTGCCGTTGATAGATCCGGATCGCAAGCCCCAAAGCCAGGCCCGCGACGTCTTCGCCTTCTTCATCCATGAAGGCAAGGTCAATGCACCGCAAGGGGCGATGGCCTTGCAAGCGATGATCGATAAATGATCACAGCAGGGCGAGTGGGCCAATGTGCTCTACCAGGCGCTCGGCCGTCATCCCCTCTCCTGCCTTGTGCGCGGATACCCCGTGGAGGTAGACCCCGGCTGCCGCAGCATCAAAGGCGGGCATCCCATTCGCCAGTAGGGCGCCGATGATACCCGCCAGCACATCGCCTGATCCGGCAGTCGCAAGCCAAGGGGGCGCATTCTCGTTGATCAGTGCGCGTCCCTCCGGTGACGCAATCACTGTGTCAGCGCCCTTGTAAACGATGGCGGCGTTGGCAAGCTGTGCTGCGGCGACCGCTTTTTCTACCTTGCTCATCTCGTGGTTTCCCGCAAGCTCCGGGAAAAGCCGAGCGAACTCGCCTTCATGAGGCGTCAGCACCAGACGTGCCTCGCCCTCTGAATACCTGTCGAACAGCCGTTCTCTATCGCCGCGGAACGACGTGATCCCATCGGCGTCCAGCACCAGCGGCCGCCCATCGAGCGCAAGAACGAAATCAACCGCCTTTTCACCGAGACCAAAGCCCGGTCCGAGAACGAAAGCAGATAGTTTCGCATCCGTCAGCCAAGCTCTCACTGCTGAAGCCGAGCCTGTTTCCCGCAGCATGACTGCCGTCAGGTGGCTTGCATTGGAAGGCATTGCATCGGCGGGCGAAGCGACCGTTACAAGCCCCGCGCCGGCTGCAAGCCCTGCTGCGGCCGCAAGCCGTGCAGCGCCTGTGTGGGAGGCGCCACCAGAGAAGACAGCGAGATGGCCGCGCTTGTACTTGTGCGACTGCGCACTCGGCTTTGGCAGCCGCTGCTGCCACAAAACAGGATGGTTCACCGCAATCGAACCAGTCGACGCTTGGAGGATTCTCGAAGGGATGCCGATGTCGACCACCTCGACGTCACCACAAAGTGACCTTCCAGGCATGAGGAGATGGCCTGGTTTCCTGGCCATGAATGTCACTGTATGGCTCGCCGTGAACGCCCCTCCGAGCTGTACGCCGCGACAGCCACAGACACCCGACGGAAGGTCGACTGCAACAACAGGAACACTCGCGGCATCTACTTTGGCGATCACCTGTTGAACTTCTGTGGGTATGTCGCGCGCAAGACCTGCGCCGAAAACTGCGTCGATCACCGTGTCTCCAGGACGCACCGAAAGCTGCGACAGTGGCAGAGGACTGATTAAACTCGTCTCTAAAGCAGTCCGAGCATCTCCTGAGAGCTTTTCCACCTCGCCGAAGGCAAATAGCGCAACCTCTGCCCCCGCCTCCGCCAAAGCCCGTGCAGCGACAAATCCGTCGCCACCATTGTTGCCGGGTCCGCAAAGAACGACGAAGCGGAGGGTCTGCGGGTAAAGCCTCAAGGCCGCCGCAGCCACAGCGCGGCCGGCCTTTTCCATCAGGCCAAAGGAACTGATGCCGCAGGCAGCCGACGCGGCATCCGCGACAGCCATTTCATGAGGGGTCAACAGCAGCGTGTTCTGCACATTCATATGGCTATTGAATGCAAGTGAGGCCGAAAGACAAGACGCACCCGTTTCGTTCTCAGAAGAGCATTATTTAGGCATTTGCCTAGCAGGAATGCTTCCGGTGCGTCAGCGATAGGCGATTGAACTGATTGCGCAGCCTTCAAACGCGCCAGACGCACAAAACTGAGGCGCAAGATGTGGTTCGAGTGTGCAGCTAAAGCAAAGCTTCATATTGGGAAAACGGAATTTTCCAAGGATTTTGCCCAAAAGCGGCTTTTCAGAATGGCATGATACCTGCATTAGTATCGCGAGCCGGTCACGGCTGTGTCAGGGAGAGATTGTTTCTCATGAAAAAGATCGAAGCCATAATCAAGCCGTTCAAGCTGGACGAGGTGAAGGAAGCCCTCCAGGAAGTCGGCTTGCAAGGCATTACTGTGACAGAGGCGAAGGGCTTCGGACGTCAGAAAGGTCATACCGAGCTCTATCGCGGAGCCGAGTACGTTGTTGATTTCCTTCCCAAGGTGAAGGTTGAAGTCGTTCTTGCCGACGAAAATGTCGATGCTGTCATCGATGCCATCCGCAACGCGGCGCAAACCGGCCGTATCGGCGATGGCAAGATCTTCGTATCCAATGTCGAAGAGGTCATCCGTATTCGAACCGGCGAGACGGGCGTCGACGCCATCTAACGTCAGGGGCCGCTTGGTCTAAGATTCCACTCGTCATCTCATTCAAGGAAGCATCACATGACGACTGCAAGCGAAATCATGAAGCAGATCAAGGAAAACGACGTCAAGTTCGTTGACCTGCGCTTTACCGACCCCAAGGGCAAACTGCAGCATGTCACCATGGACGTCGCAGCTGTCGACGAAGACATGTTCGCCGATGGCGTCATGTTCGACGGCTCCTCGATCGGGGGCTGGAAGGCCATCAACGAGTCCGACATGGTGCTGATGCCCGATCCAGCGACCGTCCATATGGATCCCTTCTTCGCGCAGTCGACCATGGTCGTTTTCTGCGACATCCTGGACCCCATTTCGGGTGAAGCTTATAACCGCGACCCGCGCGGAACCGCCAAGAAGGCAGAAGCTTACCTCAAGGCATCCGGGATCGGTGACACGGTTTACGTGGGCCCCGAGCCTGAGTTCTTCGTCTTCGACGACGTCAAGTACAAGGCAGATCCTTACAATACGGGCTTCAAGCTCGACTCGTCGGAACTGCCATCCAACGACGACACTGACTACGAGACCGGCAACCTCGGACACCGCCCGCGCGTCAAGGGCGGGTACTTCCCGGTTCCGCCTATCGATAGCCTTCAGGACATGCGTTCTGAAATGCTGACCGTGCTGACCGAAATGGGACTGGTGGTTGAAAAGCACCACCATGAGGTGGCATCGGCACAGCACGAGCTTGGTGTGAAGTTCGATACGTTGGTGCGCAACGCCGACAAGATGCAGATCTACAAGTATGTGGTACACCAGGTCGCCAATGCCTACGGCAAGACCGCGACCTTCATGCCGAAGCCGATTTACGGCGACAATGGCTCGGGAATGCACGTGCATCAGTCGATCTGGAAGGATGGCAAGCCAACCTTCGCTGGCGACGAGTATGCAGGTCTCTCGGAAACCTGCCTGTTCTATATCGGTGGCATCATCAAGCACGCCAAGGCCATCAACGCGTTCACGAACCCGTCGACAAACTCCTACAAGCGATTGGTTCCCGGATACGAAGCGCCGGTCCTGCTGGCATATTCCGCCCGCAACCGCTCAGCGTCGTGCCGCATCCCGTTCGGAACCGGCCCCAAGTCCAAGCGCGTCGAAGTCCGCTTCCCGGATCCGACTGCCAACCCGTATCTCGGCTTCGCCGCCATGCTGATGGCCGGCTTGGACGGGATCAAGAACAAGATCCATCCTGGCAAAGCCATGGACAAGGATTTGTACGACCTGCCGCCGAAGGAGTTGAAGAAGATCCCGACCGTCTGCGGCTCGCTTCGTGAGGCACTGGAGAGCCTGGACAAGGATCGCAAGTTCCTGACCGCCGGCGGTGTCTTCGACGACGATCAGATCGATGCCTATATCGAACTGAAGATGCAGGAAGTGATGCGTTACGAGATGACCCCGCACCCTGTCGAGTTCGACATGTACTACTCGGCCTAAGCGGCCCGATCTCAACAAAACGGCGGGCGCAGGCCCGCCGTTTTTGTTTGATGCCGTGCAGAATGGAATTGGTTGCTGGAGCGGCGCTGGAGACTAGGAGTCTCTATACTCGTCGTCTACTGGGAACTCATGCTCTGCCGGAGCATTACGCTCTTGATGTAGCGAGACTTTATTCCCACATCAGGATGCGAAAGGAAATCGCACCATGAAACAACGAAACGCTAAATTCACTATCGGTGAAGTGGTACGCCACAAGGTCTTTCCGTTCCGTGGGGTCGTATTCGATGTTGATCCGGAATTCGCAAATTCCGAGGATTGGTGGAACGCGATCCCCGCCGAGATCCGTCCGAGCCGGGATCAG
>JAEWOP010000245.1 GCA_023399635.1 Pseudomonadota bacterium
GGCAAGATCGCCGTCATGTCCTACGTGGCAGGCGCTGGCTCGGAAATCGGCCGCGTCGGTGGCTTTACCGACTACATCAAGGCGAACTCCAAGCTTGAGATCGTCGGTCCCTTCTACTCGCAGTCGCAGATGGCGACCGCGCTGAACCAGACGACGGACGTTTTGGCTGCAAACTCCGACCTCAAGGGCATGTTCGGCGCCAATGAACCGACGGCCATCGGCATGGGCCGCGCGCTGAAGCAGTCCGGCAAGGCTGGTCAGGTTGTCGCCGTCGGCTTCGACGGCAACCAGGACCTCCAGGAGTTCGTGAAGGACGGCACGCTGGCCGCGATTGCCGTTCAGGGCTCGTTCCAGATGGGCGAACTCGGCGTCCAGACAGTTACCAAGATCATCAATAAGGAGAAGGTTGAGAAGTTCGTCGATACCGGCGTCGTGGTTGTCACCAAGGACAATATTGACAAGCCGGAAGCGCAGAACGTCCTCTACTAAGTTCCTCCCCTGGCGCGCATCGCAAATGATGCGCGCCCTTTTTCCAAGGAATGCCTTCATGAACGCCGCCGAAACTCGAAAACTCCCCCGCGCCGATGTGGATGTCACCCTGGTCGGCCTCGGCTGTGCCCAGATGGGCAACCTCTACCGCGTGACGAGCTACGAGGAATCCGCCGGTGCGTTCAAGGCTGCCTGGGACGCCGGCATCCGCTATTTCGATACCGCTCCCTTCTACGGTTATACCCGCTCCGAACGCCGGCTCGGCACAATGCTGACGGACAGGCCGCGCGACGCGTATGTACTCAGCACCAAGGTCGGCCGCGTCATGACGCCGGATGAGACCCTCGGCGAGGAGGAAGATGGTTACGTCCAGCCGCTCCCCTTCCGACCGGTTTACGACTACAGCTATGACGGCATCATGCGCTCTTTCGAGGCAAGCCAGCAGCGCCTCGGCATCCTGAAGCCAGACATTCTCTACGTGCATGACATCGGGCGCATGACCCATGGGGACAAGCACGAACACTACTGGAGCCAGTTGACCGATGGCGGCGGGTTCCGGGCGCTGGGCAAGCTGCGGGACGAAGGGTCGACCAAGGCCGTCGGCCTCGGTGTAAACGAGTGGGAGGTCATTCGAGACACACTGGAAGTCTTCGATATCGACGTTTCGATGCTCGCCGGACGCTATACGCTCCTGGAACAGGAGAGCCTGCCGCTGATGGATGAATGCGCGCGCCGCGGCGTCGGCATCGTCGTTGCGGGGCCATTTAATTCCGGCATCCTTGCCGGCAACACGAAGTTCAACTACGCCGAAGCGCCTGCCGACGTGCTTGCCCGTGTCGATACCCTCCGTACAGCCTGCGAAGAGGAGGGCGTCAGCCTGCAGGCGGCTGCTCTGCAGTTCCCGCTCCTCCACCCGGCGGCCGTCACCATCGTGTCCGGCGCTCGTACGGCCGAACAGATCAAGTCCAATCTTTCCTGGTTCTCCGAAGACATCTCCGCCAGCTTTTGGCAGCGGCTGCGCGAGCGCGGATTGATCGCGGAAGGCGTCCCGCTTCCGCGTGACGGAGCGTAACGCTATGCGGATCGATTCCCACCAGCATTTCTGGCGCCTTGCCGACCGGGAGGGACAATGGCCTCCCGCAGAACTGGCGGCGATCCACCGGGATTTCATGCCGGAGGACCTGCAACCGATTCTGGCTGCTGCAAAGGTCGACGGGACGGTGCTGGTGCAGACAATGGAGAAGGAGGCGGACACCCAGTTCATGCTGGAGTTGGCCGATGCCAACGCCTTCATCCTCGGTGTTGTCGGCTGGACGGACCTGAAATCACCGGATGCACCCGCGGCCATTGCGCGGCTGGCGCAGCACCCGAAGCTCAAGGGCTTCCGCCCGATGCTGCAGGACATCGCCGACGACCGCTGGATTGAAGATGCTGAATTGAAGCCTGCCGTCTCCGCGATGATCGATCACGGTCTCGTCTTCGATGCGCTGGTTCTGCCCAGGCACCTCGACGCGCTCCTGGATTTCGCTCGCCGCTCGACGCGGCTGCCGATCGTCATTGATCATTGTGCAAAGCCGTTGATTGCCGAGGGCCGATTTGTCGACTGGTACGCGCGGATGAAGGCGCTGGCCGAACTGCCCAATGTGCATTGCAAGCTGTCGGGCCTGCTGACCGAGGCCGGCGACCAGAAACCCGCCGCGGTGCGGCCCTATGCCGAAACCGTCCTCGATCTGTTCGGGCCGGAACGGGTGATCTGGGGCAGCGACTGGCCGGTGCTGAGGCTTGCCGGCGACTACCAGGCTTGGCTCGCCCAGTGTCTCGACATCGTGCCGGAGAAGCACCGCGAGGCCGTATTCGGTGGCAATGCATACCGTTTCTACAATCTCGGCGGCAAGCGCCGCCAAAGCCAATGACAGGCCGATCATGCTGACCATCATCTGCGATTCCCCCGGAACCCTTTCCGCCACCGAGCGCACGAAGCCAACACGCGGCGAAGGAGAGGTTCTTGTAAGGCTGCGGCGTGTCGGCGTCTGCGGCACGGATCTGCACATCTTCACCGGAAACCAGCCTTATCTGTCTTATCCGCGGGTCATGGGCCACGAACTTTCAGGGATCGTCGAAGAGGTGCCGGTCGCCAGCCATCTGACGCCGGGCGACACCGTCTCCATCATCCCCTACATCTCGTGCGGTCACTGCAGTGCCTGCCGCAAGGGCAAGACGAACTGCTGCCGCAATATCGGGGTGCTTGGTGTCCACCGCGACGGTGGGATGACGGAGTATCTCAGCCTGCCGGAGCGCTTCGTGCTGAAGGCGGAGGGCCTGTCGGTCGACCAGGCAGCCATGGTCGAGTTCCTGGCGATTGGCGCCCATGCGGTCGCGCGCGCCAATGTCCAGCCCGACCAGAAAGTGCTCGTGGTCGGCGCCGGCCCGATCGGCATGGCGGTAGCGATCTTCGCGCGCCTCGATGGTGCCGAGGTGACGTTCCTCGACGGACGCGCCGACAGGCTGGATTTCGCAGCAAAGCATCTTGGGGCTCCTCACACAGTGCAACTCGGCGAGGGTGACCAGCAGGGCTTGTCCGAAATCACGAACGGCGATTTCTTCGATGCTGTTTTCGACGCAACCGGCAATCCGAAAGCGATGGAGCGCGGCTTCGGCTTCGTCGGCCATGGCGGCACCTATGTCTTCGTGTCTATCGTCTCGAGTGACATCAGCTTCTCCGATCCAGAATTCCACAAGCGCGAGACATCGCTGCTCGGCAGCCGCAACGCGACGATCGAGGATTTCGAACGCGTGATGGAGGCCATGCGCGCAGGCGAGGTGCCGGAAGCGCTGATCACGCACCGCATGATGCTTGCAGAGGTGCCGGAGCGTTTCGCGGGACTAACCGACCCCGGCGCGGGCGTCGTCAAGGCCATGATCGAGATCTGAGGAGACGGGCATGCAGCGCATGGGGATGGTAATCGGCGTCAAGCCGGAGATGCTCGCGGAATACAAACGCCTCCACGCGGCGGTCTGGCCTGAAGTGCTGGAACTGATCTCCCGCTGCAACATCCGCAACTACACGATTTTCCTGCGCGAGCCGGAGAACCTGCTGTTCGGCACCTGGGAATATCACGGCACCGATTTCCAGGCCGACATGGCGAAGATGGCAGCGGACCCGAAGAACCAGGAGTGGTGGTCCTTCACGATCCCCTGCCAGAACCCGCTCGAAAGCCGTAAGGAAGGGGAATGGTGGGCGATGATGGAAGAAGTCTTCCACCACGACTGACACCGTCGCTCAAGAGATCTGAGGAATGACATGACAAAGAGCCTTGCAGGAAAAACCGTTCTCATCACCGCAGCTGGCCAGGGGATCGGCCGCGCCTCCGCCATTGCCTTCGCCGAAGCCGGTGCAATGGTGCACGCCACGGACATCAACGAACAGGCGCTTGCTGAACTGCCCAAGCTCGAAAACTTGAAGACTTCGAGACTCGACGTTCTCGACGAGGCGGCCGTCAATGCCGCGGTAGACCAGATCGGCCGCGTCGACATTCTCTTCAACTGCGCGGGCGTCGTCCACGGCGGCTCCATCCTGGAGATGAAGGACAGTGATCTCGACTTCGCCTTCGACCTCAACGTCAAGGCGATGATCCGCACGATCCGCGCCGTGTTGCCGGGCATGCTGGAGCGGAAGGACGGCGCGATCATCAACATGTCGTCCGTCGCATCCAGCATCAAGGGCGTGCCGAACCGCTTCGCCTACGGCACCACCAAGGCCGC
>JAEWOP010000275.1 GCA_023399635.1 Pseudomonadota bacterium
AAGGCGATAACCTCCACGGGACCAAGCGCCGCGTTCAAGGCCAGTGCGGTCCCGATGCCGAGGTTCTGCATCGCCGTCGCAAATACGAACGGCGCAGCGGCCCCCACGGCGAGGCGAGCCGCCGCCATCTTGCCCGTTACCGCGCCATAGCCGTCCGAGCCGAACAGGTACAGCGGCAGGCTCCCCTGCGCGATGCTGTTGATGCCCGAACCAAGGCCAAGGCAGATTGCGAAGACGACCGCGCCCGGAAGCCAGTCGCCCGATAGTCCCAGGGTCATGACGCCGAGGACTATGAGCAAGGCGGAAATCACCGCGAGCATGGGCGGCGAAAGCCTCGTGCCGAAAATCATGTTGATCAGACGGCTGGCAACCTGCGAGGGGCCAAAGATCGATCCGACCACGACGGCCATTGTGCCAAGGCCAAGCGTTCCGAGCATCGGCACCATGTGGGCAAGGATGGCGGCCAGAGTGAAGCCAAGGACGGCAAATGCGAAGGATACCAGGATCATGCTCCGTCGGCGGGCTTCGGGAGTTAGAGCGCCGACGACGACATTCGGCGTCCTGTTCGGTTCCAGGCGAGACGCGGCCTTGCCGACGTACATGATCCAGAAGTGCAGCGGCATGCACACGAAGAGGTTCAGGGCGGCGAACACCAGGTAGATTTCCCGCCAGGTGAGAAAGCCGCTGAGCGCCGCCGAGATGGGCCAGAAGATCGTCGACGCGAAGCCGCCGATCAGGGTCAGATAGGTGATGCTCCTCGATGCTGTCCTTGGCTCGTTTTCGACGAGCGCCGCGAACGCCGCCTGATATTGCACCATGCCGGAGGATATCTCCAGCATGACGATCGCCAGAGCGAAGACGGCGACGGAAGGCGACCATGCACATACCGCAAGCGTGGCCGCCGCTATGGCCGATCCGGCCGTCATCACCGTCGCGGCTCCGATCCTGTCCATCTGTCGGCCGATGAACGGCGCGGACAGTCCGCCTACGAAGAGCGACAACGAGAAGACGCCGAAGACCCATTCGAGGCTCAGGCCAAGGTCTTCGGCGATCGCCGGGGACAGGATAGAGAACGAGTAGTAGAGAGTGCCGTATCCGATGATCTGCGTCAGGCCGAGCGCCGACACGATGCTCGCAGGGACTTTGATGTCACGCAACGGTCGCATCCTTGTCAGCCGTCGTTCCGGTGCAACAATCTCCGGAACGCTCGAGTGAAGCCCGGATGCCGGGATGACCCGAACAGCAGTCTTCCATCAGGAACTTCACGAGGTTGGCTAGTGCCTCATAGCTTGCGCTGTAGACGATGGATCGCGACTCACGTCGCTGGGAGATCAGGCCCGCATGGTCCAGTTCCTTGAGATGGAAGCTGAGGTTCGACGGCGAAACGCCCACGCGCTCGGCGATCGAACCTGCGGCAAGGCCATCGGGCCCAGCAACAACGAGGGTGCGAACGACCTGGAGGCGGGTCTCCTGTGAGAGCGCCGCAAAGGACGCGAGGGCTTGACGATCATCCATGATTCAACAATCCTTGAAACATTGAATTGGAGGAGTAACGCAGATGGATACGAGCGGCAAGAGCATTTCCCACACGGGCGACATTACTCTCGGGAGGTTGCTCGAACTGACCGCCGCCAACCATGACCTTCCGCTCGTGTTCAGCTACGAGGGGCGAGCGATCAAGTCCGGTTACCATGTCACCGAGGTGAAAGCGGGTCACTTTTCCGCGTTGGATTGCGGAGCCAATCCAGAAGCGTGGGCGGAAATCTTCGTCCAGCTATGGGATGTTGACGAGAGGGACCGGACCCACATGACCGCGGGTAAGTTCAGCGCGATCGTCAGGAAAGTGTCCCAGCACGTTCGCCTCCCGGCCGAGGCAAAACTGACGTTTGAAGTTTCCGACGGCATGCGCCCGATGCAGTTGTTTTGCGCCGACGAACCTTCGACGAGTGAAGGCGTTCTGGCGGTGACACTGGTGCCAAGAGCTGCCAGTTGCAAGCCGCGTGACCGATGGCTGGCTGAGAGATCAGCAGAAGAGGTTCAGTGTCGCGGCCATTCGGTCAGCAACGCCTGTTGCGAATAGTGACCTTATTGTCCGCTTTGGGCCGAAGGCCGTCTTGGCTCAGAAGCGCCACAAGCGTCATGCTCTGCCAAGCGCGTATGCGGCCACTCGATGAGGATGAAAGTCACTATTGAGCCTCTTCGCGGGTTTTCCTTGTACCCACCTTTTTCGGCTCAATCTGAAGCATTCCTTCTGGGCACCTGACAACACCCGTGATCGCCGCCGGAAGCGAATCTGGACCGCATGGCGAAATGGACACTGGGGGAACCTGGTCAGAAAGTCGAAGGTCACCCTGACGACCCGCGTCAGCAGGAAGAAGACAAAGGGCGACAGCAGGAAAGTTACGACGTAGCCTCAAGTCCGAAAGGGCAACGTGACGCTCACTGTGCTCTGCAACTCTTCTTCCTGTCACATCGCTGTCATCGCCCGTCGCTATGAGCCTGGAAACGTTTCCATGACAGGCGGCCGATGCAGCAGAAAGCCATCACAATTCGCGACGTCGCCCATGCCGCAGGCTGCAGCGTAGCCACCGCCAGCCGCGTGCTCAACAATTCGGGCCCGGTCAGTTCGACGGCACGCGAACGCGTGGAGAATGCCGCACGTCACTTGGGGTTTAGATTCAATGCCGTGGGACGCGCCCTGCAAAGCCGCCGGACCATGACCATCGGGTGTCTTGTGCCCTCCCTTGCTAATCCCGTCTTCGCTGAAGCCGTTCAGGGAGCTCAGGAGGTGGTGGGCGCTGCCGGCTACCAGCTTCTGCTCGTCGCTTCAAACTATGATCAGGTTCGCGACAATGACCTGATCAACACGTTGGTCGCCAGCAATGTCGACGGCGTGATCGCGACGATGATCAAGCCTGCCGAAAGTATCGCTCTCCGGCAACTTCGCGCGCGGGGTATCCCGCTCACCTTGATGTTTCACGATCCGCAAGAGGGCCTCTGTTCTTCCTATGTAGACAACGCCGAAGCTGCCCGTGAAGTAGCACGGCAGTTCGCGACGATCGGCCACAGAAACACCGGCTTCATTGCGCTCCGCTTCTCCACATCCGACCGGTCGCAGGCACGCTATGCCGGGTTCGTGGCGGAGTGCCGGGCACTTGGCCTTCCTGAACCGCTGCTTCTGGAACTGAGTGAAAGCGACGCGCGCAATCCAGAGCGTCTGGTTTCGATCCTGCAGAACAACCGCAACCTGTCAGCTGTGTTCGTTTCAAACGATCTCCTTGCGATCGCCGTTCAGAAGGCTGCACGGCTACTCGGCTGGCGGGTCCCGCAAGACCTTTCGATCGCCGGTTTCGATGGCATCGACATCGGCCTCCTGCTCGATCAGCCACTGGCCACCATCGAGACCTTGCCTGAGGCAATGGGCAGACAGGCAGCAAGTCTGTTGCTCGAGGCCATTAGCGGTGCGGAGGTGGTGCAGCCGCCGCCTCTGCCATTTAAATTTCGGGCCGGTGCCACATTGGCTCCACCCGCCCGGAAAACTGCGACGACGGCCAAGGCTGTCACCCGGCCGTCTTCTGTCCACCCTGCTCAAGTTCCAGCTCAAACAAGGACGAACCGATGAAACATATAGTTCTCGCCGCCGCGGTCGCAATCACCGTCTCTGCTTCCGCTCAGGCAGAGGAAGCCATCTGCTATAACTGCCCGCCGGAATGGGCAGATTGGGCGTCGATGTTGAAGGCCATCGACGAACATCTTGGCATCAAGATGCCGCACGACAACAAGAATTCCGGACAGTCGGTGAGCCAGCTTATCGCCGAGCGGAGCAGTCCGGTTGCCGACGTCGTCTATCTCGGCGTGACCGCTGGTATCAAAGCGGCAGGCGAAGGCCTCGTCGAGCCCTACAAGCCGGCCGGCTTCGAGGAAATTCCGGAGGGCTTGAAAGACCCGGAAGGTAAGTGGTTTGCCGTTCACTATGGCACCATTGGCCTGTTCGTGAACGTCGACGCACTTGGTGGCGCTCCGGTACCGCAGTGCTTCGCCGATCTTACCAAGCCTGAATACGAAGGCATGGTCGGCTATCTCGACCCGTCCTCGGCCTTTGTTGGCTATGCCGGAGCTGTCGCCGTCAACCAATCGTTCGGCGGCGACCTGGAGAACTTTGACCCGGCCATCAAATACTTCTCCGACCTGACCAAGAATAGTCCCATCGTGCCGAAGCAGACCTCGTATGCCCGCGTGGTGTCCGGGGAAATCCCTATCCTCTTCGACTACGACTTCAACGCCTACCGCGCGAAATACCAGGAGGATGGCAACTTCGAATTTGTCCTGCCTTGCGAGGGATCGATCCGCGTTCCCTATGTCATGAGCCTTGTCGCCAATGCGCCGCACCAGGAGAATGCCAAGAAGGTACTGGACTTCGTCGTCTCTGACGCGGGACAGGCAATCTGGACCAATGCCTATCTGAAGCCTTCTCGCCCGGTTGAACTCCCAGCCGAAGTGTCGGCGCGGTTCCTCCCCGACAGCGACTATGAACGTGCCGTGGCGCTGGACTATGCCGAAATGGAAAAGGCCCAGGCTCGGTTTAGCGAGCGTTACCTTTCCGAGGTCAAGTGAGATCATTCGGGGCGGAGCAGCAACGCTCTGCCCCTTCCTCGGAGGTCATGCCTGATGTCTTCGCGCCACTTCGCGCTTCTATGCCTTCTGCCCGCCGCGATCTTTTCGATGGCCTTCCTGGCCCTGCCACTGACACGGCTCGTCATGGCGTCCGGAGAAGGACCGGCCGGATGGGCTATCTACTTCCAGATCGTCCAGACACCGCGATACCTGTCGGCACTGGTCCAGACTGTTCTGGTTTCCTTGGCAGTAACCTTTGCAGCCTTGGCGATCTCGACGACGACCGGCGTCTTTCTGGTGCGCAACAGCTTTCGTGGGCGCAGCCTGCTTCTTTCGATCCTGACGCTCCCGTTGGCGTTTCCCGGCGTAGTGGTCGGCTTCATGATCATCCTGCTTGGTGGACGTCAGGGCTTGATAAACTCGCTGCTTCCCGGCCGTTGGGTGTTTGCCTACTCGATTTTCGGACTTTTCCTCGGCTACCTCTATTTTTCCATTCCGAGGGTCCTGCTTACCGTCATGGCGGCGGCCGAGAAGATCGATCCGGCGCTGGAGGAAGCCGCACGCACGCTCGGCGCGTCGCCCCACCGCATCGCCATGGACGTGCTCTTGCCCGCACTTGCTCCCGCCATGATCGCAGCAGGAGCCATCGCATTCGCCACTGCCATGGGCGCGTTCGGCACCGCATTCACGCTTGCGACCGACATCGACGTCCTGCCCATGGTGATCTACACGGAGTTCACGCTCTCCGCGAACATCGCGATGGCAGCCGCCCTCTCTGCCGTGCTGGGGCTAGTCACCTGGCTTCTTCTCATGCTTGCCCGTTCCTTCTCCGGTTCGGCGGTCGCGGCAGGAGGCTGATCAGGTGAAAGCACCCTTAAAGCTCCTGCAGCTTGCCGTTACGCTGCTCGCTTGTTCGTTTCTCCTCGTACCAACGCTGCAGTCGGTCGTCGCAGGTCTTACCGTCAACTACTTCCAGGGCATCTCATCCGGCCTCACACTCAACTGGATGGGTGTAGTTTGGGAGCTCTATGCCCACAGCATCCTTCTATCGATCGTGCTCGCCCTCGCCTGCCTGACAGTAAATCTGGTGATCGGCGTCCCTGCCGCCTACGCACTTGCGCATCGTCCGGGCCGAACGTCTCGCGTGCTGGAGGAATTCATCTCTTTGCCGCTAGCGGTTCCCGGCCTGGCGATCGCTCTGGCACTTCTGCAGGTTTACGGCACCTGGAAAGGCTTCAGGATGCACTGGAGTTTCATTCTTGTCGGCCACGTGCTTTACACCCTCCCGTTTATGATCCGTTCGGTTGTGGCGGTGCTGGCGACGATCGATCTGAACACCCTCGAAGAAGGCGCGGCCACCCTCGGAGCCCCTCCCGCTCGGCGCTTCTTCGATATCGTGCTCCCCAACGCGATGCCCGGCATCCTGGCCGGAGCATTGACCGTCGTCACGCTCTCCATCGGAGAATTCAACCTCACCTGGATGCTGCATACGCCCTTCACCAAGACGCTCCCGGTGGGGCTCGCCGACAGCTATGCCTCGATGCGTCTGGAGATCGCTTCCGCCTATACCCTCATCTTCTTCGTGATGATTGTCCCCCTGCTGATGGCAATGCAATGGGCATCGACGCGCGCCAGAAAGATTACCCCATGACACTTTCCCTAAAGAATATAGCCAAGACATTTCCAGGTGGAACCCGTGCGCTGCTCCCGACGGACCTCGAGGTTGAACAGGGAGAAATCCTGTCGCTTCTGGGACCGTCCGGTTGCGGGAAGACGACTCTCCTGCGCATCATCGCAGGCTTGGAGAACGCCGATCCAGGGGCGACCATCCGATTTGACGATGATGACCTGACACATGTGTCGGCGGAGAGGCGCAATATCGGAATGGTCTTCCAGTCCTACGCCCTGTTCCCAAACATGTCCGTGCGCGGCAACATCGGCTACGGCCTGAAGATGAGGAAGCTCTCCCGGCTGGAGATCGCTGCAAGGGTTGACGAGGTGATCGCCTTATGCCGGCTGGAGCCCTATTCCGATCGCCCGGTGACGGCACTATCTGGCGGGCAAAAGCAGCGGGTTGCCCTTGCCCGCGCATTCGCTCCCCGGCCACGTCTGCTCTTGCTCGACGAGCCCTTATCGGCACTGGACGCCGCGTTGCGCTCCGACCTTCGCGACGAACTGGCGGACCTACTGAGGAAATTTGGAATTACGGCTATCTTCGTCACTCACGATCAGGATGAAGCCATGGCCATCGCAAGCCGTGTCGCTGTAATGACTGAGGGGCGCGTAGCTCAGATCGGCACTCCGGAAGGGCTCTACCGGAAGCCGGAAACGGCATTCGTTGCCCGATTTGTTGGTAATGCAACCAGCCTTGGCGGTCGGATCGCCGGAAAAAGCCTGCATCTCGCCGGCGGCATGCTTGAACTGGCGCAGTCTGGTGACGGCAAAGAGGCCTTCGTACGAGCAGAAGACGTCCGGCTGGACCCATCGGGCGCCCTAAAGGCGAGGGTCGAGAACGTTACCTTCCTCGGCACTCATTACAGAATCGCACTTTCGGGTGCGACGGACCGTCTTCTGTTTTGCCTTCACCAGGGTCAGACGGCACCGAAGCCGGGCGATGAGGTTCGCCTCTCCATAGCACCCACAGCGATCCTGACGCTGGCTGCATAGTCCGGAAAGACAACATCCATGGCCGCATTTATCCACATCACCGACACACACATCGTGCCTGAAGGGCAACTCGCCTATGGTCACTCAGATACGGCCGCTGCCCTGGAGGCTGCCGTTGCCACCATCAACAAGCGCTTGCCAGCTATCGGGCCGATCGATTGCGCGATCGTCACCGGTGATCTGACCGATCATGGTACCTCCGAAGAATATGAGCGCTTCAAAGCGATCATGGCTCAACTGGAGCTCCCCTATCTGGCGGTGCCTGGCAACCACGACAGTCACCTTGAAATGCGACAGGCATTTTCGGATCGAGACTGGATGCCGCGCTCTGGCCCCATCCAATGGTGCAGGGACTTCGGTGCGTTCACTCTCATCGGTCTGGATACCCTGCTCGACGGAGCCCACCACGGGATGATGTGTGAAGATGGCTTTTCATTTCTGGATGAGACGCTGCGTGAGATCGGCGGGAAGCCAATCGTTGTTGCCACCCACCATCCATGGATGCACTCCGGTATTCGGGAAATGGATGAGGACAACCTCCGAAACGGCATGATGCTAATGCAGCGACTACAGGATTATCCTGGTTCGGTTCGGATGATCTCGGGGCACGTCCATCGCACGCTGACGACACAGATTGGTGACGTCTTGTGTCAGATCGGACCAGCACCCTGCCATGCCGTCAACCGTGATCATCGAGGTTCCTCCGTCAATTCGCTTGTCATGGAACCTGGGGCTGTGTCGCTTTATCGCTGGCTTGATGGACCGACGGGCCTGATATCGGACGTACTACCAATCGGCGATTTCGCTGGGCCGTGGCCCTTTGACTAAGGACCAGGGGAAAGACGGCAAGGCGGCCAGTGGGGTTGTTCGGTTTGGAAAGAGAGGAAATGATTTCTGCTTCGCGCCCTCCATATCGGCCCTAGAGCATGTTCTGTCGTCAGCCCCAAACCTGCCGGTCCGCTCGCCTTGTCTGCAAAGCGCCAAAAGCGGACGTCATGAATAACGATGTTGAACAGTTCATCTTGGGCCTCGCCAGCGGCAACAACCGTTATCGACGACAAGTCTGCCACTGTTCAAGTAGCTCCTCCAAAACCGACTATGTCTTCGGCTTGGCGTCAGGCTGCTCGAACGTGAAGGATGTCAGAAGCGTTGTAACGATGTTGGTCGCCTTCTCCTTCACAAGCGTTTGCGTCCATTCATTCGTGCCTCGCAACCGGAGGTCGGCGTAAATGCTGTCAACAGCCCCCTCCTCGATGCGCTTGATGTGCGCCTTGAATGCCGCTTCGCCATCCGTTTGGTAGATGTCACGGATGACCATGCGAAGGATTTCCTGCATCGCGATCTGCCACGCAGTCGTGCTTGCTTGAAGTTCGAGCGTATCCTCTGACATGAGACATCCTACGATGTGAGAAGTTCTTGGAAGTGGCTGAGTGCTGCTGCGGCGTCTTCGGCTTCAGGTCTTCTTCGCACGCATCCTGATCAAAGCAGAGGTTGCTCTCGCGCGATCATCTGTCTCTTTCGCCAGTCGCGCCTCTCGCAGTCGAAGAGTCTTCTCGTCGCGAGTCTGCGCGATAAAGTCCTGCTCTCCCGCCGCGTCAGCTTTGGCGAAGAACTGGCTTTGTCGCTTGCTGAAGGCGTTTTCCGCCCTCTGGCGGGGCTTACTGAAAGTCTGTGTCATGGGATACCCTTTCCTGGGTTCGGCCACTCCAGCGGCCAAAAAAAAGCCGGGCATCAGCCCGGCCTTGGTGGTTCATGCTCTCAACAGTGCCAGTACATCCGTGGTCAAAGGAGAGCAGGATACCGATGATCAAGCAGCCTGCAGGTTGCAGGCCGACATCTTGCCCGACTTGTTGTCGCGCTCCAGCTCATAGCTGAGCTTCTGGCCTTCGACGATTTCGCGCATGCCTGCACGCTCGACAGCCGAGATGTGAACGAACGCGTCAGCGCCGCCGTTGTCAGGCTGGATAAAGCCGAAGCCCTTGGTGGAATTGAACCATTTAACTGTGCCAGTGGTCATGATGAACCCTTTCGTAGCGTAAGTAATCAACCACGATGTCGGTGACGTCGCGGATGGCGATAGCGATGTTTTTAAAGGAAGGTTCGTTCAGGGCGCGGTGCCAATCGCGCAATAACCAAAGTTCAGCAACAAAAAGATCGATAAACCCAAAATAGTGAATTCCGACAGAAAGTCAACCGAAAGTTTAAAAAACATATTCTTTCTCGACCAGCCGCCGAAGAAGACCACGCGCGATAGGCTGCATCGACGTTCTCAGCACCAGCCGGATCATGCTCTTAATATCATTGCGCACGACGCCCACCGGGTATAGTGTCAAGTCTTCGGTAGCCATTGTACGGGCGCTGCCGCTTCAGGGCCTATCCCCTGGCCCCAATGAAAGGAGGACGAC
>JAEWOP010000030.1 GCA_023399635.1 Pseudomonadota bacterium
ATCTTCGCCAGCATCGCCTGGGCGTCGGCCCACAGATGACGGGCAGCCTCGCCCTGTTTCTCGTCTTCCAGGATCGCCGGGAAGCGGCCCTTCAGCTCCCACGTCTGGAAGAACGGCGTCCAATCGATATAGCGGGCCAGTTCCGCCAGGTCATAGTGGTCGAAGCTTCGCGTCCCGAGGAAGCTCGGGCGTGTCGGGCGATAGCTCGTCCAGTCCACCTTCTCGGCATTTTTACGCGCCCGTGCAAGCGGCAGGCGCTTCTTCTCCAACTCACTGCGAGCATGGGCCGCCGCAACCTTGGCATACTCGGCGCGGATAGTGTCCACATAGCCTGACTTCGCTTCGGGCGAGAGCAGCGAGGACACCACGCCGACCGCGCGGCTGGCATCGGTGACATAAACTGCCTGCCCGCGCTCATAGCGCGGATGGATCTTGACGGCCGTATGGACGCGGCTGGTCGTTGCGCCGCCGATCAGCAGCGGAATGTCGAAGCCCTGCCGTTCCATCTCTGACGCCACATGCACCATCTCGTCGAGAGAGGGCGTGATAAGCCCGGAGAGACCGATGATATCGACCTTTTCCGCCACTGCGGTTTCCAGGATCTTCGTCGCCGGCACCATCACGCCAAGGTCGATGATCTCGTAGTTGTTGCACGCCAGAACGACACCAACGATGTTCTTGCCGATATCATGAACGTCGCCCTTCACGGTCGCCATCAGCACCTTGCCGGCGGTCTGGCGTCCCTCGCCGCCACTGAGGCGCTTCTCCTCCTCCATGTACGGCAGGAGGACCGCCACCGCCTGCTTCATCACGCGGGCCGACTTCACCACCTGCGGCAGGAACATCTTGCCCGAACCGAACAGGTCGCCGACGACATTCATGCCGGCCATCAGCGGGCCCTCGATCACATCAAGGGGGCGCTTGGCCTGCAGCCTCGCCTCTTCGGTATCGGCATCGATGAACTCCGTGATGCCGTTGACCAAAGCATGCTCCAGCCGCTTTTCGACCGGCCATTCGCGCCAGGTGAGATCCTGCGCCTTCGCCTCCTTGCCGGCCGCACCGCGATAGCGCTCAGCGATCTCCAGCAGACGCTCCGTCGCGTCCGGACGCCGGTTGAGAACGACATCCTCGCAGGCCTCCCGCAGGTCCGGATCAATCGACTCATAGACCGCCAGCAGCCCGGCATTGACGATCCCCATGTCCATGCCGACCTGGATGGCGTGATAGAGGAAGACGGCATGCATCGCCTCGCGCACCGGCTCATTGCCGCGGAAGGAGAAGGAAAGGTTCGAGACACCTCCGGAGACGTGGACCAGAGGCATGCGCTCGCGGATAGTGCGCGTCGCTTCTATGAAATCAACGCCGTAGTTGTTGTGCTCCTCGATGCCCGTCGCGACCGCAAAGATGTTTGGGTCGAAGATGATATCCTCGGGCGGAAAGTTCACCTGTTCCGTCAGCAGCTTGTAGGCACGTTCGGATATCTCGACCTTGCGCTCATAGCTGTCGGCCTGGCCAGCCTCATCGAAAGCCATGATGACGACGGCGGCGCCATAGTTGCGCAGCAACCGGGCCTGTTCGAGAAACTTTTCCTCACCCTCCTTGAGGGAGATCGAGTTCACGATGGCCTTGCCCTGGACGCATTTCAGGCCCGCCTCGATGATCTCGAACTTGGAGGAGTCGATCATCACCGGAACCTTGGCAATGTCCGGCTCCGCGGCGACGAGATTGAGGAATTCAACCATCGCGCGGCCTGAGTCGATCAGGCCCTCGTCCATGTTGATGTCGATGATCTGCGCGCCGTTCTCCACCTGGTCGCGCGCCCCGACCAGCGCGGCGGCATAGTCGCCGGCGGTGATCAGCTTGCGGAACTTCGCCGATCCGGTGACATTCGTCCGCTCGCGGACGTTGACGAAGGGGATGTCCTTGGTCAGCACGAAGGGCTCAAGGCCTGCGAGCGACATCTGCGGCTTGTGTTCCGGCACTTCGCGCGGCACGAAATCGGCGACGGCCTCGGCGATCGCCTTGATGTGCTCGGGCGTCGAACCGCAACAGCCGCCGATCACGTTGATCAGGCCCTCGCGGGCAAATTCCGCCACCTGACGTGCCATGTCGGCCGGGCTCTCGTCATACTGGCCGAACTCGTTGGGCAGGCCGGCGTTCGGGTAAGCGCAGATAAAGGTATCGGCGACACCCGAAAGCTCCTGCAGGTGCGGTAGCATGGCATCGGCACCGAGCGCGCAGTTAAGCCCGATCGTGAAGGGATTGGCGTGCCGCACCGAATACCAGAAGGCGGACGGCGTCTGGCCGGACAGGGTGCGTCCTGACAGGTCGGTGATCGTGCCGGAGATCATCACCGGCAGACGGATGCCCTTCTCCAGGAAGCGCTCCTCACAGGCGAAGATGGCCGCCTTGGCATTCAACGTATCGAATATTGTCTCAATCAGGATGATGTCAGCACCGCCGTCGATCAGTCCGTCGATCTGTTCGCCATAGGCAATCCGCAGGTCGTCGAAGGAGACTGCGCGATAGCCGGGATTGTTGACGTCGGGCGAAATGGAGGCCGTGCGGTTGGTGGGGCCGATCGCGCCCGCAACGAACCGTCGCTTGCCATCCTCCTTCTCCGCCCTGAGGGCAGCACGGCGCGCAAGCCTCGCCCCATCCCGGTTGAGGTCATAGACGGCACTCTCCATCTGGTAGTCTGCCTGGGCGATGCGGGTCGAGGAGAAGGTATTCGTCTCGAGTATGTCCGCACCCGCCATGGCATAGCGATAGTGGATGTCTTCGATCGCCTGCGGCTGCGTCAGGATCAGGAGGTCGTTGTTGCCCTGCTGGTGACAGGCACAGCCGGCAAAACGGTCACCCCGAAAATGGTCTTCGTCAAATCCCAATCCCTGGATCTGCGTGCCCATCGCCCCGTCGATGATCAGGATCCGTTCGCGTGCTGCCGCCTGCAGTGCAGCGAGTACTTCCTTGCCGTCGCGTGGCGCAGCCTCCGGGCCGAACAGCTCGTCGAACATGGACATCTCCTTTACCGGTTTGCGCCATAAGCGCATAAACATATCTTTATGTCAAACGCTAAGGGGTGTTTACCCGACACACAAACGCCATGACAGCCTCGCCTGCCCGCGATATATGCTGTGTTCTAAATCATTGAGTTTCGGAGGAGTTTCATGGGCGACGAGGGTTCAATGCCACGGACATGGACCAAGCGCGACTACCACCGCCAATGGCTGATACGCCAGGCGGATGAACTGATGGACTTCTTCCAGTACCGTGCCGTCAACCCGGCAGGCGGCTTCCATGAACTCGACGCGGAGGGAGCACCCCTCGCTCCACAAAATGCCGTCAGAGGCATCCATACCTCCGCCCGCATGGTTCACTGCTTTTCGATCGGCTATCTGCTGGGCCGTCCCGGAGCTGGCGAGATGATCGACCACGGGATGCGCTATCTCTGGAACCACCACCGCGATCAGGTAAACGGTGGGTATACCTGGTCGTTGAACGATGATGGTCCGGTGGATGCGACGAAGCAGGGCTATGGCCATGCCTTCGTGCTCCTGGCTGCGTCGTCCGCAAAGTCGGTGGGCCATCCCCTCGCCCACCAGATGCTCGCCGACATCACCGAAATCATCGACGCGCGCTTCTGGGAGGAGCAGCACGGGGCGATCGCGGAGGAATTCGAGAGCGACTGGTCACCGATCGATGGCGGGCGCTACCGTGGCCAGAACTCTAATATGCATCTGACGGAGGCGCTGATGGCTGCCTTCGAAGTCACCGGCGAGAGACATTATCTTGAGAGGGCGGAGCGGATTGCAGACCTGGTGATCCGCCGCTGCGCCGGCAGCGTGGGTTTCAGGGTTGCAGAACACTTCGACGCGGACTGGCAGGTCGATCGCGACTACTACCACCCGAACGAGATGTTCCGCCCCGCCGGCACCACGCCCGGGCATTGGCTGGAGTGGTCGCGCCTGCTGCTGCAACTGTGGTCGCTCGGCGGCAAGAGCCACGCCTGGATGCCGGATGCTGCCAAGGCGCTCTTCGTCCAGGCCATGTCACTGGGGTGGGACAAGCAGAGGGGCGGCTTCTTCTACACGCTCGACTGGGACGACAAGCCTGCCAGGTCGAACAAGCTCTGGTGGCCGATGTGTGAAGCGGTGGGAGCCGCGCACTTCCTCAACGAGCACCTACCGGCAGACGACTTCTACGAAGACACCTACCGGCTGGTCTGGAGCACCATCGCCAATCGATTCATCGATCACCGCAACGGGGGCTGGCATGAGGAACTGACGGAAGATCTCGTGCCGGCGCAAACCCTGTTCCCCGGCAAGGGCGACATCTACCACGCGCTGCAGGCCTGCCTGATCCCGCTCTTCCCGGCCACGGGAAGCCTGACCAGGATGATCCAGGAAACAGGCGGCAAAATCTAGCCGTCCGTCGCAGCATAAAGGATGGCATGGACACTTGCTCCCTTGCCTGCTGTCTGCTTGAAGTTCTCGATCATGAGCATTGGTTGATGCTCATGATCGAGATCAACAGCTAAGAACGCGGCGTCACCATCGAGCGAATGCGCGTGGCAAGCAGGTCGTAATCATAGGGCTTGGTGATCAGCGCAGTCTTCTCCAGAACCTCCGAACCGGGAACCGCCCTGTCTCCGGTTGCAAATACAACCGGTAGCCGCGGCAGTGTCTCACGCAGCTTCAGGATCAGGTCCAGCCCGCTCATATCTGGTAGGTGAACATCCGTGACCAGAATGTCGATCGGATGGCTTTGCGCAGCTTCAATGGCCTCCGCACTCGTTCCGGCCTCAACGACGTTCATGCCTGCATCCTGCAGAAAATCAGCCGTCGAGATACGGATCAACGCCTCGTCCTCGCAAAGAAGAACAGTGATGGGCAGTTGCTGCGCCTCGCTTGCCGGCGCGCCGACTTGTGACGCCGGAAGGGGTTGCAAGGCAAACTGATCCTTCACCTGCTCCAGGACCTGCCGGATTTTCCGAGCAAGCGCTTCACGGGTGTAGGGCTTGCTCAAGAGATTGACGCCGGGGTCAAGCCGGCCGCCATGGACAATCGAATTTTCAGTATAACCGGAGGTAAACAGCACGCCGAGCATTGGCAACCGCTCCTTTGCCTTGCGCGCAAGATCACGGCTCTTCAGGCGGCCGGGCATGACCACATCGGTGAAAAGCAAATCAATCGCAACGCCACTTTCAATGATGGCAAGCGCGCTGTCTGCATCCTTGGCCTTCAGCACCTTGTAGCCGAGTTCGCTCAGGAGGCTGACGGTGACCTCGCGAACAGCCTCGTCATCTTCAACAACAAGCACCGTTTCCGATCCGCCGGTGACTGCGCCGATCAGGCTGTCGCTTACAACATCTTCGTCTTCCATGGAGCGTGGCAGATAGATCCGCACGGTCGTACCGTTCCCCGGCTCGCTGTAGATCTTGATGTGCCCGCCGGATTGCTTGACGAACCCATAGACCATGGAAAGGCCGAGTCCGGTTCCCTTGCCATCGGGTTTTGTCGTGAAGAAGGGATCGAAGACCTTCTCCAGCACGTCTGGCGTCATGCCTGTGCCGGTATCGGTGACAGCCAGCATCACGTACTGACCGGGCTTCACGTCCAAGGCATTGCCACGCACATACTGGTCGTCTAGGAAGGCGTTGCCAAGCTCCACAGTGAGCTTGCCCTGCCCTGCCATGGCATCGCGCGCATTGATGGCCAGGTTGAGCAGTGCGTTCTCGACATTGCTTGGGTCCACATGCGTGTTCCACAAGCCGCCGCCGACAATGGTGTCGATCTCAATCGCTTCGCCGAGGCTTCGGCGCAGGAGGTGGTCCATCTCGCGGATCAGGCGGCTGAGATTGATGACCTTCGGCTCGAGCGGCTGGCGCCGGCCAAAGGATAGCAACTGCGAGGCAAGGCGCGCACCGCGAGCAGCACCTGCAAGCGCTCCACTCACCCGCCGCTCTGCGGCTTCGTTCCCGGCGATATCCCGGTTCAAGAGCTGCAGGTTTCCGGTGATCACCTGCAGCAGGTTATTGAAGTCGTGTGCAATCCCGCCGGCGAGGTTGCCAATCGCTTCCATCTTCTGACTCTGGCGCAAGACCTCCTGCGTCCGCTCCAGCTCAATCGTGCGAGCTTCCACGGTCTGGCCAAGAGACTCTGCCAGATATTCAAGATGTGACTCGGTCTTTTTCTGCTCCTCGATGTCGGTATTGGTAGCAACCCAGAGGATGATGTCGCCATCGCTATTCTTGATGGGGACGGCGCGGCTGATGAACCAACAGAACTGACCATCATGCCGCCGCAGCCGCATCTCCATCTCGAACTGCTGGCCAGTCCGGAGCGAATGCTGCCAGTTCTTACTAACGGCATCCTGTTCCTCAGGATGGATCATGACCGAGCGTGTAGCGGAATCGAAGTACAGGCTGTCGAGCCCGCTATAGCGATAAACCTGATCGTTGCACCACTCGACTTCGCCATTGGGCTTTGCAGTCCAGACCTGATTGGGGAGCGATTGGGCAAGGGTGCGGAAGCGATTCTCATTCTCTTTTGCCGCCTCCTGCGCTTCGCGCAGGCCTGTGACATCATGGCCTTGCACGAAAATGCCAGTGACTGCTCCAGAGCGGTCGCGGATCGGTTGATAAACGAAATCCAGATACCGTTCCTCCAGATTGTCCTCAGTTCCTCGACGAAGGGCGACCTTTGCAGCGTTGGCGGAATATGCGCTGCCGGTTTTGTAGACCTCATCCAGAAGCTCAAAGAAACCTTGTCCTGTCAGGTCCGGCAAGGCATCCCGCACCGACTTCCCCACGAGATCGTCTCGCCCAACGAGTTCTCGATAAGCACGGTTCGCGATCGTGAAT
>JAEWOP010000066.1 GCA_023399635.1 Pseudomonadota bacterium
TTCCTGGGTAGGCTTTGTAGGGATTGTGCGGGCAGAATTCCTGCGGGCGAGAAACTTCGAATACGTCAACGCGGCACGTGCGCTTGGGGTCGGCAACTGGACCATCATGTTCCGCCACCTCTTGCCCAATGCCATGGTCGCAACCCTGACCTTCCTGCCCTTCATTCTCTCCGGATCGATCGCGACGCTGACATCGCTTGACTTCCTCGGCTTCGGCATGCCCCCCGGCTCGCCCTCACTCGGCGAAATGATCGCTCAGGGGAAAAACAACCTCCAGGCACCCTGGCTCGGCCTGACTGCTTTCTTCACCATGTCGATCATGCTGTCACTGCTGATTTTCGTAGGGGAGGCGGTTCGCGATGCCTTCGATCCTCGCAAGACGTTCGGATGAGCCGATGACTGAACCGCTTCTTTCCGTTCGCGATCTGTCAGTGGCCTTCCGCCAGGGTGGCACAAGCTCGCTGGCAGTGGACGGCGTGTCCTTCGATATCTTGCCCGGCGAGGTCCTGGCGCTCGTCGGGGAATCGGGGTCCGGCAAATCCGTGACCGCCAATTCGATTCTGCGGCTTCTGCCTTATCCAGCCGCAAGCCACCCGTCCGGAGAGATTTTGTTCGGCGAACGCGATCTCCTGAAAGCTGGAGACCAGACGCTGCGGCAGGTCCGCGGCAATGACATCACCATGATCTTTCAGGAGCCGATGACGTCGCTCAATCCGCTCCACACGATCGAGAAGCAGATCGGGGAAATCCTGGATCTGCACCAGGGGATAACGGGGCAGGCAGCACGGTTGCGCATCTTGGAACTGCTGAACCAGGTGGGCATCCGTGAACCTGAAAAGCGTCTGCAGGCATATCCGCACCAGCTCTCCGGCGGCCAGCGGCAGCGCGTGATGATCGCAATGGCGCTGGCAAACCGTCCCAAGCTGCTGATCGCCGACGAGCCGACCACGGCGCTCGACGTCACTGTTCAGGCGCAGATCCTGGAATTGCTCCGCCGGCTGAAAGGCGAGCATGGAATGTCCATGCTGTTCATCACGCACGACCTCGGCATCGTCCGCAAATTTGCAGACCGCGTCTGCGTGATGACCAAGGGCAAGATAGTCGAAAGCGGCAGTGTCGAAGACGTCTTCGTCAACCCACAGCACGAATACACGCGTCACCTGCTGAATTCGGAACCGCGCGGTGAGCCGCCGACTGCCGATCCAAGCAAGCCGCTGGTGATGGAAGGGCAGGACATCCGCGTCTGGTTCCCCATCAAGGCAGGTTTCCTGCGCAAGGTTGTGGACCACGTGAAGGCGGTTGACGGGGTCACGCTTTCCCTGCGGGCCGGCGAGACACTGGGCGTTGTTGGCGAGTCTGGGTCGGGCAAGACAACGCTTGGCCTTGCACTTGCAAGGTTGATCTCGTCGCAAGGACGGATCGCCTTCATAGGCAACGACATCGGTAAGTTCAGCTTCAAGCAGATGCGTCCCCTGCGCGACCGCCTGCAGGTCGTCTTCCAGGACCCGTTCGGTTCTCTCAGCCCCCGCATGTCGGTAGGGGAGATCATCGCTGAAGGTCTGAAGGTGCATGAACGAGCACTCTCTGCGGATGAGCGCGACGAGCGTGTCTGCTGGGCGCTGACGGAAGTGGGCCTTGATCCACAGACGCGCTGGCGTTACCCGCACGAATTCTCCGGCGGCCAGAGGCAGCGGATCGCTATCGCTCGCGCAATGGTACTGAAACCCCGTTTCGTGATGCTCGACGAACCAACTTCGGCGTTGGATATGACCGTGCAAGCCCAGGTCGTTGATCTCCTGCGCGACCTGCAGCGGAAGCACGAACTCGCCTATCTGTTCATCAGTCACGATCTGAAGGTGGTGAAAGCGCTCGCCAACCAGGTAATTGTCATGCGGGCCGGCAAGGTCGTCGAGGAGGGGCCGGCAGCGCAGATCTTCCAGGCCCCACAGCAGGACTACACGAAGGCCCTCATGGCAGCCGCCTTCAATCTCGAGGCGGTCGAGACCGCCGCCATCAGTCACTAAGCCGAGGAATAGAATGTCTCCTGCCGCAGGTGCCGTCGTTGTTGATCTGAAATTTGGACGCCAGGAGATGGAGGCCGCCCTTCAGGAGGCTTTCCGGGAGCGCGTTGTGCTGCAGGCCGCCGATAAGGATCGTGACCTGTCGTTAGCCCACTATGCGGTTGTCTGGAAGCCGGATCCGGATCTCTTCCATCGCGCTCCAAATCTGAAGGTACTTTTCTCCGGCGGGGCTGGCGTCGACCACCTGCTGGCGATTGACGGCCTGCCGGATCTCCCAATCGTTCGCTTCGTGGACGAAAGCCTGACCACTCGAATGAGTGAATGGGTCGTACTGCAGTGCCTGAGCCACCTGCGCCAGGTGCCGGCCTACTCCAGGCAGCAGCGTGAGCGTCTCTGGCGGGAGCTGCCGCAGCCGGAGGCACGCGATGTAACTGTTGGCATCATGGGCCTCGGAGTGCTTGGGCAGGATTCTGCGATCAAGCTGAAGATGATGGGCTTCAACGTCGTTGGCTGGTCGCGGACGAAGAAGGTGCTGGACGGGATTGAAACTTTCGAAGGCTCGGAGCTGGACGCCTTTCTTTCGCGCACGGATATATTGGTCGGGCTCCTGCCACTCACGGCGGATACCCGCGGGATATTTGACCGGAGGCTTTTCGGCAAACTGCGCAAAGGCGGTGCGCTGGGCAGCCCCGTCTTCATCAATGCCGGTCGCGGCGGCAGTCAGGTGGAGACGGATCTACTTGCCGCTCTGCAGGATGGCACCCTGCGCGGAGCCTCGCTCGACGTCTTCGAAAGCGAGCCGCATCCCGCGGAAGGGCCCTTTTGGACGCGGGAGAATGTGATCATCACGCCGCACGCCGCCTCCGCTTCCGACATGCGGGCACTTTTCCGCCAGGTCGAGCGGCAGATCGACCGGTTTGAGGGCGGTCAGCCGCTTGAGCATCTGGTGGACCGCAAGACGGGATACTAAGGCACGGAACTTCGAGGTGTGAAATTCGTTCCATAATCGAACTTCGGGCCGCCAGGCCGTGAATAGGAGCGACATCACATGAAAAGCCCCACTGATCCAAATTCGCCTCGTGATGGTACAGGGCGTCCCACCCCCCTGGGTTCTCCTGCAGAAGTGCCGATGAGCGCCACGGAAGCAAGGCAAGGTCGCGCCGGCTTCCCTGTTCTCAAAGTGCTGATTGCGGCCCTTGTTCTATTGGCAGTGGCCTGGGGGTTGGCGGAAATTTGGGGTCGCACAACAGCGCCGCCAGCGGAGCAGACCGCGACGCCGCCGGCTGGCGATGCGGCGCCGGCCACGCAGGAGGCTCAGCCATCGGCAGATCCAGCTGCCGCGCCAGCGCCTGCTCCATCGACGCACGCGGCTCCGCCCGCTCCTGCAGAGGGCGCGCCGCCTGCCG
>JAEWOP010000078.1 GCA_023399635.1 Pseudomonadota bacterium
CTAGCGAATAATGATCCCGCAAATGGAAATCGCCGTTTTCATGCGGCAAGTTATGGCTTGGCTGAGGCAAGGGGTCAAGCCCGCAGGAGAAGCCTTCAGCAGGTGCGGTTGCCTAGTCTGGCATCCGGTAATCGACGAACTTGTTGTCGCGTACGACGAACAACCGACCAGTTTCTTGCATCTCCGGAGAAGCCAGGTGCAGGATCGATTTTGCCACCTCGGACGGATGCGGCAGTGTGGAGGGGTCTTCACCTGGCATCGCCTGGGCGCGCATTGCAGTTCGGGTGACGCCCGGGTCAATCGAGTTCACACGCAGAGGCTTCTGCTGCTGCTCGGCGGACCAGGTGCGGGCCAGCGCCTCCACGGCAGCCTTGGATGCGGAGTAGGCGCTCCAGAAAGGACGGCACTTGTGAGCGGCTCCGGAAGACAGGATCAGGGCCCGCCCGGCGTCCGACTTCAACAGCAGCGGCTCCACCGAGCGGATCAGCCGCCAGGTGGCAGTGACGTTCGTCAGCATGACCTTCTCGAAAACCTTCGCCTCGATATGACCGATCGGGGAGATGACGCCGAGGATACCGGCATTGGCAACGAGGATGTCCAGTTTGCCCCAACGCTCGTGGATGGAGGCACCCAGGCGGTCGATTGCGCCCATGTCCGTCAGGTCGAAGGGGACAAGCGTCGCCGAGCCCCCCGCGGCCTGGATGGCATCATCCAGTTCCTCCAGCCCGCCGACCGTTCGAGCGCAGGCGATCACATGCGCCCCCGCCTTGGCGAGTTCCAGCGCGGTGAAGTAGCCGATCCCGCGCGAGGCGCCGGTAACGACTGCGATCCTGTCCTTCAAGTCGATGGTCATGGTTTCTTTCCGTTGTGCACGGCTTGGAAGCTGCGCGATGGTCTGCAAGTTCGCGGGAGAATTGTCACAGCGACCTCGCACGCGCAAGTGCTCCAGTGACGCAGCAGGTGCAAACCGGATCAGTTGCGATTCAAGTTGTAGAACGAAAAACTGGTCTAGCGGCGCCGGTTGCTGCGCTTGGTCCCATCAAGGAAGCCGGGCGGCTTCTTCGCGACCCAGCGTGCGAACTTCCGGATTTCTTCATGCTCAAGAAGCGCCTCCACCGTGGCATAGGATTTCTCCAGTTCCGCCTCGCTGAAGAGCGCATGGATCTGCCGGTGGCAGATGCGATGAAGCGCCTGCGTCTGCCGTCCACCGCGGCTCTTGGGCACGAGATGATGCTCGTCGCGCTGATCCTCAGGGATCAAGCGGCCGCATAGAGGGCATATCTCAGGCTCAGGCTTCTGGTACCAGGAGACGATTTCCTCTCGCTGCTTCCTTGCCATCCGGTGCGTCGGACCCCCGGCTCAGCCGTTGCTGGCGAGCACAGAGATCTTGTTGCCCATGGCCTCGCCGTTCTTGTCGAGAAGCCGGGTAGGGTAATCGCCGGTGAAGTAATGGTCGGTAAATTGAGGACGCGCCGGATTGCGCGCCTCGCCGCCGACGGCGCGATAAAGGCCATCGATCGAAAGAAACTCAAGGGAATCGGCGCCAATATAGTCGCACATCGCTTTCAGGCTGTCATACTGGTTGGCGAGCAGCTTGTCGGCGTCGGGGGTGTCGATGCCGTAGAAATCCGGGTAGTAGATCATCGGGCTGGCAACGCGGATATGCACTTCCTTCGCTCCCGCCTCACGGATCATCTGTACGATTTTCAGCGAGGTCGTCCCGCGCACGATCGAATCGTCAACCAGAACCACCCGCTTGCCTTGGATCATGGCGCGGTTGGCCGAGTGCTTCAGCTTCACGCCGAAGGCACGAATCTGCTGGGTCGGCTCGATGAAGGTCCGGCCGACATAGTGGTTGCGGATAATGCCGTATTCGAAGGGGATGCCACTCTCCTGGGCAAAGCCGAGAGCCGCCGGCGTCCCTCCATCAGGGACTGGAACCACCACATCCGCCTCTACCGGTGCTTCCTTGGCAAGGTTGATGCCCATGTTCTTGCGCGCAACATAGACGCTGCGGCCACCGACCACCGAATCCGGCCGGGCAAAATAGACGTACTCGAACAGGCAGAGGCGCTCAGGCTGCTGGTTGCCGGCCTTACGGGCATCGATCTGGACCGAGCCGTCCGGCTGGATCTCGCAGATGATGACTTCGCCGTTTTCGACGTCACGAACATATTTTGCACCGATGATGTCGAGCGCACAGGTTTCGGAGCAGAAGATCGGCTTGCCGTCGAGCTCACCCATGACGAGGGGACGGATGCCGGTGGGGTCGCGGGCGGCGATCAGCTTTGTCCGGGTCATTGCGAGCATTGAATACCCGCCTTCCATCTGCCGGATCGCGTCGATGAACCGGTCAGCCGTGGACGAGTAGCGGGAGCGGGCAATGAGGTGCAGAACCACTTCGGTGTCCGAAGTGGACTGACAGATCGCGCCGCCGGCGATCAGCTGTCGGCGCAAGGTCAGGCCATTGGTAAAGTTGCCGTTGTGTGCAACCGCGATGCCGCCGACTTCCAGCTCGGCAAACAGCGGCTGGACGTTGCGGAGCGCCACTTCGCCCGTGGTGGAATAGCGCACATGGCCGATGGAGATGGTGCCGGGCAGCTTTGCCAGCATTGTCGGATCTGTATAGTGGTCGCCGACCAGGCCCATGCGGCGCTCAGAATGGAAGCGCGTTCCATCGAAGGAAACGATCCCGGCTGCTTCCTGTCCACGATGCTGAAGGGCATGAAGGCCAAGGGCAGTCAGTGTGGCTGCATCCGGATGCCCCAGGATGCCAAATACCCCACATTCCTCGTGGAGCGTGTCACCATCAAGCTCATCCGCGATCGTCTGAGAAACCAGCTGGTTCATCTACGGGCCCTTGCCTTTCGGAAAAAAGAAAAGGGCCAGCGGAAGGTCATGCCCGCTGTAAACCCGTTCCTGTGAACTCACGAATGATAACACAAATGGTGATGCCTGGCCGCGCATCAAGCGCAACAAAACGTCAATTATTTGTCGCAGGTGCATCTTCTGCCGGAGCGCTTTCGGCCGGAGGTTGACCTTGAGTCGGAGCGCCATCGCTCGCTGGCTCCTCCTGGCCGGTGATGCGCGCGCGGATTTGCGGTTCGATGTCTTCCGGCAGGATGGCTTCCAGGCGACCCACGAGCGTGTCGAGGAAGGGCTTCGACTTGGCGTCACGGACCCACTCGGGCTGCGAGCGTACGTCCACCAGCCAGTTCCAGAAGGCAACGGCAACCACCAGCAGCAGGATGCCGCGGGCGGCACCGAACAGGAAGCCCAGCGTGCGGTCCAGCGCTCCGATCCGGCTGTCGATGATGAAGTCGGCAATACGCGAGGTGATGAAGGAGATGAGGATCAGCGCGACGATGAAGATGATGCCGGCTGAGGCGGCAATCGCAATCCGGTCGTCGGTTGTATAGTTCTGCGCATAGGCAGGAGCAGCGGATAGAGGTAATAGGCGGCTGCCACTGAGCCGACCCAGCTGGCGATCGACAGGACTTCACGCGAAAAGCCGCGGACCATGGCCAGCACGGCGGAAAACAGCGTAACGCCGATGACGATGCCGTCGAAGATCGTGATGGGCATGTAAGATGTACTCCAAGACTCGGCCGCTCTCGCCGCGGCCCCCGCATTCCGGCAGTCTCTTACAACAGCGGTGCGGGTAACGGAAGATCAATCATCTTCCTGCGACTTTCCAAGCTTTGACGCCGAGCCGGCGATGCGGCTAACCAGATCCGGCAGATCCTCGACCTCTGTCCAGCGGCTTGCGGATTTTGGCAGATCGGCGGAACTTGATGGCAACATTGCACCCGCAAAGCCAAGCTTTTCCGCTTCCTTCAGCCGCTGGGCCGTCTGCGACACCGGACGGACGGCGCCCGACAGGCTGATCTCCCCGAAATAGACGGAATCGGTTGGAAGCGCGACGCCGGCGAGCGACGAGACGAGTGCGGAAGCGACGGCAAGATCGGCAGCCGGCTCGGAAATGCGATAGCCGCCCGCGACATTGAGGTAGACGTCGTGCTGGCCGAACCGGACGCCGCAATGGGCCTCCAGCACGGCGAGGATCATGGAAAGCCGCGCTGAGTCCCAACCGACCACCGCCCTCCGCGGCGTACCAAGTGACGTCGGCGCGACCAGTGCCTGTACTTCCACAAGCACGGGTCGTGTCCCCTCCATGCCGGCAAAGACGGCAGCGCCCGGGGATTTCGCATTGCGCTCGCCGAGGAAGAGTTCGGATGGATTGGTTACCTCCCGCAACCCCTTGTCGGACATCTCGAAAACGCCGATCTCGTCGGTGGGGCCAAAGCGGTTCTTGACCGTGCGCAGGATCCGGTACTGGTGGCCACGGTCGCCCTCGAAGTAGAGAACGGCGTCGACCATGTGCTCGACGACACGAGGGCCGGCGATCTGCCCTTCCTTCGTTACATGTCCGACAAGCACCATGGCGGCACCTGTCTGCTTGGCGAAACGGATCATCGCCTGGACGCCCGTTCGCACCTGGGTAACGGTTCCAGGTGCAGAATCCGCTGTGTCGCTCCACAGCGTCTGGATCGAATCGATGATCACAAGGTCGGGCCGATTGCCCTCGGCAAGCGTGGCCAGAATATCCTCGACATTGGTTTCTGCAGCCAGCAGCACCTCGGTGTCCGCCGCATCGAGCCGCTGCGCTCGCAACCGAACCTGCGCGACGGCCTCTTCCCCCGAGACATAGATGATCCTGTGGCCACGGCGCGACAACGCTGCCGCGGCTTGCATCAGGAGCGTGGACTTACCAATGCCGGGATCGCCGCCGATCAGAACCGCCGAGCCGCGGACGAAGCCGCCACCCGTTGCACGGTCGAGTTCCGAAATACCCGTATGGATACGGGGCGCTTCCTCGGTCTCGCCGGAAAGGGTGGTCAGCGCCACGGCGCGGCCCTTCTTGGGCGCCTTGCCGGGACCGCCGCCGATGCCGCCCATCGGATCTTCCTCGACGATCGTGTTCCACTCGCCGCAGCCATCGCATTTGCCGGCCCAGCGGCTGTGCACGGTGCCGCAATTCTGGCAGATGAATTGGGTTTTCGCTTTCGCCATGGATCAGGTGCTGCCTTGTCTGGATCCGCGAAAAGAGAACGAATGCGGAACAAGATCTGCATAAGCCTGCAGCGTGATCAAGGCAAGGGGGAGGGTACTATTCCGCCTGCAGATATTTCCGTTCGTAGCGCAGGCCGAGACTGGTCAGCATTTCGTAGCCGATCGTGCCCGCCGTGCGGGCGACCTCGTCCAGAGCGATGTTGGCGCCGAAGAGTTCGATGTAGTCGCCGGCACGCACGCCACTGGCCGGAATATCGGTCACGTCGAAGATCGTCAGGTCCATAGTGATGCGTCCCACGACCGGCACGCGATGTCCGGCAACGAACCCGAATGCACCGGGCGCATCGCCGCCGCGTAAAGGCACGCCCGAACCTGAAAGCGCGCGAAGGTAGCCGTCGGCATAGCCGACGGAAGCAATCGCGAGCCGGCTGGATCGCGAAAGCCTGTGGGTTGCGCCGTAGCTGACGGTGTCGCCTTGCCTGGCTTCGCGAATCTGCAAGATGCGAGCCTCGGCTGTCGCGACTATACGCAGTGGCGCAAGCCCATTCACAGCTTCGCCGCCATAGAGGGAGATGCCGGGCCGGGTCAGATCGAAGTGATAGTCGGGCCCGAGGAAAATACCCGCAGAAGCAGAGAGACTCGACTCTATGCCTTCAAAGGCCGCGCTAACCTGTCGGAAGGCCTGCAATTGCTGCGCGTTGCTGGGCGAGGAGGGGGTGTCGCCACTATGCAGGTGCGACAGAACCAGCACGGGTGAAAAGCTTGCTGGACGCGACACGTCCTGCGCCAGTGCCAGCGCATCCTCAAGTGGCAGTCCAAGCCGGTTGAACCCGGTGTCCACCTGAAGCGCACACGGGTAATCGCCGCGTTCGGCAATCACGCTCATCCAGAAGGCGAGCTGCTCTTCCGAGGCCAGCACAGGCACAAGGTCGTTGTCGAAGAACATCCGTTCCTGGCCAGGCCAGATGCCGGAAAGCACGAAGATGCGGGCGTCGGGCGCGTAAGCCCGCAACGTCACACCCTCCTGGACGACGGCGACGAAGAAGTCTCTGGCTCCGGCTTCGTAGAGCGTCGTGCCGCAGTCTTCGAGGCCGAGCCCGTAGGCATCTGCCTTGACGACGGCGGCAGTCCTTGCACTTCCCGAGCGACCTGCCATCTCCTGCCAGTTTTCAGCAAGGGCCTGCAGGTCCACTGTCAACCGCACCGGAGCGATATCGAAATCCTCGGCAAGATCGGCAGACACGTCAGAATCGTTCATGAGGCTCACGCTAGGCTGGAGGCAAGGGTTGCCCGCAGGGCAGGTTTGGCTGGAGGGCTAGCCCGTGGGCGATCGAATGTCCACGAAAATAGCCTCCGCTCACACGCCTAGTGTTCTTCGTATTGCGTGAAGCTTGGATCGGCGAGATCCGTAAAGCGCGTGAACTCCGACTGGAATGCAAGCTTCACGGTGCCAGTCGGCCCGTGACGCTGCTTGGCGATGATCACATCAGCCGTGCCCTTGACCTTCTCGAAGTGCTGTTCCCATTCTGGATATTTCGGATCGGAAATGTCGCGGGGCTCCATGTTCTTCACGTAGTATTCCTCACGGAACACGAAGAGCACGACGTCGGCGTCCTGTTCGATGGAGCCGGATTCGCGAAGGTCGGAAAGCTGGGGCCGCTTGTCTTCCCGGCTTTCCACCTGACGCGAAAGCTGCGAGAGGGCAATGATCGGCACGTTCAGTTCCTTGCCCAGCGCCTTGAGGCCCGTCGTG
Organism: Pseudomonadota bacterium; assembly: GCA_023399635.1. GTDB lineage: Bacteria > Pseudomonadota > Alphaproteobacteria > Rhizobiales > Rhizobiaceae > Neorhizobium. The sequence goes on from JAEWOP010000078.1 coordinate 6,827, forward strand.
ATCTGGGTGATTTCCTGCACGCGGTTTTCGCCGGACTTGCCGGATCCCGTCATCAGCTGAATATAGTCGACCACCAGGCAGTCGAGGCCGCGCTGACGCTTCAGGCGGCGGGCACGCGCCGAAAGTTGAGCAATGGAGATACCACCCGTCTGGTCGATGAAGAGCGGCACCTTCTGCATCATCTGGGAGCAGGCGACAAGCTTCTCGAAGTCGGCTTCGGTGATGTCGCCGCGGCGGATCTTGGAGGAGGAGACTTCCGTCTGCTCCGAGATGATACGGGTCGCGAGCTGCTCGGAGGACATTTCGAGCGAGTAGAAGCCGACGACGCCCCCGTTCTTGGCCTTGAAGGAACCGTCCGGCTGAACCTCGGGCTCATAGGCCGCGGCGATGTTGTAGGCGATGTTGGTGGCGAGCGATTTCTTGCCCATGCCCGGGCGCCCGGCGAGCACGATCAAGTCGGAGCGCTGCAGGCCGCCCATCTTGGCGTCGAGCGACATGATGCCAGTCGAGATGCCGGAGAGCTGTCCGTCTCGCTCGAAGGCCGCACCTGCCATGTCGATGGCGAGCGCAACGGCATCGTTGAACGACTGAAAGCCCCCGTCGTAGCGGCCGGTTTCGGCCAGCTCGAAGAGGCGCCGCTCGGTATCCTCAATCTGCGTCTGCGGCGGCATGTCGAGCGGCGCGTCATAGGCGATGTTGACCATGTCCTCGCCGATGGTGATCAGCGCACGCCGTAGCGCCAGATCGTAGATCGCGCGACCATAGTCTTCCGCGTTGATGATCGAAACCGCTTCGGCCGCAAGGCGGGCGAGATATTGCGCCACCGTCAGGTCGCCAACCTTCTCGTCGGCTGGAAGGAAGGTCTTCATGGTGACCGGGTTGGCGGTCTTGCCCATGCGGATGATATCGCCGGCGACCTCGAAGATCCTGCGATGCAGCGGCTCGAACAGGTGCGGCGGCTTCAGGAAGTCCGACACCCGGTAGTAGGCGTCGTTGTTGACGAGGATGGCGCCAAGCAGCGCCTGCTCCGCCTCGATGTTGTTTGGTGCCTCGCGGTAGTGCGGTTCGGCATCCTTGTTGCTGAGCGCCGTCAGCTTGCGTGCTACGTCCTGCATGTCGTCCAGTCGATGTCTAGGTTTCGGCGCGAACCATACAAGAGAATACGGCGGAGAAAGCGACCTGATGCAAAGAAGGCTTCACAATAGCCGATCTCCACAGCCGACAAACGCCCTGTGGAAAAATAACGCGCCGAAACGAACAAGATGGTTTGACCGTGGCAGATCAGTCATGCCGCCACGGAGAGGAGCTAGGATACGTCCTTCGTTCGCGATTCGCTACACTGCGACCGGACCGGCGCGGTAGCCGGAGAACTGGCGCAGCATGACAGGCGCGATCAGGGCAAGGCCGATCAGCGACGAGCGTGCCTCCGGCACCACAAGCAGGATAGCCGCCAGGATCAACAGAAGATTCTCCCAAGGCTTGGTCCGCACCAGCATGAAGCCGGAAAGGGCCGCGCCGAGGCAGGTAATGCCGAGCGTGCACCCGATGAAGGCGATGGCGAAGTTGGTCCAGGTGAAGTCTGAGGTCACCAGCAGCAGCGACGGCGAGAACACGAAGACGAAGGGCACCAGCACCTTGCCGAGGCCAAGCCTGAAGGCGGTGTTTCCGGTCTTGAACGGGTCGGACCCCGCCATGCCCGCTGCCGCATAGGCTGCAAGCGCCACCGGTGGCGTGATATCGGCGAGCACCCCGTAATAGAAGACAAAGAAGTGGGCGACGATCGGCTCGACCCCGAGCATGCCAAGCGTTGGCGCAGCAATCGTCGCCATGATGATGTAGTTCGCGGTCGTCGGAATACCGCATCCCATGAGGATGCAGACGATGCCGGTCATGATCAGGGTGAAGAGCAGCGTCAGCGTCGTCGGCCCAAACCAGGCGGCCGGCACAATCGTGCCGGCGAAAGCGGCCATGTCCGCGGCCGTTGAGGTGACGATGTAGTAGAGCTTGAAGCCGACGCCGGTCAGCGTCACGACGCCGACGATGATTCCGACTGTCGCGGCGGCCGCGCCGACGGCAAGCGCGTATTTCGCTCCGTCGCGCAAGCCTTCGAAAAGCTCGGTGAACGACATGCGGCGGCGGGGGTTCAGGAGGCCGACAAGCACGCAGAGCGTGATCCCCCAGAAGGCAGCAAGATACGGTGTGTAACCTGAGAGCAGGATGCCGACGAGCACGACGAGCGGGATGACCGTCGGCCAGTCCCGCTTGAAGGCTTCCGCAAGGTCCGGCATTTCCTCGCGTGTCATCCCGCGCAGGCCCGTTCGCTTGGCCTCGAAGTGCACTTGGATTAGGACCCCGAAAAAGTGCATGAAGGCGGGCACGACCGCGGCCAGTATGATCGTCGTATAGGGCAGGTTTAGGAATTCGATCATCAGGAAGGCGGCCGCGCCCATGATCGGCGGCGTGATCTGGCCGCCTGTGGAGGAGGAGGCCTCCACAGCAGCTGCGAACTGGCGCTTGTAGCCCATGCGGATCATGGCAGGGATCGTCAGCGATCCCACGGTGACGGTATTGGCGACAGATGAGCCGGAGATCATGCCGAACAGCGCGGAGCCGAAGATCGAAACCTTGGCCGGTCCTCCGGCGAAGCGGCCTGCAACCCACGCTGCACAGTCGAGGAAGAGCTGCCCCAAGCCGATGCGGGTGGCGAACACGCCGAACAGGACGAAGTGGAAGACATAGGTTGCCACGACACCGAGCGCGATGCCGTAGATGCCTTGTGACGTCAGGTAGAGGTGATTGATCAGCTGCGAAACGCTTGCTCCCGGGTGGACGAGAATGCCGGGCATTGCTGGCCCATAAAGGGAATAGGCCATGAAGAGGAGCGCAATGATCGGCAGCGGCCAGCCGACGGAGCGGCGCGTGGCCTCAAGCAGCACGACGATCAGGATGCCGCCAAGGATCACGTCCGTCGTTGTCGGATTGCCGACCCGGAACGCCAGGTCGTCCAGCGGGATGAATGGGACATGCAGGACTGCAACGACAGCGCCGATGGCGAGCGCCCAGTCGAACAGCGAGATGCCGAGCGGGCGGATCATGCTTGCACGTGCAGGTTCGTCATAGCCTCGCTTGGCGAAGGGGAAGACCAGGAAGATCAACCCGAGCACAAAAGAGAGGTGAATGCCGCGATGAAAGACCTCCGAGAACAGGCCGAATCCGGCGGTATAATAGTGGAAGATCGACAGCGCGATCAGCGCAGCGCCCACCAGACGTGCGGCAAGTGGTGCCAGCGGACGGAAGCGGATCTCAGAATCGAATTGTTCTTCGAGCTCGCGCGCCTTTGCCTCGTCGAGTTCCATGGGCGCGATTTTGTCTGTGTCCGCCATGACGTCTTCCCCTGTCGTCTTCGTATCAACGGAAAACGGCGACCTGCTCGAGGCGGGCCGCCGCTCTTTCTCCGATAACGTCCTGCTTATTTCAGGACGCCAGCTTCCTTGTAGAAGCGCTCCGCACCCGGATGGAGCGGAATGCCAAGGCTGGTCGTGGCGTTCTCGAGTGTGATCATCTTGCCCTTGGCGTGGCCGGCGTCGAGGGCCTTGCGGCTGGCATCGTTCCACATCACCTTCGTGATGTTGTAGACCAGATCATCGGACTGCTTCGCGCTGGTCACCCATTGCGCGGCAACCGCGATTGTCGGGGTCTCGCCTACACCCTGATAGGTCTCGGCCGGAACCGTGTCCTTGGAGAAGAAGCTGTATTCCTCGATCAGCTTGTCCACTTCCGGTCCGGTGATCGGCACGAGCGAGATGCCGGCCGAGGTTGCAAGTTCGGAAACGGCGCCGGTCGGATAGCCGCCGACGAAGAAGTAGGCATCCAGCCCTCCGTCGCGCAGCAGATCGCCAGCCGGGCCCGGCTTCAGGTGTTCCGCCTGGATGTCATCTTCCGTCAGACCAAAGGCGCCGAGGACGATGCGGGCGTCGACGATCGTGCCGGAGCCGGGCTCGTCGATCGACACGCGCTTGCCCTTCAGATCCGCGATTGAGTTGATGCCGGCATCCTTGCGGGCGACCACATGGACCGTCTCCGGATAAAGGGTCGCGATCAGTCGCAGGTCTTCCACCTTGCCCTTGCCTTCATAAAGGCCGGTGCCGGTATGGGCCCAGTAGGCGACGTCCGACTGGGTGAAGCCGGATTCCATCGAGCCGCCCTGGATGGCGTTGATGTTGGCAACCGAGCCGTTGGAGGCAACAGCCGTCGCCACCAGCCCCTCGACCCCTTGGCCAGCCGAGCCGGAGATGGCGTTCGCGATGAGGCCGCCGATCGGGTAGTAGGTGCCGGCGGTGCCGCCGGTGCCGATGCGGAAGAAGGCGGGCGATTGGGCCATAGCGACGCTGGCGCCGACGGCGAGCACGCCGGCAATCGCAAGAAGGCTCTTCTTGAAGGTCATGAGGTCTCCCTTTCTCCTGTTTTCGTCACCATGGAGAGGCGGCGATAGCCTGTCAACTATCCGTTCTCAACGCGGCTGAGTACTCCGGAACTGTCGAATCCTAGGGTTAAGATGAGCAGGCGAAGGTCGACTCGAAAAAGAAACGAAAGGGATGTGAAAGTGCTGCAGCAGATTCTCCATTGTCAACGAGCGCAGTTCTGCGCTAGCTAATTGAGGCTTCGTAAATCCTATGGGTTTCGATTGAGCCTGGGGCGCGCAGAAAGCCGCGTCTGTTATACAGGGAGGAATACATGTCCAAGAAGATCCTTGCTGCCTCGGCAGCTGCTGCAAGCTTGTCGCTTTTCTGGGCGTCGAGCGCTTTGGCTGTCACTGAGCTCCAGTGGTGGCATGCGATGACGGGCGCCAACAACGAAGTTGTTGATACGCTGGCAAAAGAATTCAACGAGAAGCAGAGTGACTACAAGATCGTTCCGGTCTTCAAGGGCACCTATCCTGAAACGCTGAACGCGGGCATTGCGGCCTTCCGTGCCAAGCAGACGCCGGCCATCATCCAGGTCTTCGACGTCGGAACGGGCGTGATGATGGGCGCCGAAGGCGCAGTCATGCCGGTTGCGGAAGTGCTGGAAAAGGGCGGCTACGAGTTCGACAAGTCGAAGTACCTGGCCGGTATCGTCGCCTATTACTCCAAGCCCGACGGCACCATGCTGTCCTTCCCCTACAACTCCTCGTCGCCCATTCTCTATTACAACAAGGACATCTTCGATAAGGCTGGCCTTGACGTAGACAACCCGCCGAAGACCTGGCCGGAAGTCTGGGAAGCCGCTCGCAAGATCAAGACCAGCGGCGCTGCCGAATGCGGCTACACCTCGACCTGGCTGACCTGGATCCAGACCGAAAACTTCGCGGCCTGGAACAACACGTCCTATGCGACGAACGAGAACGGCCTTGCCGACACCAATGTCGAGCTGAAGTTCAACGCGCCGCTCTTCGTCGAGCACTTCCAGTCGATCGCCGACCTCGCCAAGGAAGGCGTATTCCGTTACGGCGGCCGTACGTCCGAAGCCAAGCAGCTGTTCCTGTCCGGCGAATGCGGCATCCTGACCGAATCCTCCGGCGGCCTCGGCGATATCGTCAAGAGCGGCATGAACTACGGCATCGGCCAGCTCCCGTACTACGAAGGTGAAGGCCGTCCGCAGAACACCACGCCTGGCGGCGCCAGCCTCTGGGTCTTTGGCGGCAAGTCGGATGAGGAATACAAGGGCATTGCCGAATTCTTCAACTTCCTCTCCCAGGTCGAGATCCAGTCTCGCCTGCACCAGGTCTCGGGCTACCTGCCGGTGACCATGGAAGCCTACAACGCCACCAAGGAGTCGGGCTTCTATGAAAAGAACCCGGGTCGCGAAACCCCGATCCAGCAGATGATGGGCAAGGAGCCGACCGAGAACTCCAAGGGCGTTCGTCTCGTCAACCTGCCGCAGGTTCGCGACATCATGAACGAAGAGTTCGAGGCCATGCTTTCTGGCCAGCAGGACGCACAGGCTGCTCTCGACAAGGCCGTGGAGCGCGGCAACGCTGCCATCCAGCAGGCGCTTGGCAACTAAGCTTGCCATGATATGCCGTCCGGACAGCCTGTCCGGACGGCACTTTTGTTTTCCGAAGGGTCCCCCGCTTTGCAGAACGTGGTCTTCCCCAACAAGATACTTCCCTATCTTCTGGTCGCCCCGCAGATCATCCTGACGGTGATTTTCTTCTTTTGGCCGGCGAGCCAGGCGCTGTATCAGTCCGCCATGCGCGAGGATCCGTTCGGTCTCCGGAGCACCTTTGTCGGCTTCGCAAACTTCGCTGCGATCTTCAACGATGCGAACTACCTCCACTCGTTGCAGGTCACGGTCGTGTTCAGCGTGGCGACCGCCGTGCTGGCCATGGGCACGGCGCTTTTCCTGGCAACGGCGGCCGATCTTGTGGTGCGGGGCCGCGGCTTCTACCGGACCTTCATGATCGTTCCCTATGCGGTCGCCCCGGCGGTTGCCGGCATGCTCTGGCTCTTCATGTTCAATCCTGCCATGGGCACCTTCGCCTATCTTCTGCGCCGCAACGGCGTGATGTGGGATCCGCTGCTCGACGGCAACCAGGCGATGCTGCT